>CAKZMO010000606.1 GCA_937128595.1 uncultured cyanobacterium | reverse complement strand
TAGAGGAATGAAAACTATTGCAAGATTTGAAACACTCTTGTTTCGCCAATTAATCTTGAAGATAGTCCTGGTCAGAGACCAGCGCTTGCTCTGCCCGTGCAAATTCTCGCCCAAGATAGGCGGCGTGGCTCATCAAACTGACCGGACAAGGACGAACTTCTTCAAAGAGTTTGATGCAGATTTCCTTCGCGGTTCGTCCGGTAACCGTTAAGGTGGGTTCTCGCTTGACTGAACCCTTTGCAGGAATGGGCTTACCCGTTTTTGGGTCGATCGCCAATCCACGAGAATCAATCGTGTTGGAGTAGTGGCGCGCCCGAATGAGTCCGGCATCGCGATCTATGCTGATGGTGAAATAGCCTGCCGGGTCTAGATTCAGCGTTCGTTTAGAAAATTCTTCATCAATGGCTGTTAAGCGATCGCGCATTGTCATAATGTGTTCAGCGTTTTGATCAATACCGTGACATTTTCCTAGATTCCGTGACTCTTTCCAATCACCCAATGGCGACGGAAAAATCGAGATAACCTCGATTCCTCTAGAGCCAGAAAAATAGGGCGACCGTGGGGACAAGTGCGTGGGTTGCGGGTGCGCTGCCATTGAGAAATGAGGGTTTGCATCTGCGACGGTTCTAGAGGCGTACCGTTTCGAATGGCAGCTCGGCAGGCTGTAGCAACGATCGCCACATCCAAACTTCCGCCCAAGCTCAGCTCGATTAGAGCATCTGCACAGTCGTCCCGTTCGACTAAAGCTTGTGGAATGCTGCGTACCGCCCAAGCACTGTCTCCGAAGGCTTCTACATCTAAAGATAACCGTCGGAGCTGTTCGACTTGATCTTCGCTCAAATGATTGAGGATGACAGGAGATTCTTGCGGAACGACCGTCCAGCGATCGCACAACTGTTCGTACAGCACGCGCTCATGGGCGATGTGTTGTTCCACGAGCCACATGCCGCTGGGGTGCTCTACCAGAATATAAGTGTTGTGAACTTGAGCCACGGCATTGAGGGACGGAAGGGGGGCTGCTTCGTCAAATTTTTCCTCGTCTTTGTCCTCCTCGATAGCACTCAGTCGCTCCGAGCGGGTCAGGGAGGAATCAGGTGTTCCGTACTGTTCAGAAGCTTCTGCTGTTTTGAGCAATTGGGTCACTCGGCCTGCTATTTTCTCAGTGTAGAGAGAGTCGGGTGTGCTGCTAGGGTTGAGATTGAGAATGTGGGCGATCGCCTCTTGAATTTGTTCTTGCCACTGTTCTAGATGACGCAGGTAGATTTCTGACTTGGCAGGATGGCGATTCCAGTCGATAGCGTCGCTAGGAACGTTCAGGTGCACAAAGCAGACAGGATGGCGATCGCGCGGTAGGGTTCGGCGGAATGCGCCGACGATACTTTGTTCGAGTTCTGGCGATCGCACGATCCGACCATTGATAGCGACCTTCACCCAGTCAGGACGGTGCCGATGACAGCGATCGGGCAGTCCGATGAGGGGATAAATGCGGCCACGATCCACATCGCGCCATTCTTCTCGTAAGTCTGCCGCGTCAATGCTGCGCACAAGCTGGGGCAAGATGTCGCGACTGCTAGAACTGGGATAGATAGAAAACCAGTCTTGGTTGCTACGGCTGACGCGCCAGGTCACCGCAGGATGGCAGAGGGCGAGATGATGTACCGTTAGCTGCACTGCTCGAAACTGCTGCGCCAATGAGGGCAGCGACTGGCGTCGTGTCAGCCAATTGCCGAAAAGCTGATCGACTACCACAATCGTGCCGGGGGCGATCGCCACAGTTTCTTGCGAAATCGGCTGACCGTGGCGATCGTACTGGATGCAGTAGCCGTCGCTTGATGAAGCAAGTCCTTCAGAATTCTGCGTTTGAAAATCAGGATTGAGACGACTGTAGAGACTGAGTTGAGACAGCTGCGCCAGACTGTGGAGCGCTTCTCCCCGGAATCCCAAACTGGTGATACGAGTAAGATCTCGGCTGACGCGAATTTTGCTGGTGCTGTGGGGAAGGGCTGCCTGCTGTAAGTCTTCGAGACCCATGCCGCAACCGTTATCTACGACCCGAATGCGCCAAGAGTTGGGATCGAGTTCAATGGAAATTCGGGTTGCTCCTGCATCAATGGCATTTTCTGCCAGCTCGCGCACGACAGCCGCTAATGAATCGATCACCTCTCCCGCAGCCATTAGATGCACGACATCGGAGGGCAGCGATTGAATGGAGGAGATATTGTTAGAAATAGAGCGAGATTCGAATGTCAAATCTGATGACTAATTCTTAAGTTCTGAACAAAATTGTTAATACTATAGCAATCTCAATTGATTTGAGTGAGGAGGAGCGGGCACAGCCCGCTCCTCCTCACTCAGTTTCACATTCGAGCATATGCAACTGCTCCGATATTTATCGGACAAAAACTATGGGGCATCCTAGCAGCTTATCAGCATTCTCAACCCCATGATTGGCAAGAAACAACAGTCAAGTCTTTGATGCAGGTTGCAGATCATTTGGGTTTTGCGGTTAAGCAAGCCGAACTGTTGGCCAACGCGGAGCAAAAGACAGAGGAGTTAGAAGTTGCCTATGAAAATAGCAAGTCTTGTTCAATTTGGTAACGGAAATTCGCGAAACCTTTGACCTAGAAATCTTGTTTAAGACGAGGGTACGTGAAACGCGCAAATCTTTAAAGGCGGATCGCTTTGGCATCTTTCAATTTGATCTGGATTCGGTCTATTTGAAGCTTTTTTAATCAAGGCTCAAATTATCACTCCACTTATCAAAGGAGGAACGCTTTGGGGACTATTGTGTGTTCACCAGTGCGACCAATCTCGACACTGGAAAGACACAGAATTCAGTTCGTCAAACAGTTAGCCGCTCAATTCAGCGCTGTGTTAGTTCAGGCCGAGCTTCTTGCTCAGTCTCGTTCCAAGCTACTGAGTTGGATCAAACCTTGCAAGAACTCCAAGAGTCGAATGCGAAGCTAGAAAAGCTGACCAACCTAGATGCTCTGACGCAAGTTGCAAACCGTATCTAGTGCTACGCGCTGATATAAAACCAACAGTTGATGGAGAAGCTGCGCACCGCGCGGCTTCTCCATCAATATCTGTCCTAACCTATCTGCGCATTGCTATATGTTTTGACCATGTGTTGGCAAAAGAATCAAAACGTTTACACCGTAATGAAGGTAACTTGTCGTTGATTCTGTTTGATCTTGATTATTTCAAGCTATACAACGATTGTTGTGGATATTTATCGGGAGATACTTGCCTGCCGAGCATGGCTCAGGCCGCTCAGTCAGTCCTGAAACGACCTGGCGATCTTGTTGCTCGCTATGGTGGGGAGGAGTTCGCAGTTATTCTTCCGCATACCGATCAGGCGGGTGCAAAGAAGATAGCGTGCGATATCTAAACTGCTATTCACAATCTGCACATAGAGTACGTCGATAGCGATAGCAAAGAGCATGTAGTCACTGTTAGCCTTGGCATTGCGAGTCAGAGCCCTAGTCAGGGACTTCCGGTAGAGCCTCTTATTGCGGCCGCTGACTCCGCTCTATATCAGGCAAAAGAGCAAGGGCGAAACATCTGGGTTTGCCATTCCACTCATACAAAGACGAATGAGAAGTTGCATCTAGTGCCGTAGCCGCGCCATGAAGAACCCATCCATCTGATGTTGATGGGGCCAAATCTTGAGCCAGCCTTCGGGTTGAGTCCAAACTGCGAGGGGAGAGTCAGCCGCTGGAGGTTCAATATTCCAGTCAGGATGAGTTTTGAGAAACTGCTGAATTTGCTGCTCGTTCTCAGCCGGATGTAGGGTGCAGGTGGCGTAGACCAATACGCCCTCTGGTTTGACCAACCGACTCGTACGGTTCAGCAATCCGGTTTGGATGATAGCCTGTTCTGCTACGGTTTCTGGGGTCTGCTGCCAGCGAGCATCGGCATGGCGGTTGAGCGTTCCCAACCCTGAACAGGGGGCATCGATCAGGACTCGATCGCACGAGGGCAAATCACCCAAATCAGGCGATCGCATATCCAGTGCTTTCGTCTGAATCGAGTGTAGCTTCAGGCGCTGCTGATTTTCCTCGACTCGCCGCAGTCGCTTGGCTTGGCGATCGCACGCCCAGACCAGACCGCGATCGCCCATTGCCTCGGCGATCTGAGTTGTCTTGCCACCGGGAGCAGCACAGGCATCGATGGTGATTTCTCCCGGTTCTGGAGCCAACAGTTCTACCACGCCCTGAGCGCTGGCATCCTGAACACTCCACCAGCCCTCGTTGTAGCCTGGTAACGCCCGGATATCACCTGCATGGTGACGCAGCCGGATGCCATGAGTCGTGATAGAAATCGCATCGGCTTCTATGCCCCCATCCTCAAAGGCTTCCAGTACCTTTTCTCGCGTGGCTTGAAGGCGGTTTACTCGCAGATCGATGGACGGCGGCTGGTTAAAATATTGGCAGAGGGCATCTAGGTCTGACAAAGAAATCTGCTCTGACCAGACCTTCAAAATCCAGTCTGGATAGCTGTGCAAAACTCCCAGATGGGCGATCGCCTCTTGCGGTAACTTTAAGGGATCACGAGGCTGCGATTCTCCTGTCTGAGGGGCCGACTCCCGACTGTATCGCCGCAGCAGTCCGTTCACCACGCCCGATAAACCCTTGAGACCATTTTGCTTCGCCAAATCTACTGAGGTATTGACGGCAGCAGAGACAGGCACTTGAGTCAGATAGCGCATTTGGTAAAGCCCAAGCCGTAGAAGGATGCGAAGCTTGAGCGGTTGGCGATCGCCCTCTTTATTGCTGTATTGATCGATCAGCGCATCGAGGGTGCGGCGGCGACGAGTCACGCCATAGACTAGCTCGGTGACAAAACGGCGATCGACAGCTTTGAGTTTGGCTTTTGCGAGGGCTTGTTGCAATGCTGCATCGGCAAACTGACCTTGCTCGATTTTAAGCAAAGCCATAAACGCGACCTGTCGAGCCTGAGATTGCTCTAGTTGAGCCATTGAGCTGAATTCACTATCCTGATGAAATTCATAACCTGGACTAAACGCCTACGGGTACGGCTTGAGCTACACCGACTGCCTCTCCTGTGAGGCTGAAAGCACGGACTTCAGTGATTTTTACCTTCACCAATTGACCTTTCAACTCGGCGATATCGCCTGTGAAAAAGGTGAGCCGATTGCCACGGGTGCGCCCCATCACCTGATTGGGATCTTTGGAATTCTGAACTTCAACTAGCACTTCCTCAACGCGGTCGAAGTAACGCTGCGATCGCTCGGCAGCTTTGATAGAAACGAGGTGATTGATGCGCTGGAGGCGATCGCTCTTTTCCTCTTCCGAAAGTTGATTGTCCCAGGCGGCGGCAGGGGTTCCAGGGCGGGGAGAATAGGCTGCTGTGTTAAGCAGGTCAAACCCGATGTCTTCTACCAAGTCCATCGTGTGCTGAAACTGTTCTTCTGTTTCTCCTGGAAATCCCACGATGGCATCGGCGCTGATGGCGGCGTCAGGCATGTAGCGGCGAATGGTGTCGATGATGCGACGATAACGCTCATGGGTATAGCCTCGGGACATCGCCTTCAGAATGTCATTATCACCAGACTGAAACGGAATGTGGAAGTGTTCGCAGACTTTGGGTAGCTCAGCGCAAGCCGCAATCAGGCGCTCGGTGAAGTAGCGGGGATGGCTCGTGGCAAAGCGAATTCGCTCAATACTCGGTACGTCGTGGACAAAATAGAGGAGATCCGTGAGGGTATGAAGATGTCGGCCTTCAGGGGTAGAACCGGGCAAATCGCGTCCATAGGCGTCAATGTTTTGCCCTAGCAGTGTCACTTCCTTAAATCCCTGCTGTCCTAGGGTCTCCATTTCTGCCCGAATCGCTTCTGGGGTGCGAGACTGTTCGACTCCCCGGACGTTGGGCACAACACAGTAGGTACAGCGCTCGTTGCAGCCATAAATCACGTTGACCCAAGCCGTCACCTCACTATCGCGGCGAGGTTTGGTGATGTCCTCGAAAATATGGACTGGCTCAGTGGCGACGACCTGATTGCCGTTAAAGACTTGCTCCAGCAAATCCTTGAGGCGATTGGCGTGTTGGGGCCCCATGACAAGATCCAGCTCTGGCACTCGTCGCAGCAAAGATTCTCCTTCTTGCTGAGCGACGCATCCCGCCACAATTAAGGTTAAATCAGGCTGTTGATGCTTTCGCTTGGCTTGCCGTCCTAGATAGGAGTAGACTTTTTGTTCGGCGTTGTCCCGAATCGTGCACGTGTTGTAGAGCACGACATCGGCCTGTTCCGGAGCCTCTGACCAGATGAAGCCCATGTCTTCAAGAACGCCAGCCATGCGCTCAGAGTCAGCTTTGTTCATCTGACAGCCGAAGGTCGTGATGTGATAGCGGCGAGATTGAGAAGTCATGGCTTGTTGCAAAGAGATGAGCGTTTTGAAGGATGTTTAGCTAATTGTCGATCATGCTGTGTCAGTACCGGATAAGCGCGATCGCCACGTTATCCAGTGCTCTGTTTGCAAAACCTCAGTCTTTGATTATAGGTGCGGATGTTTCGAGTGGGGAGGGTTCTCTTTGCTCTGATCCCACATTCCGGGACAGTATTGGGAGCATTTTTGCTTTTCTCTCCACGCAAAATTCGCTCTCAACAGACAAATTTTATGACCGTGTTCCCGTGATTCTATATGGCGATCGGTAATAACGGGGCCGTTCGGTGATAATCTTTTAGGTGGCAATTTTGTTGAGAAATTCTAAAGTCCCATCAAAAAGCTGATCACACAGTAGGCAAAGCATGGTCACCACAGCAGAAAAAACAAACGTCGGTCACATCACTCAAATCATCGGTCCTGTCTTGGACATTAAGTTTCCCGCCGGGAACTTGCCCGAAATTTACAACGCGCTCACAATTTCTGGCAAAAACCCCATTGGTAACGAGGTTTCTGTTACCTGCGAAGTTCAGCAACTGCTCGGCGATAGCGAGGTTCGTGCTGTTGCAATGAGTTCAACCGATGGCCTCACTCGCGGCATGGAGGTGGTTGATACAGGTGCAGCTATTAGTGTTCCAGTCGGCAAGGCGACCCTAGGACGAATCTTCAATGTCTTAGGCGAGCCTGTAGATGAAAAAGGAGAGGTAGGTGCTGAAGATACATCTCCGATTCATCGCTCTGCTCCTCTGCTCACTGAACTAGAAACGGCTCCGGCAGTCTTTGAAACCGGCATTAAGGTGATTGACCTACTGGCTCCCTATCGTCGTGGTGGTAAGGTCGGTTTGTTTGGTGGTGCTGGTGTTGGCAAGACGGTGTTGATTCAGGAGCTGATCAACAACATTGCAAAAGAGCACGGTGGGGTCTCTGTGTTTGGTGGTGTGGGTGAACGCACCCGCGAAGGGAATGACCTCTACAACGAATTTATTGACTCTAAGGTCATCAACGAAGAGAACCTAAGCGAGTCGAAAGTGGCTCTCGTTTATGGTCAGATGAATGAGCCACCCGGTGCGCGGATGCGTGTGGGTCTTTCGGCATTGACCATGGCTGAATATTTCCGCGACACGAACAAGCAGGACGTGCTGCTGTTTATCGACAACATCTTCCGATTCGTGCAAGCGGGTTCTGAAGTATCTGCACTGCTGGGTCGAATGCCTTCTGCTGTAGGATATCAGCCAACTCTGGCGACTGAGATGGGTGATTTGCAAGAGCGTATTACTTCTACTACTGAAGGTTCGATTACGTCTATTCAGGCTGTTTACGTGCCTGCGGATGACTTGACTGATCCGGCTCCAGCAACAACGTTTGCCCACCTCGACGCGACCACTGTGCTATCTCGTGGTTTAGCATCTAAAGGAATTTATCCTGCGGTTGATCCGCTCGATTCAAGCTCAACGATGCTGCAGCCCGCGATTGTGGGTGATGCTCACTATCAAACGGCTCGCGCAGTCCAAGCGACTCTTCAGCGTTATAAAGAGTTGCAAGACATTATTGCCATTTTGGGTCTAGATGAATTGTCTGAAGACGATCGTCAGACAGTAGCGCGTGCTCGTAAGATTGAGCGATTCCTATCTCAGCCTTTCTTTGTGGCTGAAGTCTTCACGGGTTTGGCTGGTCAGTATGTGTCTCTCGAAGAGAGTATTCGAGGGTTCAACATGATTCTCGATGGCAAACTTGATGATATTCCTGAGCAGGCTTTCTACCTAAAGGGTGGCATTGATCAGGTGATTGAGGCTGCGGAGAAGATGAAGTCCGAGTCTTAATTAGTGCGATATCATCCACGGATTCAAATCCTGGATGATGTGTGACGAACCTGTGTGATGAATTGGGAAACTCAGTATAGTGGATTGCTGTGCAAGATGCTTTTGAGTTTCCCTCTCTTCTAAATCAACAGGAATAAGGGTCAGATTTTTGAGCGATCGCCTTCTCTTCATTAGGCACACTTTTAGATCTAGCTTCTGATTGAAATCTTAGTTCTTGCTGTTAACTGAAATTTTTTGAGACAACTCCTATGTCATTGACTGTTCGAGTGATTGCTCCTGATAAGACCGTTTGGGATGCAGACGCAGAAGAAGTGATTTTGCCTAGCACAACTGGGCAGTTAGGTATTTTGTCGGGGCATGCTCCACTTCTGACAGCTCTCGATACGGGTGTAATGCGAGTCAGAGAAGCGAAGGAATGGGTGACGATCGCCCTCATGGGTGGTTTTGCAGAAGTCGAAGATGACGAAGTCATCATCCTCGTTAACGGTGCTGAGAAAGGCGACAACATTGATCGCGAGCAAGCGAAGTCTGCCTACGACGAGGCAGAACAGCGTCTCAATGAAGTTCGTGGCAGCGGCACTCGCCAGGAGCAATTTCAAGCGAATCAGGCGATGAAGCGGGCACGAGCACGACTTCAGGCTTCTAGCTGACAGAGGTTTGTCTACAATCCCTAGCTTTAGAACGGATTGAAAACGAGGGAAAAGTAAAACCCGTTTTCCTGAAGCGAGTTATCTTCTCGTGTTTCTACATTGACTAGGGGAATGCCCCATTCAAACTGAGCGGACAGCCGATCCATTTGCCACAGTAATCCGACCCCGACCCCCACTAAAGTACTAGGGTCGGGGTCTTCTGCGCTGATGTTCCAGCCCTTGCCAATGTCTAGAAAGGGGACGACCTGTAGCAACCCGTTAACGGATGGAGTGCGGACAATGGGAAGTCGCACCTCGGCAGAAGCAAGAATGCCATTATCGGTTAGCAGCAAGTCTTGACGATAGCCACGAACGGTACGCGCACCTCCAATTCCAAATTGTTCTAATGTCAGCAGCTCGTTGTCTGCAAATTGCAGATCGCCTTTGACGATGAGGAGCGCATCATCCGAAAGTCGTCGTGCCCATTGGGCTTGTCCTCTCCACGAAAAGAAGCGACTGTCAGGCAAACCTTCATCACTGATTGTGGGGTCGAGGATGTCGGCTCCGAAGCTAAACTGCGATCGCGCGGCAAAGACTTCGCCCTCGCGCCGCCGTGTCCAATCCTGAAAAAAACGCAGAGCTGTAACCCGCACTTCACCATCAGCTTCTGCTCCAAATAGCGTTAAGGGAACTGGGCCAAACGGTTCTGGTAGGAAAGAACTACGGTTTTGCTGGTGAGATGCGGTCACTCCCACCGCCAATTCTTCATCTAGGGTGCGAATTAAAGGTTGGCGATAGGATAGTTCTAGAAAGTATGACTCTGAACGAATATCCAGCAGATCAAACGGTTCCTCGATTACCTCGCTGTTCGACGTCCCACCGCTGAAGGTCAGGGTGCCGTTGCGAGGATTCAGGAAAAACTGCAAACTTCCATCAATGTCATTACTTCCCGTTGTTCGAGCGTAGCTAACGTTTAGAGATTCCCCGTTGCCTATGAGGTTTTGCATTCCCAGCTCGATCTGTTGACGGAAGCTGCCGACACTGGGCGATCGCTCATTATTAACTTCCAGTAGAAGATCAGCCGTGCTGGCTTCTGCCAGCTCAACGGGGAGGGTGCTGCTTCCTAAGCGAGTGCCTGCTGACAACTCGGCTCGTAAGGTCTGAATCCGAGGATCGAGCTGGAGTAATCGCAGCGCTTCCAATAAGTCATCTCGATTCAGCGGTTCTCCGGCAGCGACCCGAATCCGGTTGATAACGTAACTATCGTTAAGACGCTCACCAAACTCGACCTGAATGTCTTCAGGCCGCTGAATCACAATTTCGTCTAAGGTTCCTTCCACAATATTCATCGCGATGGTGCCGTCTTGAATTTGCTGGGGTGGGATAAATGCCCCAGAGGTCACAAAACCTGCATCAACATACTTTTGCGTGATTGTGGAACGGGCTTCAAATAGCTCCGTTAGTGTAATCTCTCGCCCTGTGTAGCTCTCTACTGCCGTCGCGAGTTCTTCATCTGAAAATGCGGTGTTGTCTACAAACTCAAACCGCGTCACCGTAATCCGTCGTTCTGAACGATCGGGAACAATTTCGGTTGGATCTGCTAATGGATCGGGCAGAGGGAGTAGTTCTTCCTGATCAGGTAAATCAGGAGGCAGGGTTGGCTCTGGCAACGGACGCTGGGACGGAGGACGATCGGGTTGTTCAGTCGGGCGCGGAGCCTGAGTTCTAAAGGTGGGAGGCGGTAGCGGTTCTACAGACAGTGTTGGTTGAAAGGTTGTGGGTCTGGATTGGACTAGCGATGAAGACTCGGGTAGGAGTGCGGCTGCATTTGTTGCAACAGTATCGTAGGGGCGATCGCCCAGATAAAAATCTCCTGATAGCGCTTGACTGGAGGAAACTACAGAAGTCTCGCTGTTTAGCGTCTCGCGTTCTGCTTGCTCTGCCTCATCCAAAGGGTTGAGCAAACGAGGTTGCAAAATCGCAAATTGACTTTCTCCTTTTTCTGATGCCGAGGCTGGAGCCGTTCTCAAAAAAATAGCCGCGCAACACCCTAAACTCAAAAAGCTTGCAGAGAAAAATAGACGCACGAAGAGAGGTGATACACCTGATTGGAGCATGGGAAATCCTACCGACGGGGACAAAGAAGGTGGGCAAAAGAAAAGAGAATTTTACTGAGGCGTCGAGACGCAAAGCTCAGGTGATGGGGGAGGGGCGATCGCTCCTTCTGAGTGAGCCACCAGCCAAACCTCGCCATTTTCGTCTTCAACCCAGTCTTGAGCCTCGATTTGGGCATTGGGCATCGACGCGGTTCTACTCATCTCAACAGAACTCGATTCATCCAAATTCGATGATTCTGTCTCCTCTAAATCTTCATCTGAGGGGCTAACCCAGGGCACATCAACCCCATCACTGCGCCCCAGCTCACTTGGAGAAGGAGGAATTCCCCCTCGCCCTGTCACATAAAACGCGCCAAGTTCTTCAGTCGCCTGCCCAGGGCCGGGACATGCCTGCACCAACAACTGATCGGGGTCAACAATCAAATCAGGCAGTTCCACAATGCCTCGCACTGGATCAACATCCAATTCGGGAATGGTGACAAGACCATCAGCCCCAAACTCCGAACTTGCCGTGATGTCATTGCTAGTCACAAAATCATCTGGTCGTTCCCCAATTTGGAAAAGATTAAGAAACCTACTGCCAGCTGTAATATTTCCACCATCGCCATTGAAAGCTTGAGCGGTAATGTTGTTATCCCGAAACGGTTCTCCGAAGACAGCTGTAAACCCGAGCGCAATGTTGCCACCGTCCCCTCCAGCTCCAGCAGTTCCGGCAGTCGTTGAAACGTTGCTTTCATTTAAAAGGATAAGAAAAGGACTGCCACTCAGAATGATGTCGCCCCCGTCGCCAGAATTTGTGATGGCTGCTAGGAATGAATTCTGTCCTACTACAAACAGAGCTTCGTCGCCAAGAAGCGTCACGATATTTCCTGCTTCTGTATTTTCGCCAAAGGCCGATACATTAACACCAGCATTATTGAGCAACCCTAAAGATTCATTAGCAAAAATAAGAACATCGCCCCCAGCCGATCCGTCCCGTCCAAGGGTTACAGCCTCTATCCTTGCTGAGTCAGAAAGCTCTAAATTGTCAGCAAATATAAAAATGAATCCCCCATCACCTCTAGCTCCTGTTCCAGCTGAACTTATAACAGCGCTGGGTCTGGATTCTTCAGTCAAGAGAGGATTAGTCCCGTTGATAAGAACACTGGAAGCAAAAATGACAATATCGCCAGCATCTCCTATGCCAGCGCGTCTTCTAGCTTCTGGTGTATCTCTAGGATCACGTCCTCGCACCAAGGTTTGTATTTGCGAGCCACTTTGGAGGGAGACAATATTGGCAGTAATATAAATTGCTCCCTCATCTTCTGTTCTCTGATTTCTAGCTATATCATCAGTCGCAACTCCGTTTGGCTCGATTGTGCTGAAGATGGTGCTTCCGGTATCTAGAGAAACGATTCCTCCTTGAATTTCAACGGAGCCCGGATTACCTTCCCCAAAGGTGCTGCTGCTAATTGAGGCGAAGTTGGACATGTTAAAAATTGGAGCCGTCACTAAAACTCCTCCGGCATCTCCTATTCCCGATGAGTTTACTGAGCTACTAACCAAAGGTGGAATAGGTGCGTCAATAGGTTGAGGAATTTGGCCTATTAAATTAACGATTTGCGATGCAGATAAGAAGACCAATCCTGCATTACCTTGACCAAATGTATCTGTGTTGATGATAGCGGGAGCTTGAATATCGATGATTTGTCCCACAATCAGAACAGAACCAAATAAAGTCGTATTGTCTTCACTCTCTGAGAAGGCATCAACAGCCTCGCGGATATCTCTGATTGAGTTCCCTACAGCGTTTTCATTTAGAACGTTAACAATTCTTCCTCCTGAGTTGATGCTAACTGTCCCAGATGCGCCGATCGCAATATTTCCAGCTTGGCTGCGATCGCCTCCTACTTCTTGCGAGAGGTCAACATCATCGCCTCTAATGCAGGCAAATGGAACTCCGATTCCTCCGCAAAGGCTACTTCCTTCGACAATTGCAACATTTTGTCCCGTAATCGCGATGTCTCCACGATTGCTGCTCGTTACATCGACGACCGAGCTGTTTCCAAATGTGATATCGGCGAGTGCAGCATCATCTAGGAAACTAAGGCGAAACTCTCTGCCATCACGAAAGGTTTCAAATTCGACTTCTCCGGCTTCAGACAGCCCCCCAATTTGTATTCGCCCATTTGTTGCTTGGGCATAACCGCCATCAAACTCAACCTCTCCACCCAACATCAAAAGACTTCGCCCTCGCGCCACAGACAATCCAGGTCGCTCAGAGCTGTTAATGATGCGGCGATCGCCAACAGCAGGCAGCCTGTTCACTTGATTGAACACAAACGCAGTGGGGTCAATCGTCAGCGTTTGTCTGGGCACCTCAAGAGCATCGGCTCGAAAGCTGCCGCGACGACCAAACTCAATCTGATCTGCCGTAGTGGCAACAAAAGAACCGCGTAAATCGAGTCGGGCATTAGGGCCAAACACGATACCCCTTGGATCCATCAAAAACAGATTGGCATCGCTGTTTACAACCCCCAGAGTGCCGAAGATATCTGAACCGTCGCCGCCAGTCACTCGACTAAAGATATTTTCAACACCTGCTCCATCAAAAAAGACGCTCTCATTTGCGTCGATGTCAAATTCTCGGAAGCTGTGGAAGAGATTACGTCGTCGAGGACGTCCACCTTCAATTAGAAAATTACCGTTTCCTTGTCGAATAACGTTGGTGTTCAAAGAGCCGTCCGCAACGGGTCTGGCTGAAGCGGGTAGAGTTAAGACTCCGGAGGAAAGCAAGGATGAGGCGATCGCCAACACAAGGGCGATCGCCCCTTGATTCGACAAGCGGCTAAGAAGCAATCGAAGCAGGCAAAGTCGAAGAGACACCATAGAAATAGCTCAATTGGGGCAACACTGAGGCAGGGTAATACAGAGAAAACGTAAGAATGCAGAAACTGTGAGACACAGTTGGAACTTTGACAATTAATTCTGATGAATCATAGCCCGAGCTTCTTATAATCTCAAGTTCTCTGTATACCCTTCTTTACTTCCCAGCGCCTCCAAGTGATGCACTTTACTCAATTGCAATCTAAAAACCACAATCCGAAATCTAAAATCAGGCGTTGCACATTCGAAGAATGATTTTGGTAGGGGCATCGCATTGCGATGCCCCTACAGTAGGTCATCCATGAGTTGAATCTTTCCGCATCATTCCAT
>CAKZMO010000605.1 GCA_937128595.1 uncultured cyanobacterium | reverse complement strand
TATGAGCTAACCAAAATCGAACTGACTGAATTGTAGGGAAGGATCGGTACTTTGTATGTCTGTTTTGTTTCCTGCGCCTAGTTTTTCTCGCATCTATCTACTGTGTGAGATTTTGAATAAACTGGGCAATTGCGTACATCGAAAACCCTGCAAATTCTGTACCTTAGTCTTTCTGAATTCTAAGTAGCAATTATCACAGTAGCTTGCAAGACAACAATACAAAAAATACACAGGAAAAAGGACGATGATTGCATTTTTACACGGGCTATCCAAAGTAAGCTTGGGTAGCGCTGCTTTGGCTCAACTCGCTGAGTCTGGAGTAGACACTCCTGAAGAAGCTGCCCTAATTTTTTCAGGCCCTCAATTTTTTATCGCGCTGCTGTCAGGATTGATTCTGACCTTCGGATTTCATCTTTTGCTGACCAATCTTTCTGTGGCAGCTGGGATGTCATATGTGGGTCATTCATCCCCGTCCAAGAGTTCCAGCGACGGAAAAAGCGGCAGTAGTAACCGCAAAATCGGAGTTGCTTTTGGTCTTTGGACTCTGATTACAGTCAGCTTGGCGCTGTTTGTTGCTTGCTTGCTTGCTGTGAAACTTAGCTTGTACAGCAGTCCCCTCTTGGGTGCTATTACTGGATTGGTGATTTGGGGCACTTATTTTTGCATGCTGTTTTGGGTGAGTTCAACCACGGTGGGCTCTCTGATTGGTTCTATCGTGAAAACAGCGACCTCCAGTTTTCAGACATTGGTAGGTACTGCATCTACCGCAATAGGGGCACGCTCTGCAGGTAACCAGCTAGTGGAAACTGCCGAAGCGACTGCTGCTGCTGTCCGCAAGGAAATTACCGCCGGGTGGGATGGCGAAGATATCAAGGATACTCTACAAGACTATCTATCGACGGTGACATCTCCCTCTTTGGATACTCAAGATTTAGAGGCTGAGTTTGAGCGTCTGATCCGCGAGTCTGACTTGGATATGTTGAGCGATCGCGACACGCTCAATCAAGTCGATCGGGAAATGTTTGAAAAGCTAGTTTCCGATCGCACGGATCTGTCTCGTCAAGAGAGCAGGCGCATTGCCGACCGCCTCTATCGTCGCTGGCGAAAGTCTGTAGGCAGCATGCCTGCTAACGATCCGATGGCAGAGATAATCGACTATCTGAAGACAGCCCAACCTGCACAGCTCATGTCTTCTGAGTTGGGCGATCGCCTCGACCAGTTTTTGGCAGAATATCGCAAGCGTAGTTCACCCCAAGGAAAAACCTTCTTGAAGCAGGGGCTGAGCACTCTTGTTGCAACAGTGCTAGGACGCAGCGATTTGTCTGATTTGAATGCCGAGACGGTGACTCAAAAGCTTCAGCAGGTTCGGCAGCAGGTCGAAAATGTAGTACCAGATTCGCAAGACCGCTACAGCGTGGTTCGTACTGATGTTGAGAACTATCTACTTAATATTCAGTCTTGGCAAATGCAGCCCCAGCGCATGAAGGCCGAGTTTTTGGACGTCATTTATGACCCAGAAGCAGACCCTGTAATCATGCGACGCGAACTGCGTCCGCTCAACAAAGCTGATTTTTCCGAAATTTTGGCCTCACGAGGTCTGTTCACTCAGAGCGAAATTGAGCGAGTCTCCTCCCAGCTTGAGGAGGTGCGTCAACAAGTCCTAGCTGAGCTTAGTGAGCGCTATCGCATCAAAGCCGCGAAAGATTTGCAAGTGCAGATCTATACGTTTCTGCAACGTGCTGCTCGCGAAGATCTCTTATCAGATGCAGGAACTGACACTTTCCGAAGCCTACTGGAAGATCCGGAAGCGACTCCAGAAGAACTGGGCGAGCGGTTTTCTCCCTTTGGATACGAAGCATTCCGTCAGTCTCTTTCGGCTCGCTCTGATATGAGTGACGAAGAGACCCAGCAGGTTGCCAGTCGGTTTGAACGAGTGATGAACGCCGTTCAGTCAGATGCCGAAGGGTTACAGTCCGCTGCCAAAGCGCGAATTGAAAATCAGCAGCAGGCATTGGAAGACTATCTACGCCGTACAGGGAAGACCGAGCTTGATCCCGACGACATCAAAGCTGACGTGAAAATGCTTTTGCATGAGCCTGATGAAGGAATGCAGCGCGTGCGGCAGCGGTTAGCTCGATTTGACCGAACTACTCTCGTTAAGCTCTTGGGTCAGCGAAATGACCTGTCTGAGCCTGAAATCGATCGCATTCTTCTAAAGGTGGAATCCGCTTGGTATCAAGCCGTAAATGCACCAGCGGCTCTGACAGAAAAAGCGAAGCTTAAGTATGACGAGGCGACTACAGCCCTTGAAGACTACCTGCGGAACACCGGAAAGCCTGAGCTGAATCCGACTGGAATCAAACGAGACTTGGAGCTGCTGCTTAGCCGTCCTGAGATTGGGTTGAAAGCAATGCAGCATCGCCTCTCAGAGGTGGACCGCGATACGCTGGTGCAGCTTTTGAGCCAGCGCGACGATCTCAGCGATACTGAAGTCAATCAGATCATTGACGATGTTTTAGAGACAATTCGCGATGTTTTGAAGTTTCCTCAGCGAGCGGCTCGAAGGACGAAGGATAAAGTCCTATCCTTTGAGACTGCATTCGAGGATTACTTGCGTAATACGAACCGGGATTCTCTCAATCCTGAAGGTATTAAGCGAGACCTGAGGATACTGCTGAGCGACCCGCGTCTGGGTGCCGATCGCCTTCAGACTCGGGTTGCCCAAATTGACCGGGATACGGTTGTTGCTCTCATTGCTCAACGACAGGATATGTCAAAAGAAGAAGCCGCTGCGGTGGTGGATCGGGTGATGGAAGTGCGCAATCAGATCATTGCTCAGATTCGCAATATTCAGGAGCAGGTGAAGTCGATGATTCGGGGGATTTTAGCCCGGGTTCGCAACTACCTCAACTCATTAGGTCGCCCTGAACTCAACTACTACGGCATCAAGCGAGATCTGCGTCAGCTATTTGATGATCCCCAAGCCGGATTTGAATCCCTGCGAGTGCGGTTAGGACAGATCGACCGGGGTACGGTGATCGCTCTGCTTAGCTCTCAGGAGGGGATTTCCGAATCTGATGCAGATGGCCTTGTTCGACAGGTGGAAGAGGTGCGCGATGGTGCGCTTCACAGAGCCGAGAAGTTGGAACGCGCTGTTGAAAACCGACTCGCGGAACTGAGACATCAAGCTCAAGAACGCGTCGAAGAAACTCGCGAAACCGCAGAAGCGGCAGCGTGGTGGATCTTTGGGACGGCTACAATCTCAGCAATTAGTGCGGCGGTTGCCGGGAGTCTCGCTGCTCTGGGTTAATCCTACTGTTTGTCTAACAAACATGTAACTCACACCATAGTTGCTCAATCGGGGCTAATTCTAGCCCCGATTTTCTGTAGGAATGGGGCGATCGCCAACGTCTTTTGTAATTTGTTTTCCACCGAATCCTAGATATAGCAATGCACAGATAGGTTAGGACAGATATTGATGGAGAAGCCGCGCGGTGCGCAGCTTCTCCATCAACTATTGGTTTTATATCAGCGCGTAGCAATATATCAGTCTCAGACAGTTGAAGTTGTGGCATAGAGTTGGCAACTTCTATGAGTCCTTTTTCTTCAATACAACCATGACGCTTGTGACTGGAGTACACAGAGAATTGCGTACTTCAGACTCTAAACAAAAGTCCCATCCTCAGAAAAGGCAAACGCTCGAAAGTAACCCTTTTCTCACCACGGATCGTCACGCAGGGGTTGGCCTCTGCTCGAATGAGGGATGCACCTACCAATAACGGGAATGCTATTGCATTCATCACACTCTGGAGTAAAGTCTTCATGTCAAATATTTCACGGTTTCAGTCAGGTACAGCACTCATGGTGGCGTTGGGGCTAAGTGCTGGCATGGTTGCCCCCATCGTGAGCCCAGCGCCTGCTTTTGCTCAAACTCGGTTCATAGATGTTCCATCAGACCATTGGGCTGAATCGTTCATCATCGAGCTAGCCGAGATGGATGTCATTGCAGGTTTCCCAGATGGTACCTTCCAGCCTAATGCTCCTGTGACTCGCGCCCAATACGCTGCGATGGTGCGCAAAGCCTTCAACCAAACTGATGTTCGGGGGTCTGTTTCCTTTTTCGATGTCGCTAGCGACTACTGGGCTACCCCAGCTATCGACGAAGCGTATCGCATGGGATTTCTCTCGGGCTATCCCGGCAATGTGTTTCGCCCTAGCCAAAATATTCCTCGGGCACAGGTATTGGTTTCTCTCGCCAACGGGCTGAACTACAGTGCGAATCAAGTCAGCTTGGCGCAATATTATACCGATGTGGCTGCCATCCCCGACTACGCTATCAACAGCATTGCGGCTGCTACCGAGCAGCAGATGGTGGTGAACTATCCTAACGTGCAGCTCTTGCGACCTCAGCAAACAGCGACTCGTGCTGATGTGGCTGCGTTCATCTATCAGGCTCTAGCCAGCCAAGGCCAGGTGGCAACAGTCGGGTCGCCCTATGTGGTGACTTTGGCTCAAACTCCTACACCATCTCCTAACTCCGCTCGCTTGCCTGCGGGTGCGACCATTCCCGTGACCTATGGGGATGATGCAGATGAAATTGTGCTGCTACCCGACGAAACGGTACCCTTGACCTTAACGGTGTCTCAAACCTTGACCAATAGCCAAGGTCAGGTTGTCATTCCAGTCGGAAGTGAAATCATCGGAGAATTGCGTCCATCCGGTGAGGGATCACAATTTGTGGCTCAGCAACTTGTGTTGACCAACGGTCAGCGGGTTGCGATCAGTGCAACGTCGGGCATTGTCACCGAAACCAAGACTATTCGCAGAGGCATAGACGTGCGAGATACGCTGGCGGGTGCTGTCCTCGGATCTGGAGCGGCAACGGTGATCGCAGAAATTACAGGCGATAGCCGCATTGATGTTCTGGAGATATTATCTGGAACAGCGGCTGGAACTGTGGCTGGAGTGTTGTTGGGGCGCGATCGCATAGAGGTGATCACGATCGATCCCTCAAGAGATCTAACATTGACATTGAACTCCAATCTTGCCCTGTAAAGATAGCTCTTCCTTGAGAAATGGCGATCGCGCTAGGTTCATCGTTCGGCTCATGGATATCTGTGAAATTCCTTCCGTGTGAGGATTTCACAAGTAGCTTTCAGCGCAACGAAAGCTCTCAAGGCAATGAACACAGGTCGTTTGATAACCTGATTCATCTAAAGCGATATTAAATCGCTTGTGAACTGCTAAGTGAGAGGAGGGGTGAGCGCAGCTCGCCCCTCCTCTCACAGACCATTTAAGATTGCTATATCAAAGATGACCTGAATCGCTAGAAATCCAACAGACTTCTAGCGATTCAGGTTATTTGGCGCAACTGCACATGGACTTAAAGTATGAAGCATGTATCTATAACTTCCCAACGCTTAAGCTACTGAGCGGCAGCTACCCACACCTGATCTCCTTCAGTCTTGGCGTTATACAGCCGTAGCCAGCTTATTTAGGACATAGACGTTTTTGTATCCCTGCGGCGCGCGGCTACAAAAAGACTTAAGGCTACTGACTATAGCTATATCTCTTCTAGAGAAGCTCTCTAGAGAAAACGTTGCAGAGCCATTAGTGACGGCTCCATCTGGGCCGAATGTAGAGGCATGACACGGACAAGTCAAGAGCGCATCGCTGTCCTTATGTTCACTTATTTCTTATTCCTCAAAAATTGCAGCCTGACGGCAGTGGATCTTGTTCGGCCACAGAATTCGCAAAACCTTCAGGTAGCTCTACAGGACTAAAGCCCTCAGCCACTGTTCCCTTTTGAGCCTGAGTGCCATAGCCGCTCTGATTCATGTGCGATCGCACAATCACCCCATCAGTCGGCTGAATCGCAACAGGCCCACCCGATCGCGTAAACGGCTGCTCATCGACATGACTATGGAGCAGCACCCGCCGATACAACAACTCTCCTTCCTCGCTCAGCACCTCCCACCAGTCTGCATATTGCTCACACCCCGTATCAGGACTCTGCACCGTCACGTTAAACGTAAAATTACCCGCCTCTCCAGAAACTGAGACATCGGTTACTGTCGCAACATCTCCAGACTGATCCTGGACTGATTCTGTCGGAGGTGATTCTGCCTGTTCGACGACTTCTGATTCAGCAGCTTCAGGAGAAGAAGCATCAGAAGTCGGTGCGTCACTCAGGGAGCATCCTCCGAAAAAGGTGACAATCATGATAGGCAACAATGCTGTAGAGATGGATTGCAGTCGTTGAGTCAAGACTCGATAGTGGCTCATTGAGTTTCGTGATTTTGACTGGCTAGATTTGACTTGCTAGAAGAAATATATATCTAGGCGATCGCCAACAATACAGATGATAGTCTCATAGTCATCATTGAGACGAAAAGGATATCCCTATGTGCTGGAATGGACAAGCTTCTGCAACATTGGCGACTCTCGGCTTTGCTAGTACGGCTTATGTCGCGTTTAAGGGTGAAGATAAAAAGCTTTGGATGCCGCTTGCCTATTTTTCATTAATGGAAGCATTACAAGCAGGAACATACACTGTTATCGATCAATGTGGACTGCCGTTGAATCAAATTTTGACCCTTTTAGGAAGTTTACACATTGTATTTCAGCCATTCTTTATTAGCGCTGTTTCTCTCCATTTCATTCCAACACCCGTGTACAAACGAATTAGTCCTTATGTGTTTGGGTCATGTTTTGTTGGCTCCATCATGCTGTTAACCATGCTCTATCCATTTGAGTGGACAGGGATGTGTCACGTTGGGCATGTGCCTTTTTGCGGTGAACACTTATGCTCTGTCTCAGGAAACTGGCATATTGCTTGGCAGGCTCCCTTAAACGACATGAAATGGCTCTATCTAGGATATTTCATCCCCGTTTTTGGACTTCCTTTGCTTTACGGATCGTGGAAATTCACGCTTTATCATCTGATGGTTGGCCCTCTGCTTGCCCGACTCTTAACCGACAACATCAATGAGTGGCCTGCGGTTTGGTGCTTGTTGTCTATTGGACTATTTTTGATTGTGACCAAAACTCCGATTCGACAATTGCTCTATTGCAACCAGTGGTTTCTCTGGGGCGATCTCAATCCTCAACTGACCGAAACATCACCTGAACCCATAAAGGTGCCTGCATCTGTCGAATGAAGCTTAATTCTGATCTCATCTGATCTCAACTCTTAGCTGTGAACAGTTAGGGTACTTGCGCGAAACAGTCAGACAAAAATTTCATCATTTCTTGCCATGCTTTATCGGTAACAGCCGGATCATATCGATAACCATCATCTCGCATAAATGTATGATTTGCTTCATAGAGTAACGACTTGTGGGCGATGCCTGCCTGGTCAAGTCCAGTCAGAATCATCTGACGACCCTCTGGCGGCACATGGGGGTCGAGGGTACCAAAAATGGTCAGCACCTGTGCTTTGATGTCGCTCATACGATCGCGCGTATCGGCCACACCTCGCCCTAGCTTGCCGTTGTGGATTCCGGTGGGGTAGCAACACACCGCCGCTTTGACGATAGAGTGTAGGGTCGCGGCTCGAAAGGCCAGATGCCCTCCAATGCAAAACCCTACGGTGGCGATCGCCCCTGAAGTCACTCTCTCTTCTGCTTGCAGCCAGTCCAACACAGCGGTTACATCGGCATCATAGTCGGCGATCGCCGTTCGACGAGCCGCGTCATTGCCTTGCATTCGGCCTAAATCGTTGGGTTCGATCACCGTTCCGATCGGTTCGACTCGGTGAAAGATTTCTGGAGCCGCGACGACATATCCATATCCCGCGAGGCGATCGGCGAGCAGGGTGATCGGTCGGCCCAGTTGATAAATATCGGAGTAGAACAAGATCCCTGGATAGTGCCCCTCGGGTTTGGGCTCGGCGATATAGACTCGCATCAAACTATCGTCTACCGTCAAGCCCAAGTTTCTGCGAATAATCTGCATTAGTCTCTTCTCTTGCAACGTATGAATGACCGTATCTTAAGGCACAGTCTGATTCAGTTCGATTTGGGATGGTGCCGTTATGATCCATCAACACCAGGAGTTATCCCAGCATGGAACGAGCAGCGAAGTTCAAAGCCATCTTGTCTATCAAAGTAGGGTTGATCGGGTTAGCGCTGCAAGCTGCTCTAGCCAGCATCGTCATACCTCCAAGCCATGCTGAAACCTTTCGCTTGAGCGAAGCCACCGTTTCTGACATCAATGCCGCGATGGACGCTGGAGCCTTGACCTCTGAAGAGCTAGTGCAGCTCTACCTCAATCGCATCAACGCTTATGACGTTCAAGGCCCCAGCATCAATGCCCTGATTATGGTGAATCCCAATGCGCTTGAAGAAGCACGAGCCTTGGATTTGGAGCGACAGACTAGCGGCCCCCGCAGCCCCCTGCACGGCATTCCCATTATTCTCAAAGACAACTACGACACCTCAGACATGCCCACCACGGCGGGGTCGGTGGCGCTAGACGGCTCCATTCCCCCCGATGATGCTTTTGTCGTGCAGCAGTTGCGCGATGCGGGAGCAATCATCCTCGGCAAGGCTAATATGAGCGAGTTTGCCTTTTCCTACGGACGGCTGGGCTACAGTTCTCTGGGTGGGCTAACGCTCAATCCCTACGACTTAACGCGCAATGCTTCAGGATCAAGTAGCGGCACCGCAGCGGCGATCGCCGCTAACTTTGCATTGCTGGGCACGGGATCGGATACCGCCGGGTCGATCCGAGGGCCAGCGAATGTGACTGGATTAGTCGGCATTAAACCCACGTTAGGCTTAGTGAGTCGCGATGGCATCGTGCCGCTGGTGCTGTCGTTTGATGTCGCAGGGCCGATCGCCCCCACCGTCACCGATGCCGCCGTTCTGCTGGGCGTTATGGCCAACGCCGACGACGCAGATGCCCGCACTCTAGAACGAGACGACTTGCCCACAGACTATATGCCTTTTCTCCAGGCCGATGCTCTAGAGGGAGCCCGCATTGGACTAGCCGTTGATTTTTTGGGCGGAAATGCCGAGGTGGATGCCCTGACTCAGAGCGCTATTGAGCAAATGGAGCAGCTCGGAGCTACCGTCGTTGAGGTCATGCTTCCGGAGGAACTTCATTCCCCTTGGGGCTTCATGGGGCCTGCCGCCGATGCTGAGTTTCAGCCCCAGATTGAAGCTTATCTCGCAACTCTGTCTCCTGAGTATCCCAAAACTCTAGAGGAGCTGATTGAGGTCAGCGAATCGTTTGCAGAGAGCGAAACCCCTGTAAATCCTGGACGTATTGAGGGCTATGAGGCGTCTGTGGCTGATTTGGGGCTAGCCGATATTGAGTATTTGTACACCGCGTCCAATCGCTGGGCTGGGGTGCGATCGCAGCTCGAAACTGTTATATCTACGAACAACATTGACGCGTTTATCTATCCGACGATGGCCTGTCCAGCGAGTCCCATCTATACTGTCGAAGACCCGTCTTATGAGTGTGAGGTGGGCGATCCTTACGCGGCAGGCTACCTGGCAAATATCACCGGATTTCCAGACATTACCGTGCCAATGGGCATGACAGACCAGGGCTTACCTGTCGGTCTATCGTTTATGAGCACAGCTTACAGCGAACCCACTCTGTTAGGTTTTGCCTATGCATTTGAACAGGCCATGCAGCTTCAGCTATTTCCTCAAACGACGCCACCCCTGCCAGGAGAAGAATTTGAGTATTAGGGGCGATCGCCCCTAGCCTGAAGCTTTGATGAGAGTAAAACTTATGTCTCTCTCAGATGAGTCTCATCTTTTTCCGGTTTACTCTTAACTGTGTTGCCCACACGGTATTCACAACCAACCATCTTTTTATCTCAGGTAGCCGTTTCTATGAAAGTTAAGTATCTCGCTGCATTGGCGATCGCCTCTTTTATTGGTGTAGGGTCTGTTTCTCTGTCGTCACAATATTCTCCCCTCAAAGCCAATCCCTGCGCTAGCGAAAATCCTTGTGCCGGAGCGAATCCCTGTGCGGCAGTTGACCCTTGCGCAGCAGTAGATCCCTGCGCGGCAGTAGATCCCTGCGCAGCGGTAGACCCTTGCGCAGCGGTAGATCCTTGCGCAGCGGTAGATCCTTGCGCGGCAGTAGATCCTTGTGCTGCAGTAGATCCCTGCGCGGCAGTAGATCCTTGTGCAGCGGTAGATCCCTGCGCGGCAGTAGATCCCTGCGCAGCGGTAGACCCTTGTGCGGCAGTTGACCCTTGCGCAGCAGTTGACCCTTGCGCAGCGGTAGATCCTTGCGCGGCAGTAGATCCCTGCGCGGCAGTAGATCCCTGCGCAGCGGTAGACCCTTGTGCGGCAGTTGACCCTTGCGCAGCGGTTGACCCTTGCGCGGCAGTAGATCCTTGCGCCAGTGCCAATCCTTGTGCAGCGGCTGATCTGAGTTCATTTCAGCAAGAGCCTGTATACAGCGACCCCAGCAGCGGGCTAGCTATTCGTGGCTATGACCCTGTGGCATATTTCACCGAAGAGACAGCGGTTGCGGGTAGTGGTGACTTCCAGTACGAATGGCAGGGGACAACGTGGCAATTTTCTAGTGCAGAAAACTTGACTGCATTTGCCAGCAATCCCGAGGCTTATGCACCTAAGTATGGCGGCTACTGTGCCAAAGCTCTCAGCGAAGGCAATCTCGCCTCTGTTGATCCCGAAGCATGGAGAATTGTAGACGGCGCACTTTATCTCAACTACAGCCCTGATGTACAACAACAGTGGCTACAAGATATTCCTGGCAATATTTCTAAAGCGGATGCAAACTGGCCGCAAATTCTCGATAATGACGTTGTTTACGAATAAGTTATGACATTGCTTTCCGTATTGGAAATCTGAATGCTTTTCTACTCCTATGACCGGGGCAATCAATGTATTGTCCCGGCTTTTTATAACGAATAGAGAATGGCCTCATCCAGAAAGTCTTATCCGTACTTTTGGATTTATCCGCTCCCAAGGTTGGATCTCGCGAAGTTGAGTGTAATGCTGAGTTAGATTTGGGTTCACCTCAGTTTTGTGGGAGCAGTGCCACACCGTTTGTCTTGATGGAGAGGCGTTGCAAACGAGGGCAAGATGCCCGCACTGTAAAGATCGACTAATTTACAAATATGGGATGCTCCATTATTTCTTCACAAGGCGTATTGTGATCAAGATTGAATGCTTAGACCATCTTGTTCTCACCGTCAAAGATATCGAAACGATCTGTGCCTTTTACCGCAACGTTTTGGGTCTGCATGTCATACCTTCGGGAAAGCTCGCAAAGCCACGTGCTTTTGGACAGCAAAACATCAATCTCCACCAACCAGGTCGAGAACTAGAACCGAACGCCAACCCTCCCGCCGCAGGTTCTGCCGACCTATGCTTTATCACCCAAACCCCGTTGATAGGCGTCCTTAGTTACCTGTGTTCATGTGGCATTGATATCATCGAAGGCTCAGTGCACAGAACAGGAGCATCTGGTGTCATTGAGTCTGTCTATTTCAGAGACCCGGATCTCAACTTGATATAGCAATGCGCAGATAGGTTAGGACAGATATTGATGGAGAAGCCGCGCA
>CAKZMO010000604.1 GCA_937128595.1 uncultured cyanobacterium | reverse complement strand
ACTCTATCGCTGGCTTGCTAGCTCAGCTTGGCGATCGCCTTCTTTGACCTGACCTGCGGACATTGCAGCATCGGTTGTCATCGGTGCAGAACCTCGTACCAAAGACGCAATCCAGGTGTCGAGGGCAAAGAGTCCACCACCATTGACCGTAAAGAACAAGAAGCAAGCTGCATACAGAGCAGACAGTTCTAGATAGGGAATGCTGAAGCCTGCCACTTTGATGTGGTGATACATCGCCACGACCATAGTGCTTAACAGACCCAGGGCTGCGGGGCGAGTCAGTAGACCTGCGATGAGTAGGGGCGCACCCAACAGTTCAGTGAAGGCTGCCAAGTAGCTGAAGAAGATGGGAAACGGAAGGCCAATGACGGAAACATAAGCCTCAGCAAAGCTCTCAATATTGTTGAGCTTGTCTAAGCCGTTGTGAATCATGACGGTTCCTGCGACAACTCGCAGTACGGCCCAGGCAACCTGAGACGGATAGTTTACAGAGAGGTTGGGTTGCAGCACGCTTGCGACCCATGAGCGAATCTGACTTGAGGTATTCATAAGGGATGGAAATAAGGATGATTAAGTTCTCTAAATAAATCTTAACGAAAAAACTTTACAAAACTCAACCTACACGGCTCTTTTTTTAGAAAAAAGGTTCGATTTGTAGTGATGGCGATCGCCACAAGTCATGGCTGACAGGGAATATTCAGGTTACTCATCAATATGAGAGAGATTTTGTTTGATTCCAGCAAACCTTTAACTTTTCGAGGCTACATAGCTTCCGTTTCAGGCGTTCTAAAATTCTGAGAGGGGTGGAACTTAATTTCTTGGAGCTCACTTTCAGATTCAGAGCGTGTACCCTCACGCTGAGGCTTCTAATATCAAGCGGTGCTGAGCAAAGACTGGACTACGATTTGATAGGGCGATCGCGCTCTTTTTACTTCAACCCCGCACTATATAATTGAGACGGCTGTTAAAAAAATATGACACCTGCATCTCGATGAGCTTATCTTCCGCACTCGTATTGCTCCTACTCCTTTTCGGTGGGGCGATCGCTCTTTACCTGTTTTCTGCACGTCGCTACCAGTCTTCCGATACGGTGGCCGATTCTTATGACCAGTGGACGGATGACGGCATCCTGGAATACTACTGGGGAGAGCATATCCATCTCGGTCACTACGGTTCTCCACCGCAAAACAAAGAGTTTGTCACAGCCAAGATTGACTTCGTTCACGAGATGGTGCGATGGGGTGGACTGAGTAATTTGCCACCTGGCACGACCGTCTTGGATGTGGGTTGTGGAATTGGTGGCAGTAGCCGCATCTTGGCAAAAGACTATGGGTTTGCCGTAACGGGAGTCACCATTAGTCCGCAGCAGGTTAGACGGGCTCAAGAGCTAACTCCTGAGAGCGTTCCTGCCGAGTTTAAGGTCGATGATGCGATGAATCTTTCTTTTCCCGATGGCAGCTTTGATGTGGTTTGGTCGGTTGAGGCAGGGCCCCACATGCCTGACAAAGCCGTATTTGCGCAAGAACTCCTGCGAGTGTTGAAACCGGGTGGAACGTTGGTAGTTGCGGACTGGAATCAGCGAGATGATCGCCAGAAGCCTTTAAATGCCTGGGAGCGTCCAGTTATGAGACAACTGCTTGATCAGTGGGCACATCCTGAGTTTTCGAGCATCGAAGGATTCTCAGAATTGTTGGAAGCCACTGGATATGTTGAGGGCAAAGTCATCACCGACGACTGGACTCAGCAAACCCTTCCCTCGTGGTTTGACACCATCTGGCAAGGCATTGTGCGGCCTCAAGGATGGGTGAGCGCTGGGCTATCAGGTTTTGTGAAATCAGTGCGAGAAGTGCCAACATTGCTGCTGATGCGACTAGCCTTTGGTGCAGGGCTATGCAGATTCGGCATGTTTCGGGCACAGCGCGCTCATGCCAAGAAGCATCCCAGCAGAGAGGATGCAGCGGAAACGGCTCAAGTGTAAAGACCATCGAAACGGGTTCTCCTATTGTATGAATGGAAAAGTTTTATGAAGAAAGGTGACAGATTCCAGTAATATAATTTCATGCATAGATAGGTAATTATTCTTATCGACATGGAAATGAACTCTTTCCCGTGGTTAACAGCAATCGTGCTCTTGCCACTTCTCGCTGCCGTTTTTGTTCCACTGTTGCCCGATAAAACTGGAAAAGTTGTGCGCTGGTATGCCCTTGGGGTTGGCGTCACCGACTTTATGTTGATGTGCTACACCTTCTGGTCGCACTATGATGCCACAAGTGCCGATTTCCAGATTGTTGAGCAGTTTACCTGGATTCCTCAGCTAGGACTATCTTGGACAGTCTCTGTCGATGGTCTGTCTGCACCGCTGGTGCTGTTGGCTGGACTCGTCACAACCTTATCCATCCTGTCGTCGTGGCGCGTTGATCGACGTCCTCACTTGTTTTATTCCTTGATGCTGCTGCTGTACGCAGCTCAGGTCGGTGTCTTTGTCGCCCAAGATCTGCTGATGTTTTTCATCATGTGGGAGATCGAGCTAGTCCCCGTGTATTTGCTAGTCAGCATCTGGGGTGGGCAAAACCGTCGTTATGCGGCGACTAAGTTTCTTCTCTATACCGCGATCGCCTCTATATTTATTTTGGTTGCAGGACTGGCGATGGCGTTTTACGGTGACGTGGTCACCTTCGACATGGCTCAGCTCCAGCTCAAGAGCTTTCCTCTAACGCTAGAACTATTTTTATATGCCGGGCTGCTGGTTGCATTTGGAGTCAAGCTTGCAATCTTCCCATTCCATACTTGGCTGCCCGATGCCCATGGCGAAGCATCTTCTCCTGTGTCCATGATTTTGGCTGGGGTACTGCTGAAGATGGGAGGCTACGGTCTCATCCGGATTAATTTGGAATTGCTGCCTAATGCCCACGTTTACTTTGCGCCTGTTCTGGCAGCACTAGGTGTGGTCAATATTGTTTACGGCGCGCTCAATTCCTTTGCTCAGACCAACATGAAGCGACGCCTCGCTTATTCCTCTGTGTCTCACATGGGCTTTGTCTTGTTAGGAATCGCATCCTTCAGTGACTTAGGGATTAGCGGCGCAATGTTGCAAATGCTCTCCCACGGTTTGATTGCAGCGGTTCTGTTCTTCTTGGCAGGGGTGACCTACGATCGCACTCACACCATGATGATGAGCCAGATGCGAGGCATTGGGCATGCGCTACCTAAGGTATTTTCACTGTTCACAATTGCAGCCATGGCTTCTCTCGCACTACCAGGGATGAGTGGCTTTGTCAGCGAATTAGCAGTCTTCGTCGGCTTCACCACAAGTGATGTCTACAGCGATGTGTTTCGCACGGTGACGGTCTTTCTTTCGGCAATAGGTTTGATTTTGACCCCGATCTATCTGCTCTCCATGCTGCGTGAGGTGTTTTATGGTGCCGATGCCAATCTCATGTGCGACGTGGTTCCATCCTGTGACGTCAATGACTCGGAAATGAAAGAGCAGGGGAATGAAGTTGCGTTCTGCTTTGGTAACAGCTGTGAGCTACCCGAAGATGCTGTCTTCGATGATGCGAATCCTCGTGAGGTGTTTATTGCAGCCTGTTTCTTGTCGCTTATTTTGGCGATCGGATTTTATCCAAAGCTGGCAACTCAGATGTACGACGTGAAGATGGTGGCAGTGAATGCTCAGGTGCGACAAGCCTATGAGCAAGTTGCACAGTCCAAACTTTCGGCTGAGACCTATGCCATGGCTCCGACTGCGGTTTTGACTCCGCTTCAGCAGGAAGCGGTGCGCTAGCTTTTGGTTTTAATCAGCTTTAATCGGTAGCGAAAGGTGCAAGGCTTTTATGGTCTTGCGCCTTTTTTATTCCGATCAAGGTATTCAGACCGAAACGCTCTCATTTGAGATTTTTTTCTTCGAGGGTGATTCAAGGGTTAGCACTATTTCTAGGCTGTAACTTCCCGGTAATATTGACCATCAAGGCGGTGGCGCGGCGAGTAATCAGCGACCAGTTGTTGGATGCAACAAGGCGATTGGGGAACAGATGGCTGGAAAGTCCGATGGCGATCGCCCCCAAATCCAAAAATGTGCTGGCATTTTGCAGAGTAACGCCTCCTGTAGGAATCAGGGGAATGTTGCCCAGTGGCCCCTGAAGACTTTTGAGATAGCTGGCTCCACCCACGGCACTGATGGGAAAAACCTTGACACTATACGCTCCAGCCTGCCAAGCATCGACAATTTCGCTGGGGGTCAGTGCTCCAGGAATAACGGGAACTTGCTGCTCTGCGGCTACTCGAATCATCTCCAGATTCATATGGGGACTGAAGATAAACTTGACACCCGCTGCGATCGCCTCATCGAGCATCGGTCGATCTAGCACCGTTCCCGTTCCTACAATGGCCTCTGGATAGTCTTGGCCAACCTGGGCAATGAGTTCAATGGCGCGATCGCTGTCCCATGTAATTTCGATCAGACGCATCCCTGCTTCAATGACGGCAGCGGCCATCCGTTGCCCCTGCGCGTAGTTGGAGGTGCGGATCACGGCGAAGGCACGGTGTTCTTCGAGAAGGGTGAGCCAAGATTCGGGAGACATAAAGGGAGAGGAGTCAGGAGTTAAGATTCAGGAGACAGGAGTTAGGAGTCAGGAGTGGGTGAATTCTCCTTGCCAGTCACAAGTGGGTCATGTGAACGTTGAGTTTGAATGGGTGGCCTAGTAGCGAATGCGGGGATCGATCCAGGCGTTGATGATGTCGATGAGGATGCTGGCGATCGCCACAATTGCGCCAAAGAAAACGATGGTTCCTTGAACAACTGCGTAGTCTCTGGCTGAGATGGCTTCGTAGAGGCGGCGACCGAGTCCGGGCCAGTCAAAGGTGACTTCGGTAATTACGGCTCCTCCCAACAGTGAAGCGACGGTGAGACCGAGGACGGTAATGAGAGGAATCAGCGCATTTTTGAGAGCATGAACCATGACAACGCGAAACTCGGGAATGCCCCGCGCCCGTGCCGCTTCTACGTAGTCGGAGCGGAGAGTCTGCTTGAGGTTGACTCGAACGATGCGCTCAAAGATGCCGCTGAGTAAGAGACCTAAGGTGAAGCTGGGGAGAACTAAATAATAGAGGGAAGTGCCGAACTGGCTGAGGTTGCCGTGTAGCAGACTGTCCAATAGATAAAGTCCTGTGGGGCCATCGGGCGGTTCGGCACGAAGGGGATAGCGAGACCCTAGAGGAAACCAGCGTAAATTGACCGCAAAGAGAAGCTGGGTCAACATGCCAAACCAATACATCGGGATGGCATAAGTAATGATGCCAAACAGCCGTCCTCCTACATCAACGGGAGTATTCGGTTTTGACGCGGCTAGAGAACCAACAATCACGCCAATGCAAGCAGAAATTGCCATGCTGAGGATTGTTAGCTCAACCGTGGCAGGAAAGTGAGCCTGAATGATTTGGATAACGGGTCGATCGTCTAGTGAAACCCCCAAGTCGAACTGAAGCAAATCACCCAGATAACGAAAATACTGAATAATTAGAGGAGCATTTAGCCCCAATCGTTCGCGCATGGCCTCCCGCGCAGCCTCTGGAGCCTTCGCCCCCAACGCCACATCTACCGGATCGCCTGGTGTCGCCCGCATGAGTAGAAAGACGAAGGTCACGATTGTCCACAGCATCAGAGGAGCTAGGAGCAGCCGAGTGAGAACATAGTAGAACAGAGCTTTTGAGCGAGACATGGGGCGATCGCCAACGATGTTAAATCAAGAACAGCATAACCAATGGAGAATACGCTGTTGTTCTTCGGTTCGTCAATTCCCATCTTCTAAGACAGAAATTTCCGTCATGGTTACGTCGTGACGGTATTGGAAATCATCCAAGCCTCGTGGTGTTACTCCTAATCTAAATTTTGGGTGTTGCACAGCATGGAATGATGCGGAAAGATTCAACTCATGGATGACCTGCT
>CAKZMO010000603.1 GCA_937128595.1 uncultured cyanobacterium | reverse complement strand
CCAGCCTCAAAACTGGCAGTTTCTTGTCTCTCGCCCTCATTCCTGGCGACAGCAGCTCTACATTAAAGGTCGGAAGCTCCTAGCCTCAACCCTTTGGCAAGACATGCTTGTTAACGGTATGACTCCAGAGCAAGCCGCCGAAAACTGGGATCTGCCCCTCGCAGTGATTTACGAAGCCATTCAATATTGCGAAACGCATCAAGACCTGATAATCCTTGAGGCAGAAGAAGAGCAATGTCGTTTGCAAGAGAGAGGGAGTTCTATTGAGTCTCACTCTGCTGCTTGACGAAGACTCTCAAGCAAAGTATCTCGTGAAGCTGCTCATAGAAGCAGACCATCGTGTCTTGACCGTCAACCAAGCAGGCATCATGGGTAATTCCGACATGAAAGTGCTTGAATATGCCTGCCAGCATAACCGGATTCTGCTGACTCGAAACTGTGACGATTTCCAACTCCTGCATCAGACAAATCCACAGCACTCTGGAATTTTAGCCGTTTATCAAAACGCTGAGATCAGCAAGAACATGAGTTACAAAGCCATCGTGAGAGCAATTCACAATCTTGAGACCAGCGGCCTAAACCTCGTAGGACAGTTCGTCGTGCTTAATCAGTGGCATTATTAGTGCCGCTAGACCTCAAAATATCAGCGATCGCCTTTGTTATGCGGATGGGAGGGGCGATCGCGCTTATTGAGTACTCAGAGGGGCGATCGCTCATAATATTTATCGTGACCGTCAACCCCGAAAAATCGTAGGCAGAATTCGTAAAATAGGTTCGAATCAATAAACTTCTGAACATGAAAAAGGTCAGGACGCGTCTTCAATGGAATTTGAATGGGATTCAAATAAAGCAAAGCTAAACCTTGAAAAACATGGCATCTCTTTTCATGAAGCAGCAACAGTTCTGAATGACCCGCTATCTTTCACCTTTCCTGACCCGGCTCATTCTCGCGGAGAAAATCGCTACGTTATCATTGGAATATCTCAATTTGGGCAACTTTTAGTTGTTGCTCACACCGACCGAGGCAATAAGGTTCGAATTATCAGTGCTCGAAAAGCAACCTCACGGGAAAAAAGATTTTATGAAGAAGGAAATTGAGAACGAAATGGAAGACGAGTTACGTTCTGAATATGACTTCACCCAAATGAAGGATGGCGTCAGAGGGAAGTATGTCGAACGATATCGTTCAGGAACAAATCTCGTACTTTTAGATCCTGATGTTGCTCAAGCCTTTCCCGATGCGGCAGCAGTCAATGAAACGCTGCGACTATTGATGAAGGTTGCTCAGCGACATCAACCTGATACAACCACGCCGACAACGAAATAAACGCTGCTGGTTAACTCTGCATCACGAGAAAAGACTTAGTTTGGCCTGGAGCAATCGCACTCAGCTTGTTGGGTTTTGCTTTGCTCAACGCCAACCTACGGGGCTTGATGGAGGGGCGATCGCCATTGCCGTGCGAGTTGGAGTGGCGATCGCTCTTGTGGTGTGGATGGGAGGGGCGATCGCTGCGCTTTTAAAGTACGACCGTTCATTGCTCAAAGCTTTCTATCGTTGCATGAACAGCTTTAGTTTTTGAGGCGATCGCGCAATTGGCGCTTAGAAGCTGTTTCTCCCTGCTCATTGCAATCTTCCAAAAATTGATAGAGTAAATCCTTAGAAATTCCTGGCAAAGCTAAGCTTGTTTCTACTTCTTGATACTGACCTTCCCTCAAAAGATAGATATTGAGGACTTGACCGTCGTAGCGCCAAAATTCGGGGATACCTATTGCTGCATAGAGGGAATTTTTGTCAATATCGGTGTGGGTAATATCAACTTCAACTATCAAATCAGGCGGCGGATCAACCGCCAGATTGACTGTTTTGCCGCGCACAAATTCTTCATTCGTGATGTAGTAGCACTGGTCAGGTTCAGCACCAATTAGCAATTCGGGCTTATTTAATCTTGTGGACTGCAAACTTTTGAGACACTGATTTGTTTCTTCTGTAACGACGTTGATAAATTGATCGATGCGGCTACTAGAGCCTTCATGTTCTTCCAACGGCGTCATGATCTCTAAGCAGCCATTAAAGTAAGTTAACTGAGCCGAACGACGCTGTCCCAAAGCAGTCAGGATTTGCTCATAGCTCTGCCAGTTCAAGTTGCACAATAAAACTCGCTGCTCGGCTGGGCGACTATCTACATTGGATGATAAGGTGCTGACCATAGCCAAAAGCTCCTACTGACAGCCTAATATCATAATTTTAGTGCGATCTGAGTTTGAGGGGCGATCGCCTAGATAACTACCAAGGCTCCAAAACCAGCCCATCCACGTAATCAAAATCAGAATCATTTGTTGCCCAGTACCCAACCCTGCTCTAGACACTGAGCCGCAATCCACACATCATTCATTGGAATAGGGCGACCCTTACGCTTTAGAGCTAATCGAGTTTGAGCATAGCTCACTGCGGTTTTTCTTCCCAACGGCACAACAATGCACGCTGCGATAAATTTCAGATAACGAGGCAAATTTTGTAAGAGGATGTTTGAAAAGTATTAGACAACACGCTGGAACAAGACTGATCCCCC
>CAKZMO010000602.1 GCA_937128595.1 uncultured cyanobacterium | reverse complement strand
AGCTCGTACTCACCGAGAGCAGACAAAAGCCGAGCAAGTCAGTCTCCAAGAGGAATACGACCGCCTCAGCTCCACTATCAGTCAGGTCAACGCTGACTTATTTCAAGCCCGTAGTCATGCCACTGTCTTTCAGCAGCGAGTGGAACAACTCGCAGAGCGCGATCGCCATCTCACTACAGAACTAGACACTCAGACTCGACAGATTGAAGACCTACAGCACCAAAACGGAACGTTAGATGAGCGAAAAACCCAGCTCGAAGCAATCCTCGCGGATACGCATCAAGAGCGAGAGCAGTTAGAATTTCAGTTGCTAGACGTGCAACAGCGCCACCAAGCTCTTCAACACGAGCTTCAGCAGGCAAGCGATCGCGCCTCCGGCCTAGAGCAGCAGCAGCTTTCGCTAACCGACATCCGGACAACGCTGGAATCGAGTCTGAGAAATCAGCATGCCCATGTCGAGCGGCTCCAGTCTCAGCTTGCAGACATCATCCAACAGCACACCGAAACCCAAGCTGCACTGGATCTGACTCATGAGCAAGCCAGCCAGCTCAACGACCATATTGAGAGTCTGAGTGAACAGCTCAAAGGTGAGCATCGGCAGCGACTCAAAGCACAAAATCTGCTCGGCGATCTCGATCGCAAAAATCGCAAACTTCAGCGCCAACTCGATCAAGAACGCCAAACGGTTGTTGTCCTACGGCAACAGCTCGACCAGATGCAGCTCGAACGCAATCAGTTAGCCTCTAACCTGAAGGCTGAGCGCACCCAAAGCGATCGCCTCCAAACTCAATTCGACCGCCTGCTACAGCAATCTCAAGACGTGAACAACGAGCTTCAGGAAGAGCGCGATCGCCTCTTAGACCTAGAATTTCAGCTCAAAGACTTAGCTCATCAACGAGAAACCATAGCCCTCAGCCTCACCGACGAAAAAGGCCAAGTCGATGGTGTACGCCAACACCTACTAGACCTGATTCAGCAAAGCCAGCGCGTTTCAGAAACTCTCAGTCAAGAATGCAATCATCTCATCTCCCACCGCAGCCAAATTAACACATTTAGCCAAGAGCGAGACCACATTCAGAACCTCGTTCACCAGTACCAAAACCAGTTCCATGATGTGCAGCAACAGATGCAGAACCTAAGTCAGATAAAACAACACTTAGAGCAGGAACTTGGACAAGAACGAGCCACCACCTTCCAGCTTCAGCAAAAGATAGAAGAGCTAACCTGGCAGCGGGATCAGCTCGAAACGGAGTTAGGGGGCGATCGCCAGACCGTCGAGCAGTTGAACCAACGACTCGACAGCCTAGGAGAACAAATTCAACAGCTCCAGCGCACCATTCAGCTAGAACAACACAGCCTCGACCAGGCGAATCTCCATATCGTTGAGATAAAACAGCATCACGACCTAGTTGACGCTGCTCTCCAGCAAGAGCAGCAAGGTGTCGCTACCCTGACCGAAGAATTTCAGACTCTGTCGCAATCAAGACGAGTCGAAGTTCTCAAAGACGAGTTGAATCGCGAGCGCGACAGCATCTCTGCTCTGCAACAGCAAATCATCAGCCTAGTTCAAGAGAAGGAGCACGTTTCTAGAGAACTCCTTCGCGCCCATCTGAAACCACTGGCAGGCCAGAGCTTTTCTGTCGCGGGTAGCTTGTCTTCGATGACTCAAGATGAAGCCATAACGCTGATTGTCGAGGCAGGAGGTCGCATTCATAGCTATCTCAATAAGGACGTGAACTATCTGCTAGTAGGGCGATCGCCCGGTACAAAGCAGACCCAAGCCGAAAAACTTGGCATTGAATGCATTTCAGAAGTCGAACTGCTAAAAATGTTGAGCCCGTCTTAGCGTGTTGAATAGAGCTGACGTTCCAGCGTCTATCAGTTTTGGAGCAGGGAGGAATGACATGATTAATTTGTTCAATCCCTTATTCATCCGCTACTTGTTGGCCTGGATGCCAATGATCGCTATTGGCATCTTGAATGGCGTATTGAGAGAAGTCGCATACGGTAAACATCTGAGTGAACTCCGAGCACACCAAACCTCAACCCTGACAGGTGTTGCATTATTTGGAATTTACATTTGGGGAGTGACCCAACAATGGCCTTTGGAATCCGCTGAGCAGGCGATCGCCATCGGATTTGCTTGGCTTGTACTCACGGTCATTTTCGAGTTTAGCTTCGGCCATTTTGTTGCAAAGCTCCCCTGGTCGCGCTTGTTACACGACTACAATCTCCTAGCAGGGCGAATTTGGCTTGTTGTTCTCATCTGGATTGCCGCTGCACCTTATGTGTTCTCAAGATTTTAGGAATGGGGCGATCGCCCTGTTTTCAAATTCCGCCTAAACACAAAGACCGCTGAGGACGATCCTCAGCGGTCTCTACTAGCTAAGATAAGCTTTCTGACTGCAGTTCAGCTTTCCAATCGGCTTGTGTGTAGACACTGCCTTAGAGGATGTTTGAAAAGTATTAGACAACATGCTGGAACAAGACTGATCCCCCTAAATCCCCCTTGAGAAGGGGGACTTTGATTCC
>CAKZMO010000601.1 GCA_937128595.1 uncultured cyanobacterium | reverse complement strand
CTTTTGTTCTGTATCTATTGTAGGAAAGCTGAACGTTTTTCCTCTGTCAAGCTGAGGAGATTTGCTAACTCTGTCAGACGCACATCGGGTGATGTGCGTTTTTTGAGTCCAAATTTTTAGCCAATCATTAATCGGCCATTCCAATCATGTCGTGGCTTTTAGTGTCCGTAACTTAATCTACTGAGTGCGATCGCCCACAAGGACGGTCTACAATAGCGAGCAGTTTGTAAAGTATGGGCTAGTTGCTTATGGGCTAGTTGCGGACTTTCACGAAACAATGGAATTTAAGCAGCATTAGGCATCATCTGTGGCACTTGCAATTGAACAACTAATCAGCACCGAGGTCTCTCGCCCCGCTCGTTATCTCGGCAACGAAAGGGGTTCGGTTCATAAACCTTGGGACTCTGCAACGGTACGCTGGGTTCTGACCTATCCCGAAGTATATGAGGTTGGGGCGTCCAACTTAGGACACATCATCCTTTACAGCATTCTCAATGCCCAGCCCCGTCAGTTGTGCGATCGCGCTTATCTCCCGGCTCCCGATTTGGCAACGAAGCTAAGGGAAACTCAGACTCCATTGTTTGCAGTCGAAGCTCGACGATCGCTCACGGACTACGACATATTAGGGTTTAGCCTCAGCTATGAGCTAGGTGCGACCAATATTCTTGAGATGCTAAGTTTAGCCGGGATTCCACTGACTTGGCGCGATCGCAACGAAGCCAGTTCCTCCTCATCTCCGTGGGCTGCTGGTCAAAACAGTTATCCCTTCATTTTCGCAGGTGGACAAACCGCTACCGCAAACCCAGAACCCTATGCTGACTTCCTTGACTTCGTCGCTCTTGGAGATGGTGAAGAGTTGTTGCCTGAGATTGGGCTCATCATTGAAGAAGGCAAAGAAGCAAACCTAAGTCGTGAAGAGATTCTTTTAGATCTCGCTCAAGTTCCTGGGGTCTATGTGCCACAGTTCTATGATCTTCTCCACGATGGCACTCTCCGCCCCAACCGTCCAGGGGTTCCAAAACGAATATTGCGACGAGTGGCCGACCCGATGCCAGCTTATTCCATCGGGCTGGTTCCCTATGTAGAGACAGTGCATGATCGCCTGACTTTGGAAGTACGGCGAGGATGCACGCGAGGGTGCCGATTTTGCCAACCCGGCATGCTCACCCGACCCGCTCGGGATGTCGATCCGACCGAGGTTGTAGACACAATCGAGCAGGGAATGAGAGAAACGGGCTTCAACGAGTTCTCACTGCTCTCCCTTAGCTGTTCAGACTATCTTTCGCTGCCATCGGTCGGGCTAGAGATCAAAAATCGCCTCCAAGACCAAAATATTTCGCTCTCGTTACCCAGTCAGCGAGTTGATCGATTTGATGAAAACATCGCGAACATCGTTGGCGGAACTCGCAAAAGCGGACTGACGTTTGCTCCCGAAGCGGGCACTCAAAGAATGCGCGACATCATCAATAAGGGATTGACGAATGAAGAGTTGCTGAGAGGCGTTCAGACTGCCTACGAGCAAGGCTGGGACAAAGTTAAGCTCTACTTCATGATTGGGCTTCCTGGAGAAACAGATGTTGATGTTGTCGGCATTGCGGAAACCCTGAGGTGGCTCCAAAGAGAGTGTCGCGGCGTTCGACGCAGGCCGATCAACTTCAATGTTACGATTTCAAACTTCACCCCAAAACCCCATACTCCTTTCCAGTGGCACTCTGTCTCGACGGCTGAGTTTGAGCGCAAACAGTCCCTACTACGAGAAGAGTTTCGCTCAATTCGAGGACTCAAGGCCAACTTCACCGATGTCCGTATTTCCGCAATGGAAGACTTTTTGGGTAGGGGCGATCGCCGTTTAGCTCCAGTCGTCAAACGAGCCTGGGAGTTGGGCGCAGGCATGGATTCTTGGTGGGAAAGTCTGGAGCGAGCGTTTGGAGCCTGGACTCAAGCGATTGATGAATCGGGCTTAACTTGGAAATATCGTCAGGTCGATCAGGGCGAGTGGAACATCTTTCAAGACGAATCCGGTTCAACATGCGACCTCAATGCTCCTCTGCCTTGGGATCATATTGATACAGGTATTGATAAATCTTGGCTTCAGGAAGATTTACAACGTGCACTAGAAGCGGCAACCGTTCCAGACTGTGCGTTTGAAGGATGTTCCCACTGCGGCATCTGCGGAACTGATTTTGGCCATAATGTCGTCGTTACACCACCACCTATCCCCCAATTCTCAGGAGAGTTTGTTCCCAATCGTGAGCGATCGCAGCGTCTGCGTGTCAAACTAGGCAAACATGGAGATATGGCACTTACCAGCCATTTAGATTTGGTGCGCCTGCTAGACCGAGCTATTCGCCGAGCTAGTTTGCCCATCTCGTTTACTGGCGGATACCATCCAGGCCCGCGCATTTCTCCAGCCAATGCGCTCTCCCTCGGCATTACGAGTTCTGCTGAAATTATTGACTTTGAGCTAACTCAAGAGATGTCGCCTGAGGACTTTAGACAGCAGCTCTCGGCTCAGCTTCCTCAAGACATCCCAGTTTATAAAGCAATGGAAGTGAATCTGGCTTCTCCTGCGGCTACAAAAATGCTAGAGAGAGCAGAATACTATGTAGTCGTCGCACCCGCTACAGATCTCAATTCTGAGACTCAACATTACGACAATTCAGAAGATTGGCAGACCTGGACACGGGCCATCCTAGACTCTCCAGAAATTCTGATGGAGAAAACAAGCAAGTCCGGCAAGGTGCAAACTATCAATCTGCGCGATCGCCTCTTCGAACTCCAGTGGATGGGACAAACTATTCCAGATCAGATTGCTTCTGCAATGAGACCTGCAGTCGTTCATGACATCGAATCGGTGAATGTGGCCTTCTCGAAAGAAGGGCAAATACCTGCAGCAATACTCCGGTTTGTAGGCACTTGCCACAACGATGGAAATCTTCTTCGCCCAGAGCATCTTCTTCACATGCTTGAAGGAGTTTCAAATCGAACTTTTGAACTTCTCCATATTCATCGCAGCCAACTCTTTTTAGCAAAAGAGACAGCTTGAGCGAAAACTAGCCGCTCTTTTGCGCTTTAAAGTGATTAGACAAGTCAAATCGTTTTTTGTACAAATCGATAGCGGGGCGCTCGGCTGAGCTCCCGCTCTAAATTTGCCTTTGTTATTCATTACTTTAATTAATCATTCAGAAATGTGGCGAATTCTCAACTGCAAGCTATAATGCTTGTCATAAGTGATGAGGCTAAAATAGCGAGGATTTCTACATCAACTCCTTGCTGAGGTTGGGCAACAGATTAAGATAGCTTCATTTTTACAGAATTCTCCCACTGTTCTTTCCAGGTACAGCGACAAGCGTAAGGTTTGCTTGGGTCTGTCTTGTCAGGCTCACCTGATTTGTCGGCTACTTAGCTGTTTTCAGCTCAAGTTTTGTACACCCGAATTTGAACTATTTCAGATTTTACTCAGGGACGGGAGTAGCTTCGTGACCTCCAGCCTGCCTTCAAAAGAAGAACCAACATGGTCGGTTCATATCATTTTGATGGCTGAAGGAATACCCAGTTGTTATTAGGATGCCGATGGCATATCAAAGGTTGAGGAAGTTGGATGCCTAAACAAATTATTATTGCTGAGCAGCATCGAATTGCGGCTGTTTTCTCAGAAGATCGAATTCAAGAATTGATCGTTGCGAAGGGAACACACCAAGTCAGTGATATCTACGTCGGTACAGTAGAGAACGTACTCCCTGGTATTGATGCTGCCTTTGTCAATCTTGGAGATCCCGACCGAAACGGCTTTATTCACGTCAGCGATTTGGGGCCCCTGCGTCTCAAGCGAGCAGCAGGATCGATTACTGAACTGCTAACCCCCCGCCAGAAGGTTCTGGTTCAAGTCATGAAAGAACCGACTGGCAACAAAGGGCCTCGACTGACAGGAAACGTCAGTCTGCCGGGTCGATATTTAGTACTCATGCCATTCGGTCGGGGCGTCAACTTGTCGCGTCGTATTCGCAACGAGAATGAACGCAACCGTCTTCGTGCCCTGGCAATCTTGGTAAAACCTGCAGGCATGGGCGTTCTCGTACGGACAGAGGCCGAAGGCATGGCCGAAGACGCCATCATCGAAGATTTGGAATCTCTCCAAAAGCAGTGGGAAAACATTCAGCAAGAAGCGCTGACAACCAGACCTCCCAATTTGCTCAATCGAGATGACGACTTCATCCAGCGAGTCCTTCGCGACATGTACAGTGCTGACGTCAACCGAATTGTGGTTGACCAAAGTACTGGCATGAAGCGAGTAAAGCAGCATTTAATGAGCTGGAATGGGGGTAAATCTCCTCAAGGAGTGTTGATCGATCATCACCGAGAACGCGTGCCCATATTGGAGTACTTCAGGGTCAATGCAGCGATTCGAGAAGCGCTAAAGCCCAGAGTTGATCTTCCTTCTGGCGGATATGTGGTCATTGAACCAACCGAAGCTCTCACAGTCGTTGATGTCAACTCAGGCTCGTTCACTCGTTCTGCAACGGCACGCGAAACGGTTTTGTGGACGAACTCTGAAGCCGCTGAAGAAATTGCTCGTCAGCTACGACTTCGAAATATTGCAGGGGTGATCATCGTCGATTTCATTGACATGGACTCGCGACGCGACCAGTTGCAAGTCTTGGAACAATTTAATCGGAGTCTTCGTTCTGACAAAGCGAGACCACAAATTGCTCAGCTTTCAGAACTAGGACTCGTCGAGCTGACCCGTAAGCGACAAGGCCAAAATATTTACGAACTGTTTGGGCATACATGTCCGGCCTGCGAGGGCTTGGGACATTTGGTGCATCTTCCTGGGGAATCCGAACCGATCGTTTCGACTGTCATCCCTGGAACAGCAGACCACTCAGCTCCTGAACATCGATTCTCTCAAAGAGACGCTGTTGCTGATGATTCTGATTCTGACGCTCTATCTGAGCGGCAAGATCTAGATTTACTGAATCATCCCAGCTATCAAGAACGGGGAAGTCGCAGCCGCAGTCGGCGGCGGCGTCGAGGTTCTGATTCCTCTCCTATTTCGAACAAAACGGCTCCTCCCAGTCGTTCATCAACGTCATCGGATGAATCCTCGTCTACTCCCATACCTAAAACGAGGAGTGATAATGGCGATCGCCCTTCAGTCAGTAGCCCAGAGAAGGCAACCAGTTCTCGCCCAGAAACAGCGTCAGAGTCTCCTCCAGAACGTTCTTCTTCCGATCGACGGTCTAGTCGTCGCGGTCGCGGCAGCAGCACTCCTCCCGAAGTTGTTTTTGTCGAAATGACTGAGCAAGAACAAGACATTTACGCCCTAATGGGTATTTCACCGCTAGTGCTTGCAACAGACACCGTCAAAGACCCCAAGAGCACAATTGTTAACGTTGCGGCACCGGGTGAAGCACCAAAGCCAACTGAAACAAGCTCAGTTCCAGACTCTGATGTAGAATCGCAGCCAACCACAGAGCCTCGCTCATTACCCAAAACAAAGTCTTCTCTCGAATCCAAATCCGAAGCAGACTCAACCTCGGCTGACCCGTCGGATACTCCTCCACCCAAAAAGGTTGTCACCGTTGGATTATCTGTGGCTGAATCGAATGGAGTTAAGGAAGAACCCGCCCCTGCGGCAAAATCCTCATCAACCCGTCGTCGCCGTCGCCGCTCATCTGCATCTGAATAGTACCTTCGTGTTCAATCATGCAGGATGGACAGCCCTCAGTTAGCCAGTCAAACTCTCCCCTGTTCACCCAACCTCACCTCATCGCAGGTGTAGATGAGGTTGGGCGGGGTTGTTTGTTTGGGCCTGTTGTTGCAGCGGCTGTCATCTTGCCTACTGGTTCTATCGATTCTCTTGAAAACGCAGGAGTTACCGACAGCAAGAAGCTTTCTGCGGATCGAAGAAAATATCTCTACGATCTGATTCTCTGCAGTGCAACATCTTGTCGAGTCGGCTATGCATCAGTGAGTGAAATCGATCGCCTTAATATTCTTCATGCCAGCCTTTTAGCCATGAAGCGGGCGATCGCCCGTCTCACACCCCAGCCTGATCTTTGCTTAGTTGATGGAAATCAGAATATTCCGCAGTTGCCGATGGCACAACAAACTGTCATCAAAGGAGATTTGCACTGTTTGGAGATCGCAGCCGCCAGCATTGTTGCAAAGGTTTGGCGAGATCGCCTCATCATTCGTCTTGCGGCTCAATATCCTGGTTATGATTTGGCAAGTAACAAAGGCTATGGTACGCCTGCCCATCGTCAAGCACTGACTCAATTGGGTGCAACCCGCTATCATCGACAGTCCTTCAAAGTCTGCCAGCAAGCCCGAACTCAGTTCACCGCAGTTCAACCCACAGATCGCTTATCAAGTCACGAAACAGAACAACAACTTTGCTTGAGTCCAATTCTTAAGTTTCAGGATTTTGAGCCTCAAGATTGACGAAAAATAGTGGTTAAACGAGGGACTGGTCGGGAGCCAAAGATGACGGAGATGATGAGTGAACGGACTCAGACTGAGTTTGCACCCACGAACGATAGTCAGCAACAAGCTGGTGCATCAATCGTTGCTTAATCGTGGATAGAACACTAGCGAGTAAACTGTTCCCAGTTCGCTCTACAATCGGACGCGGCGTAAACTCAAGTGGAGGGGGAATGTCTACCTCGACTTGTAGATTTGCACGACCGATGAGATGCGTTTTCTCATCTTGCAACGTCGGAGATAGCTTGCCAGAGAGAGTCAGGTTGAAGCGCTGATCAATAAAGTCAATTCCGTGGATCTTACAACCCACAGATTCTAGCCGAATCGTTCCGTCCGACTCGGCCCAAAGCCGCATGTCTACAGTAGGTTGAATACTTAGCACCATGAAGTTGCGCGATCGCATCTTCAAGCGATATGTATCTTGTGCAATCTGCTCCGTTCTCCGTGGATCAACTAGAGCGTGGATCACTCGATGGGGCTGACGGAGATAATGTTGAATCGGAACAGGTTGCTCTGGAACAACAATATCAACAGTTTGTGAGGATTGAAAGTGAGCAAGCATTTAGTAAAACGTACACGTCCTGTAGGCTCTTTAATATAGCGTAACAATGTTCTCAGAAAGTTGACCTTGACCACAATGAGTATACGGCTCTGCGGCTACGGACGTAAATGAATCACCACTCATACATCGATATGGGTACATCACCGCTAACAGATTGCTGTAAACAACTAGCTATCCACTCACCCGATTTGCGAAGATATTATGACCGCTTCCCTTGCTTTCTTAGGGCCTGTCGGAACCTATGCCGAGGCCGCCGCGTTAGCCTGTGCCCAATGGTGGCAGCAGGAAATTGATGACCACTTTGAGTTGTGTCCCTATCCCAGCATTGCCCAAGCTCTCCAGGCCGTTGCCGATGAAAAATGTGATTTTGCCATTGTGCCTGTCGAAAACTCAATCGAAGGCAGTGTCAGTATGACGCTCGATACGCTGTGGCAACTCGATATGTTGCAGGTGCAACAAGCCTGGATATTGCCAATTTCTCATGCCTTACTGTCAGAGGCAGATGACATTCAAGACATTGAATCTGTCTGCTCTCATCCCCAAGCCTTAGCTCAGTGCCAAGGTTGGCTCGAACAGCAGCTTCCTCAAGTCAAGCTTGTTCCAACCCGCTCCACAACTGAAGCACTGCATCATCTAAGAGAAACACCGTCGATGGGAGCGATCGCCTCCCGTCGGGCGGCTGAAATCTATAGCCTGCCGATTCTGGCTCATCCAATCAACGACCATCCTGACAACTGCACTCGCTTTTGGCTCATGAGTCAGAAACATTCTTATGCTGGCAGCCACTCTTCGTTGGCGTTTAGCCTACCGTCCAATGTGCCAGGTGCTCTACTCAAACCGCTCCAAATCTTTGCAGAGCGGCACATCAACATGAGTCGCATTGAATCAAGACCCACCAAGCGATCGCTCGGTGAGTACGTATTTTTCATCGATATCGAACGAGATTTGCAATGTCCTGATGTTCGATCAGGACTTGAAGAACTCAAAGGCTATACAGAAACATTGAAAATATTTGGCAGCTACTCAATCCACTCTGCGTCGTAAATTCAACTTGTGTAGATCGCGGCATGTATCACGCTGAGGCTTGATGGGCCTATGGCAGAGCATCTTTGAGCGCTGGGGGAGCCGCTAGATGATTACGAGTCGAGGTCAAAATCTCTGCTTCACGCCCCAAGCGAGTCTCTGTGCTCTGCATCTCTAGCAAAACTTGCTGCTCAGAAGCGACTCCATACAAGTTGTTGGCGACCCAGTAAGACAGCTCGCGCGGCAAGTCAGGAATATCATCAGGCAGCTCAATCGACTGCCCAGTCAGTTTTGCAGAAAGATGAACGACATCTTGTAACAGCTGTCCGACTTCAGTCGCTAATCCTTTCAGGTCACGCTCTGTGGGTTCATCCTCTAAACATTCGACGAGTCCGACATAGTAAGGCTTTTCTCGCACGTATTCCAAAACTCGAAAGCGCTGCTGCCCAACTGTCATGATGTCCATTCGGTCATCCGGGAGTCGATGGTAGTGAATGACTTCGGCACAGCAACCCACGTCTGCAACCTTACCTTCGCTCGGATCGACCATCAGCACTCCAAAGCGGCGATCGCTCTGAAGAATGGTTTGCATCATAATCCGATAGCGCGGCTCGAAGATGTGGAGCGGCAATGGACAACCCGGAAACAACACGAGTTCAGACAGAGGAAACAGAGGCAGTTCTCGCACGGCAACAGAAGAAGAAGAAGACATCGAGATTAATCGCTCTAATTACGGCGGATGGAATTGCGGTGGGGAAATGGAGGGGCGGCAAAAACAATATTTCTAGTGCTTTGGCTTTAATGTTTTGGTACGGAGCTTATGTTGGTTTTGGCTCAGATTCAGCCCCAAGGCTCGAAGCATACATGTGCTGAAAATGACAAAGCCTCACGTATTCATAATATTCCTTTACAGTCTATCGCATGAATCTATCCCGTGAAATGAAGCTCGCGTCGAATCTCGACCTCCTGACTCGGTAGAATGATGCTTGTTTCCATCGACCGCTAACCCTTCATCGAACCCATCATGGCAGCCCTATCTTCTGCTCCATTTTCGCCCCAAGAAATCGCCTCAGAAGGCATCAAACCTAGTGAATATGAAGAGATCGTAAATCGGCTAGGGCGACACCCCAACAAAGCTGAACTTGGCATGTTTGGAGTGATGTGGTCTGAACACTGTTGCTACAAAAACTCCAAACCCCTGCTCACGCAGTTTCCCACAACGGGCGATCGCATTCTCGTGGGGCCAGGGGAAAACGCAGGCGTCGTCGATTTTGGTGATGGACTCAGAGTCGCGTTCAAAATCGAATCTCACAACCATCCCTCTGCCGTAGAACCATTTCAGGGTGCGGCTACTGGAGTCGGCGGCATTCTCCGAGATATTTTCACGATGGGAGCGCGTCCCATAGCGATTCTCAATTCTCTGAGATTCGGAAACTTAGACAGCGGGAAAACTCGCAGACTCTTGAGCGGAGTGGTCTCTGGCATTGCCCACTATGGCAACTGTGTGGGAGTGCCGACAGTAGGCGGAGAGGTCTATTTTGACCCAGCCTATGCAGGAAACCCTCTCGTCAATGCCATGGCGATCGGTTTGATGGAAACGCCAGACATCGTGAAAGCTGGAGCCGTGGGCGTCGGTAATCCGGTTCTATATGTGGGTTCCACCACAGGCCGAGATGGCATGGGAGGAGCTAGCTTTGCCAGTGCGGAACTGAGCGATGACTCGCTCGACGACCGCCCTGCCGTTCAAGTCGGCGATCCGTTTTTGGAAAAATCGCTGATTGAAGCGTGCCTAGAAGCATTCAAAACAGGAGCTGTTGCGGCGGCGCAGGATATGGGAGCGGCTGGAATTACCTGTTCCACGGCAGAAATGGCGGCGAAAGGAGGCGTCGGAATTGAGCTAGATCTGGATCTCATTCCCCATCGAGAAGCTGGCATGGTTCCCTACGAGTACCTGCTTTCTGAATCCCAAGAGAGAATGCTGTTTGTCGCTCACAAAGGCCGCGAGCAGGAACTCATCAATATTTTTCATCGCTGGGGTCTCCATGCAGTCGTTGCAGGAATCGTGATTCACGATCCCATCGTGCGCATTTTGTTTAAGGGGGCGATCGCCGCTGAGATTCCCGCATCCGCCCTTGCTGACAACACCCCTCTCTACCATCGGCAAGCCCCCGCCGAGATCGGAAGAGCACACGTCTGAACTCCAGTCACAGATAGATCTCGTATG
>CAKZMO010000600.1 GCA_937128595.1 uncultured cyanobacterium | reverse complement strand
CACAGACCCCGCCATAGCTTGAGTTTGCTCAATCCACTGCCACGGAATGGGATGAGGACTATTGAGCGGATCTTGAACTGAGGTAACGGGCACTGATGATTCGACAGCAACGGTCTGATCGATGACATTTGGGGAATCAACACTGGATGCCTGAATCCCAACGATGGCGATCGCAGCTGTCGTCAAAGTTGCAAGAGAGATAGAGAGCTTGCTAGAGGCCAAACGCGACCTCAGGATGGATGGACGAAGAAGGGCTAAAACCATTGAGTTGACTCGCGAGGGCAGGTTTAAGAGAGATGAGTGACGCACGGATACGTCGCGTGTGAAGAGCCAACCGAACTCAAGCAGATGCTACCAAAGTAAGCTATTGAAACAGCATTTTCCAATTTTCGAAATAAGAATTTCAGAATATGATAACTGCCCAGCAATCCTTAAAAAAGATAAATACTTTTGGAGAAATCAGATGGAAAAAGCTGCGTAGCAGACAAGATTATCATCTCTGATTTAGGAAGGTCTGACAAGCACCAGAATGCAATTCAACAATCCATGACATCACAGCGCGATGACAATCGCAATTGGCTACCAAAAGTCACCACTCTGCTTTAGATATAGCAAATTGAGCGGCAAAAACTTAGCTGATTTTGTCAAATGCAATGAATCTTTTGCAACGAAACTTTTGTCTAGCAAAGTGAAACGCGAAAAGGGGTTGTCCCTGTAACTTAGTGATGTATCACAAGTTACCAATATTTCGTCGCGACCTTCTCTAAAAGTTGGGTTCAGGTTTGTTCTCAAAGTTTCTCTCAAGTCAATCGTGATTTCAAATATAGTGCTACGCGCAGATATAAAACCAATAGTTGATGGAGAAACCGCGCAGTGCGCGGTTTCTCCATCAATATCTGTCCGAACCTATCTGCGCATTGCTATGTCTACACAATGACAATTTCATATCTATTGCGACCAGATCGTTTCGCGCGATATAGAGCTTCGTCAGCCGTTTGAAATAGAGCTGTGAAGGTTTGGTCTAATATGGGCGATCGCTTATGAAAGCAAGCGATCCCAAAACTAGCAGTGATGTAATTGTTCACCGGCGACCGAGAATGAGGGAGCTCTAACTCTGCGATTTCAGACTGAATCTTGTGCACAACATGAATTGCTCCGGCATCATTGGTTTCAGGCAAGACAAACGCAAATTCCTCACCGCCGTATCGAGCCACAATATCCGTCGGGCGTTTGATCCCACGACTAAGAGCTTGGGCAACCTGAACGAGGCAGTCATCACCCTGTAAATGTCCGTAAAAATCGTTGTAAAGCTTGAAATGGTCAATATCGCAAATGATGAGCGAAAACCAAGTTCCTTCCGAATTTCGAGCTAAGCGGCTCCATTCTCGTGACAAATAGTCATTGAAATAGCGGCGGTTCGCGAGTTGTGTCAATGGGTCATGGGTCGCGAGATGGTGGAGCTGTTGATTCGCTTCTTGGAGCTGTGTGTAGAGGGTCGATTGTTGGATGGCGATCGCCAACTGATCGGCAACACGACGTGCCAAAGCAACCTCATCCTCAGAAAAGGGAGTCATGGTTGGAGCCTTGAGAAAACTTAAGCTGCCCCAGGGTTGCTCATTGACAATAAGGGGGACGAGTAGCCGTGCGCCTGGAATGACCTGGGCGATCGCCCGATTGATTGGATCAGTAATTTCATCGGTTGAATGGGTCTGCACGACTTCAAACCGCTTCAGACGTTCTGCAAAAGGATTATCAGCATCTAGGATATCAAGCCCTGTTCTGTCTGGCAGATCTGGACTGCTGCGATGTTCTATGAGCCTTGACCAGCATTGGCGTTCGGCCTGATATTGCACGATTGCTATTCGCTCACACTCTAAAAGAGTCGATACTTCCCGAACCGCCACCGAAAAGATGGTGTTTAGATCTAACGAGCTACGAATGATTTGCACAACGCGATGAAATGCTCCTTCCTGTTCTGCTCGTTTGATGAGTTCCTGCTCTGCCTGCTTTCGTGCCGTTATATCAACGACCATGGCCGTCAAAAAATTGAGTGTTTTCCCATTCCGCACCAACATCGGACAAAGACTGAGATTGACCCAGCGCAGCTCTCCGTTTTTGCAAAGATATCGTTTTTCGATTGATAAGGAGCCTTGCTCGCCTGATAACAAGCTTTCTATCCCTCGTCGGCTTTGCTCTTGGTCGTCAGGATAGGTCACCATGTGAAACCCCACCTGGAGCAGTGCTTCAGAGCTGTAGCCCGTGATCGCAGCGTACGCCGCATTCACTTGCAAAAATTGTCCCGTCTCGTTAATTAACGCGATACCCACGCTGCTCTGCTCAAATACAGCTCGAAATCGAGCTTCACTGTAATGGAGAGCCTCTTCGATGATTTTGCGTTGGGTAATGTCTTCATAGGTGCCTAAAACACCCACAACTTCGCCTGCTGCGTCTTCCAGGGGGACTTTGCTGGTTTCGACCCAAAGCTCATCACCATTCGCCGGATGCTGCTGATCAATGATGTGTAATTGGTCTTGCGCTGACTCCATCACCTCACGGTCGGTGCGGAGATAAGACTCAGTCTCTTCTGGCAACCACGGCAGCTCATAATCGGTTTTGCCAATCACGTCCTCTGGGCTCTGGAGTCCAGCATAGTTCGCGAAGAGCTGATTACAACCTAAATAAGTCGATTGGCGATCTTTCCAAAAGATCGCCTGAGGCACATTGTCAAAAATTCGCTGAAGCAGTTGTCGCGATTCCCACAAGGCTGTCTCAGCCTGTTTGCGTTCGGTAATGTCGAGCAGAAGACCGACCATCTTGGTCAGCTGACCCTCTTCATACACAAGCCTAACGATGTCTTGTATCCAAACAATACGACCATCGGCAGCAATCATTCGATATTCAAACTGATGGTCTTGCCCGGTTTCCACACTGTTCCGACAATAGGAATAAGCGAATTCCAGATCTTCTGGAAACACATGGTCGGCCCAAAAGTCGGGTTCGAGCCATTCGGACACGGCATACCCCAGGATTTCTTCGGCTTGGGGACTGACAAAGGTGAATTGGAAGGTCTCCGGATCAAGTTCCCAGACAATGCTTTCAACAGAATCGACCAAGGCTTGATATTGTTGCTGAGATTGTTTCAAGGCAAGCACAGCAGCCTTACGTTCAGTAATGTCTAAAACGATTCCACACACAGCATCAGGGCGATCGCCAAAAACTTCTTTCAGGGCAAATTTGGTAATCAGTAGTGTTTGGGTACCGCGTTCCCAAAGAACAGTCTCTTCAAAAACAATCGGCGTATCAGCAGCCAGTGCCGCTTGATCGCTGATTTCACAAGTTGCCGCAAAGGATTGAGGCAAGATATCGTAGCTACTCTTACCCAGAAGGTCAGTTGCGCTGATCTGACTGAGGCGTTCGTAGGCTGGATTGACGTAGGTATAACAGCCTTGTCTATCTTTTAAGAAAATTCCATAGGGAGAGCTGTCTAAAATGGCTTGTAGTCTTCTTTCGCTATTCTCTAAAGCAATTTCGGCTGCTTTGCGATCGCTAATATCAACATCGACCAGGGTGACGATCCATGTATCAGTGGCTGCGTCATAACAGGATGCCAGCTCCGTCGAGATCCAGCGAATGGTGTCGTCTTTGTGGCGAAATCGATACTCTAGCGAGACCTGACATTCGTCAAAAATATCGTCTAGAATCGGCAAAAAAACAGTTTCCCAATCTTCTGATACCACCCGTGACACCCATAAAGACTGATCTGCCATCAGTTCTTCGGCAGCATAGCCCAGAATCACTTCGCTACCAGGTGAAACGTAAAGATAGTCCCAATGGCGATCGCGATACATGCGATAGCTGATGATAGAAGCCTTCGCTGCATTTAGAGTCTGCTTAAGCTTGTCTTCAGAGGTTTGAAGCTCCAACTCCAACTTCTTCCGGTCGGTAATATCCCACAACGTACCCGCTAAGCGAATCACCTCTCCCGCTGAGTTATGGATGGCTTCTCCCCGACAAGAGACGTAGCGAATCTCATCATCCTGACGAATAATGCGATGATCGAGGCTAAAGGAGCTGCCCTGGACAATGCTCTGCTTGACCAACCCCTCAAGAATCTCGCGATCGCCAGGATGAACCTGCTGAAAAAATTCTTCAAAAGTTGGAGCAGGCTGATCTGAATCGCGCCCAAACATCCGAAATAGCTCGGCTGACCAATTGATGCGTCCCGTCGCCAGCTCATATTCCCAATCGCCAATCTGGGCAAGCTGCTGAACTTCTCTCAATCGCGATTCATTATCAGTAAAGGAGCAACCAGCAAAAGAATGACTAACGTTGTCATCAACAGCACTTGCTCCCTCCTGTTGAGTGGTTGACTGATCGGCAGAAGAACTCCGAGCAAACAATACACTCAAAACGAAAACTTCTAAAGCGGCTTGAATTAATCGCGATATTCCCGCAGACAAGCCATGTCGAGCTTGAATAAAATCAAAAAAGACATTCAGTCCTACTAAAAAAAAGACGATCCAGGATATTGATCTTGTTAAACCCATCTGTTGTAAGTTGGTCAAAACTGGTGAATACAATTTGCTCCCTTCGCATTTAAATACCCAAAGAAATTTTATTTTCCAAGAAATATTTTTAACGAAGAGTTCGTAGCGGTTGCGGCAAACCTATTCAGACCTACTATTCCATACCTTTGACCTTCTGAGCATATGCGGTCAAATATTTTCTGAGTCTCGATCGCATGGCGATACTAAATCGCTTGTGAACTGCTAAGTGAGAGGAAGGGCGGGCTAAGTCCGCGCCTCCTCTCACAAATCATTTGAGATTGCTATAGACTATATTCCAAGTCATTCAAGGATTTTATCTACGTCCTCAACCACTACTTAACCCTACTTAACCTAAGAGATGCACGACTTTATCTCGTTCATCGCATGTCTGACGAGTCTCTGTTAATACAATCTCCAGAAAACTGTCATATTTAAACAACTTAGCGATGAGCAAAGTTTCTTCGTCAGAAGAGGATCTTTCCACAAGATATTTATTAAAAAAAAGATCAGTCTAATGAAAAAAGATCAGTGGAGTGAAGCCAAAGAGCGGGGAGATTCGTACAAGATGTCTTCGGTGGCGATCGCCCCTCGCTCATCAGTCCAGACCAAAGCAGCTTGAGCAATTTGACCTGCTTCTAGAGTAACAAGGGTCATGTTTCTCAACGATTTGCCAGCCTCTTCTTTGATACGCGGCACACTAGCGGCATTGAGATAGACGGTCGGCGTTTTAGCTTCGGGGCTGCCCACAACGAGGCGATCGCGCACTCGATCTTTGCGGTGACGCAAGTTGTGATGCATGTGCCCAAAAGTCACCAGCGGGATCTGCTTCCCGAGCGATTGGGCATAGGCGATTGTCTCAGTCAGATCAGGATCACCGTAGTCGCCACCAATGGGTCGCCAGTCTCGACCACAAGTTGATTCAGGGCGATCGCCCAATCCTGTAGGGCCACAGTGTCCGACAAAGAGCAATGTTTCAAAGGCAGCCGAGTCTACCGCTTGGTTCATTTTCTCGACGGATTCTTCGAAGCTATTGACACCGTACCAAGTGCGGTAAAAGGTCTTATTTTTCCAGTCAGGCCCACCCCAGCTAAACGGTCGTCCGCCCACAACTGTCAGGTTCAACTTAGGGAAGTCTAGTTTTCCATACCCCACATGAGCGTTACCCAATAAATCAAGTTGCTGCTGCACCCGATTTTCAGTTTTAGCGTCGTAAGGGCAGCGAGAACGTCCCCATTGAGTCGCGTTATACCAGGCGTCATGATTGCCGAGGATGACTGCTTTGGGAAGATCGATTTGGGCGATCGCTTTGACAACATCTACCGATTCGTTGCCAAAATCACCGACAAATAGAACCAAGTCTACATTGAGATGATGGAGAGCCGCTTCGTCATCAGGTTCCCATTGATCATGCACATCACCAATAACCGCAATAGTAAATGATGGATGCGCTAAGGGTTGCTGGTTTTCTGCAAAAGGCGACGACAGCGTTCTAGAAGACATCGATTCCCGAACCATGAGACTTTTCTCTATTTCCTGGGTGAATTTTCTCAATGCATGCCTACTGTCAAGACGATGAACAGTAGAATCATCCCCTACCAGCATAGGCACTCTCCGGCAGTTTAGCAGGAGAGCATTTGCGGCAACAGACAAAGAGGTCAACCAAGGTCAAGACCAATACTTCGTCAACCACTTCATTTGATGGGTCGTATTGCCTTGTTCTCTCCGTAATTTAGAAAAAAATGTAAAGTATTTTACTTTCTGCAAAGACTTATATGAAGCTTTGACAAAGAAAAAGATCCTCGAATCGCCAAAATTAC
>CAKZMO010000599.1 GCA_937128595.1 uncultured cyanobacterium | reverse complement strand
CGACGGGCAGATTATCACGGCCCCTATTTCAGGCAGAGTGTACAACCTTCAGGCAACCCTGGCAGAGAAGACAATCGAGCCGGGAGAAGAATTATTGTCTATCTTGCCTGATGACCAAGAATTGCTGCTCGAAGTCAAAGTCCTCAACCGGGATATCGGTTTCATTTCTGAGGGAATGCGAGCCAAGGTGAAGATTGCAACCTTTCCTTTTCAGGAGTTTGGCACAATTGACGGGACTGTTGCTCAAATCAGCCCTAACGCCGTGGTCGATGAGCAGCTTGGGCCTGTATTTCTGACCCGCATTCAGCTCAACCGCAGCACGATGATGTTGCGAGGCCAAGAAGTTCCCCTAGTGCCGGGAATGGTCGCATCGGGAGAAATCGTCATGAGGCAAAAATCGGTGCTAACTTTCCTAACGGAACCTGTCACTCGACGATTTAACGAGGCATTCTCTGTACGCTAAGTCTGTGAGATAAGATGGCCTTTGGGCTTTGGTTAAGATCCCCTGACTCAGGCCGATTTGAGACCGCTTCGAGACAGAGATATCCAACAAGCATTGTATTGAGTACTGTATTAAGGCGCTGTATGTCTATTCAGCAGAAACCATCCGATTCTGTCGATCAGGAAGATTCGTCATCAGCTGTTGAGAGTGACCTCCAGCCTCAACAGTCAGAGTCTGAACCACGACCAGCGTCGTCCTCTACAGCTCAATCCTCTTCAGAGCAGCGTAGCTTTTTTCGCAAAGACAACCTGATTACGATCGCGATCGCCCTTCTTTTAGCCATTGTGATTCGCCTCTTTGTGGCTGAGCCGCGATACATCCCGTCTGATTCCATGATGCCGACCTTGGAAGTAGGCGATCGCTTGGTCATCGAAAAAGTGTCTCCTCGCTATCAACCGCCTCACAGAGGTGACATTGTGATTTTCTCGGCTCCTGATGCGCTACAGGCCGTTGGATACGATGCGACGGATGTCTTGATTAAGCGAGTCATTGGTACACCGGGGCATGAAATCGAAATTCGAGATGGGCAGGTCTATCTTGATCAGGAGAAAGTGCAGGAACCCTACATTTCGGCTCCTCCCAACTACAATCTTCGCCTTGTCACCGTTCCTGACGACACCTATCTAGTGCTGGGAGATAATCGCAATAACAGCAATGATTCTCATATTTGGGGCTTCTTGCCGAGCGATCGCATTTTGGGTCGTGCTGTCTTTCGCTTTTGGCCGCTCCAGCGGATCGGAGGATTGGATCGGGAAGCAGATCCTGCAATGAATGCTTAGACAATTTCTGGGAATAACAGGGATATTCTTTCTCGGAGAGCACCTCAAGAACAAGAATTTTACGTTTGACAGATGACTTAAAACTCCGAATGAATCCTTTGACATAGAGCGCCTGACTTAATCTGTTCGTAGAGTGAATCTTGAAAGCACATGACTTGCAAGAATGGAGACATGTGCGTCTTGGTCAGCTTTCAGCTCACATATGGTTATAGCAATGCGCAGATAGGTTAGGACAGATATTGATGGAGAAGCCGCGCGGTGCGCGGCTTCTCCATCAACCATTGGTTTTATATCAGCGCGTAGCACTACAACTGCACGATTCTGAACCGATCTCGATCCATGCTTCTAGGGTTTTTCCATGTCTCTTCGTTCAGGTTTTCTGACCGAGCTGCGGTCTTGTCTCTACCTTGCCATTCCTCTCGCCAGTGCCCAACTGGCTCAAGCATCGACAGGCTTCATCGACACGATCATGATGGGTGTCTTGGGGAGTCAATATCTGGCAGCGGGCGGCCTCGGTGCGACGACATTTACTTTTTTACTACTGAATAGTACAGCAATTCTCTCGGCGGTCAGCCCGTTGGTTGCAGAGGCTTACGGTCAAGACGATTCTGTAACAGTCACCCAGATGACGGTACAAGGATTGTGGATAGCTGGAGCGATTACTCTTCCTTTTAGTCTTATTATTTGGAATGCGGCTCCGTTGTTACGCGTGTTGGGACAAGAAGAATCGACGGTACTATTGGCAACAGAATACCTGCAGGCCATTGTTTGGGGCCTGTTTCCGATTTTGGTGTTTACAGTGCTGAAAAATTTTGTATCCGCCCTGTCAAAACCTCGCTCGGTCATGGTGATTATGGTGGCGGGAGTGGTGCTGAATGCGATCGCCAACTATACGTTAATCTTCGGCAAGTTTGGTTTTCCGGCAATGGGACTGCCCGGAGTGGGTTGGGCGAGTACCTTGTCCTACTGGTTCATGGGAGTGTCCCTAACCCTGTATGTACTGCTGCGATCGCCCTTTAACCATTATCCAATTTGGCGATCGTTGTTTCAAATTCGCCCGTCGCTGCTTCGAACGATTCTTGATGTGGGGTTCCCGGTCGGGTTGCTGGCGACCTTTGAGACAGGGTTGTTTAGCGCTACGACTCTGCTAGCCGGACGCATCGGGGCTTCCACTCTGGCAGCTCACCACATTGCATTGCAAACGGCTGCAATTACGTTTATGGTACCGTTTGGGATTTCGCAGGCAACAACTGTACGGGTTGGGCAGCTAATGGGGCAACGGAACCCAGGCAGTGCTCGACTGGCTGGCTATGCAGGAATTGCTGCAGGAATGGCATTTATGGGGACGATGGCGATCGTCATGATGACTCTGCCGCAACAAATTGTCGGGCTATATCTGAATCTGGGCGATCCTCAGAATCAGGAGGTGATTGGAGTGGCGATCGCTCTTCTGTCTGTAGGAGCGATGTTTCAACTCTTTGATGGCATTCAGGTGATTGCAGCAGGCGCTTTGCGAGGATTGAAGGATACTCGAATGCCAATGCTCATTGGTATTGTGGCCTATTGGGGAATTGGTCTTACCGTCGGCTATCTTTCAGCGTTTCGATTGGGCTTAGGCGGGGTAGGGCTGTGGCTAGGATTGGCGCTGGGGCTTTTTGTGGCAGCGATCGCGCTAACCTGGCGGTTTAATCGGCTGATTACGCCGCTTGCAAAGAAGGTGATTTCATGAGTTCTGCTGTCAGTTTCAACCCTGCGCAAGTTGAAATAAGGGTCTGATTGTCCCGAAACCGCTGAATTTCCATACTCTCCATCTACTAGCGTACAAATAGCGGAGGTGGGTTGTTTGGGCTTCCCAAGGTGTCGATTGCCCCCCACGCCTTCGACTTATCACTTCTATACTAAAAGAGATGCACCGAGGAAAATACGACTTGATTGTTCCAAGCGCTAACCCTTAGCATCAGCCAAACAATCCGCCGAGTTATGCTCCCAGAACCCGATCCATTCGGAACGCGCTCGATGAGGTAAGAGAAGATCAGAGTTTGGCTTATTTGAGAATTCCACATTCGGCTAAAGAAAAGGCATGGTTCCAAGTTCAGACTTGATGAAGGCAATCGACGTTCTTGACTATCGCGTCACGACTGGAGACGTGTCGCTACAGTCGGGGATTGATGTAAAGCAAGCCGAGCACGAGCTATTGGCTCTCGCCTCTGACGCTGGCGGGCATTTACAGGTCTCTGAAACGGGAGAAATTGTTTATCTCTTTCCTAAAAACTATCGGACAGTACTGCGAAATTCATCCCTACGCCTACGGTTAAGAGAATGGTGGCAGAAGGTGTGGAAAGTTCTGTTTTATCTGATTCGCATCTCTTTCGGAATCATCCTAATTCTCTCTATTGTTATCATCTCGCTTGCCATCATTTTCCTAATGCTTGCGATGAATAGAGGTAGCGATGACAATAATTCTGGATCAGGCCAATCCAATTTCTTCTTCTTCCCCTCATTTTTGATGCGGGGCATGATGTATGACATGTTTAGCATCAATTACTATCAGCGGCGTCGAAGCGGTTATTATTCCGGCTACGGGGACACGCCATCTCGATCGTCTCGTTCTACCCGACGAAAAGACGAAAATTCCATGAACTTCTTGGAAGCGGTGTTTTCGTTTTTATTTGGAGATGGTAATCCGAATGCAGATCTAGAAGAGCGGCGCTGGCAATATATTGCTGGAGCGGTTCGCAACAATGGCGGAGCGATCGCTGCTGAGCAGGTTCTTCCCTATTTAGATTTAGAAGCGGATACCGATTTAGAAGACGAAGACTACATGCTACCCGTGTTGACTCGATTTAACGGGCGACCGGAAGTGAGTTCTGAGGGCAATATTATCTATCACTTCCCCGAATTGCAGGTAATGGCGGAAGAACGGGGCAAGACCTCTGTGCCTGAGACGCTGCGAGAAAAGCAGTGGAAATTTAGCGAAGCAGGCTCTGCTCAGCTGACGTGGGCCGGAGGGCTAGGAGCAGTGAACCTCGCTTTAGCTGTCATATTAGGATATATGTTGACAGATCCGAGCCTTCAGGCAGCGGAGCCCCTGCTCTATTTGGGGGGACAAATCGGGATCGTCGATATTGGATACTTGATACTTTTGGCCTATGCGATCGCTTTCATTACCATTCCTTCGGTTCGAGCGATTTGGGTTTCTCAAAAAAACAAGAGTATCGAGCGCTCCAACGAGAAACGACTTCGTCAGGCCAACCGATTGAATGCACCGTCTAACATCATTCAACAAAAAATTGAATATGCAAAGCAATTTGCCTCTACAACGGTTGTTTCTCCAGAAGATTTGACCTACACCACCGAAACTGGACTGACGGAACAAGAAGCGTTGAGAAGCGACGACATTGATGAAGAGTGGCGCAGACGGATAGAAGGAAGTCGGTAAGAGCGTACAGGCTCAACAAGGCTAGGCATTTCTATAGGCCAGAGACTTTTGATGACCTTCGATTTACCGAAACCGAAGCGTTTCTATGTAACTCAAGCACAACACAAACGTCAGGGATCGCGGATGAAGTTAACGAGCGCTCTTATGGATCATCAGGGTAAAATCGGTTAAGTCTGATCGGCGCAAACAAAAAAGTGGGCAGCCCTGATAGTTTTGCAGGCATGGACATCTCAACCTGTTATCGATTGCTGAATCTGAATTCCAATGCTTCTTATGAGGACGTGAAGATGTCCTATCGAAGGTTGGCGCGTCGGTATCACCCCGATGCTAATCCCGATAATGTGGACTGGGCTAAGACCAGATTTATCGAGCTGACTCAGGCTTATCGCGCCTTGATCGATTCGTTGTCTATGTCTTCTGCGGCAGCAAAACCGAAACAGGTGCGATCGCCCGTCACTCCAGCACAGACTTCTCAAAAAACGAAAATACGGGTTACTCGTAAAACTGTCAAAATTCAGCCTGATCCGAACTTGTCGAGCATTGACAACCAGCTAAAACAGCAAACCTATCATCGGCTCCAAGAGTTTTTGCAAACCCAGCGCTTTCCTCGGGCGATCGCCCTTGTGGATGGTTTAGTGCAGCGTATTCCCAATGATCCAGAAGTTCGCCAGTGGCAAGCGATCGCCTACCAGCGCTGGGCTCACCATCTCATTGGTCAAAAAAGCTACAGCAAAGCTCGCATTTATCTCAAAAAAGCGCTGAAAGCTGATCCTCAAAATCGAGTGCTGTGGACGGCTGTACGGCGAGATTTTGATCGGCTTGAGCAACTACAAATGCGGCAATCGATCTAATCCGTCACTCCACTTTTTTATTCGTGAAAATTTTTAGCTCTTCGCAGATGAAGCGTTGGAGTAACTTCAACTTCAGGTCAATCGCGAGAAATTAACCCAAAGCAGTGGCGATCGCTTGCTCAAGAGTTGGCTTATCGAGCGTCGTGAGGACAAACACCTCTTGAGCGGTCTTGCCTTTGCGAGCAATCAGCTTAAATCCGCCGTTGATTGGCACAGAGACTTTAATTCTCATCTGCTGTGCATTCGAACGTGCTGTCGAAAGAACAGCAGGAGTAATGGTTCGAATTCCATCTACTTTGACAAGTTCTTGCAAGATTGGAATCAATCCGGGTAGGTGGGTGGAGTGATTCCATACGATGCGCCCATCAGAGGAAGCCATGTCATACACCTACTTATGCTTGTTCAAGGGGAGCCATGGTCAATCCCGCTCGCTTGAGCTGGAGATGGTAGAATTCTGCTTGCTCAAACGGCCCTGCCCATACAATGGCCTGTCCTTCAAAATGAACTTGGTTAGTTAATTTCCAAGCGCTATCGCTCGTCATGCCTGGAATATATTTCATGAGACAGCTGGATACATGCTGGAACGTATTAAAATCGTCATCCAGCACGATGACTTTGTAGTTTGGATAGGTCTTTGGCTTGGTTTGGCCGGAGCGCGTAGGAGCGATCGTCGGAGACGTTCCAGTCGCTGATGTTTGAAGAATAGTAAGCATCTGCATCAAACCATCTGCATCAAAGCAAATCGTGGTGAATGGATTCAACGAAATAATCATCTGAGGCGTGAACTCAGCCTCAGAGACGTCTATCGAGACAATATTTTTAGAGTGTTGCTTTCAGTGTAGACAGATTTCATGTCTTCTACCTGATGATTCTCACGCAAAGGCCGGATAGCCTTACGACTTTCCGGCCTTTGAAGCTATGAAAAGAAAGCCATTGAGCTTTCCAGATCTAACATTCGCCTATCTAGACAGTGAGCTAGAACCAGCAACATTAGACCTCACAAGCTAAGTCATGACTACGCAGTGACAGCCTTTTTGACGGTTGCATCTAGCTCACCGCTCTTGTACATCGCTGCATAGTGATCAACCGGCTTCTGCTTGATCTTGCTGGCCTGACCTGCACACCAGAAAGATTCGTAGCGATCGCGACAGACTTCTTTCATGTAGGCGATCGCAGGCTTCATGAAGTGACGGGGGTCAAAGTTTGCCGGATCCTTCATTGCAGCCTCACGGATTGCAGCCGTGATTGCCAAGCGGTTGTCGGTGTCGATGTTGACCTTGCGAACACCGCTCTTGATGCCCTTCTGAATTTCTTCAACAGGTACACCGTAGGTTTCGGGAATGTTGCCGCCGTTGGCGTTAATCATGTCGAGCCATTTTTGAGGCACAGAAGAAGAACCGTGCATCACCAAGTGGGTGTTGGGCAGACGACCGTGAATCTCTTCAATACGGCTAATGGCTAGGATCTCACCTGTGGGCTTACGAGTAAACTTGTAAGCACCGTGGCTGGTTCCAATCGCAACCGCTAGAGCATCGACTTGAGTTTTTTCAACGAAGTCAACAGCTTCATCGGGGTCGGTCAGAAGCTGATCTTTGCTGAGGGTACCCTCGAAGCCGTGACCATCTTCTTTGTCTCCCTTCCCTGTTTCGAGAGACCCGAGACAACCTAGCTCTCCCTCAACACTCGCGCCAATAGCGTGAGCAACTTTCACCACCTCAGCGGTAACAGCAACGTTGTACTCGTAGCTTGCAGGAGACTTTGCATCAGCTTCAAGAGAGCCATCCATCATGACACTGGTAAAACCATTGCGGATAGCAGAGTAGCAGGTTGCAGGCTCGTTGCCGTGATCTTGGTGCATCACCACGGGAATGTGAGGATACGTCTCAACGGCTGCCGTGACCAAGTGACGCAAGAAGTTTTCTCCTGCATACTTCCGTGCGCCGCGAGACGCTTGCAGAATCACAGGGCTGTCGGTTTCGTCAGCCGCCGCCATGATTGCAAGGATTTGCTCCAAGTTGTTGACGTTGTAGGCTGGGATACCATAACCGTTCTCAGCCGCGTGATCCAGCAGCAGTCGCATGGGTACAAGCGCCATAGATTTCCTCCAAAAGTGTATCGTCGGTGGTCGTAGAATCGAACGAACGTAATTCTTACACCAATATTAAGATATTTTGTAACCTAATAGGAAAATATTCCTACTAAATCGGATTTGGATCAACCCCCAAGAGGAGCTTTTTTGCGGGTAGACGTATCCAAAGTGCTTGAAAATAGAGGCTGAAAGACAGAGATAAAGATGGATTGGGCAAATATTCAACGAGACCCAGTAATTTAATGAAGATTCTATATCTCGACGAATTATAAACAACGAAATATGAACATTTGTTTTTTTTTGGATACTTGGCAATCACGCATAATGAACTGTAGATTGCTTAATGTCGTGGCCTGAAAGAGACTAATCTCCGCCGCACATTGTTTATGAAGCCAACATGATCTAGAGCAAAAGCAACTGCAATTGCAATAGAACTCGCAACATCTCGCAAAATAGAAACCATACCGTAGAGAACACTAAGGATTTTGAAAGAGATCATAGAATCAGGGCAACTGTTGTCAAGCCAGTGGGCGAGTCATTGGATGATGGCTGGCCTGTTGCTAGGATTTGCGATCGCCCATAGTGGGTTAGCGGCGTTGCGTCCTTACGGTGAGAAGCGCATAGGAGCCCGCCTCTATCGGGTTGGTTTTGCCCTAGTCAGTATTCCGTTTGCGACATTGCTCATCATCTATTTCATCCGCCATCGCTACGACGGGATTCAGCTTTGGAATCTCCAAGGCATGTCTGGCATAGAACCCCTGGTGTGGACTTTGTCGGCAATCTCATTTATTTTTCTCTACCCTGCCACGTTTAATCTGCTTGAGGTCGCTGCGGTTCAAAAACCTCAGGTGCATCTTTACGAGACAGGCATTATTCGCATCACCCGTCATCCTCAAATGGTTGGGCAAATTATTTGGTGCATCGCTCATACGTTGTGGCTGGGGACAACATTCATGCTCGTGACCTCAGCCGGGCTGATTCTGCATCATCTGTTTGCGGTTTGGCATGGCGATCGCCGCTTATCAGCACGCTACGGAAAAGCTTTCGAAGTTGCCAAGTCTCGGACATCAGTCATTCCATTTTTAGCTGTGCTGCAGGGAAAGCAGTCTCTCAGATTTCAAGAATTTTTGAAGCCAGCTTATGCTGGAATCGCTATTTTTGTGGCGCTATTTTGGTGGGTTCATCCAATATTAGTGCGATCGGCAAGCCAGGTAAAGCTTTGAAGACTTTGGTAAGTTGCGTGAACCATCAGACTCACTCTTTCAGAATCATCACGAAAAGTTATGAAACTGAAATGCTTTCTCTACAGTGTGAACCCCTCAATACGATATGATCCCAAGTAGGACTGCAATTAATAAAACTTGGGAAAATATGATAGTTACTGCTAATGAGCAAAGCTTTACAAATGAGGTTTTAGAGTCTCCCGTACCTGTCGTGGTAAATTTTTGGGCTCCTTGGTGCGGGTTATGTCGAATGCTTGACCCTACGTTGGACAAGTTGCGGAGACAGTGGGGCGATCGCTTCAAGCTGGTTAGCGTCAATGCAGATGAAAGTCTTAAGCTAGCAACGACCTACCGTCTCAAATCTCTGCCTACGCTAATGCTGTTCGACCAAGGGACAGTCCGCCATCGGTTAGAGCATTTTCACAGCGCAGATGACTTGCGTCGTGTTTACGACGAACTCAACATCGCCCTCGAAGAAACCATGATGAGCATCAGTTTGTAGATCTGTTCGGTTCGTCAAACCATTCTAGGACTTAGATTCTTCTCAGCTCTCAGAGATCTATAGTGATGAGCACTCGGCACGAGTTGCGACTACTAATGTTCTGCCTGCTTTTACGGGTCAAGACGATATCTTAAGCTCACTGACAGTTCTTTCTTTGCTCAGTTTCGATTGCCGAACTCATTTTTAAATTTAATCAGAAATCTTTAAGAAAATTTGACGGAATAATTAATTGCAGGTTCAAGGGAAACAACCCCGTAGGGTTATCTTCTCTTTTTTTTAAGAAAACGCAGCTACGGGGATTTCAGTTCTACGGAACGGCGAAGAAACTGCGAGGCGATCGCCTGCAATATGGCAATAGGAGTTTCATGAAAATAGCGTTGTCGGAAGCGCTCTTCTCCGACAGCCCTAAGAAACGTCTGTATTGCAGTTGCAATTTCAGAAGTACTCCTCTCCTGAGTGGCCGAACAAGAAGCAGATTCTACGCTGGCACTTTGGGATGATTCCAAGTCAGCATTCGAAGGCTCAAAGGCAGAAGACCTCGCATCAATTTCTCCGGCTCCTTCCTGTAAGCGAAGATTAAATCCCATGCAAGATAATGCATGTAAGCCCAGCTCGATTGTTTGCTCACTGACTTGAAGCTGTTGAGTCAGCTGACAAGTCGGGATTGATTTTTGGGTGCGGTTGAGGTACTTGCCTATCCCTACCAACCTTTGCCAAGTGTCTTTGGGCGATAGATCAAGGGGGGGAGGATAGGCGATCGCCAATCTAGTCTGCTGGTCATGGGCACGAGTCACCGCATCAAAAAAGTCTTGCCACAGGGTGGGAGGCGTCTCAATCGTTAGAACGGCAGTCTCCGCTTCTAAATTTTCTCTCTGATCTAAGCTAGACAGCACCGTTGCTCCATCTGCTAGGCTGTTGGCTGATCGCCAATCTAACAGGATAGGGACAGAAGAGAGCGCTTCATTATCGACTCTGTAGGTACCCAATGGAGAAGTCGCTTGGTGCGATCGCACATCGACCAATCGGACTTGATAGGCCGTAGCAGCCCCATTTGTTCCGCTGTAGTCCAGCTCTACAACCGCATCGCAAAGCCCAGACGGAATATCGTCTTTGTAGTGCCCCCACCACATCCCAGGAAAGCCTTCAGGAGCAGTATCATCGCAAATATCGAAGGTAGCGCGAATGTAGTTGATTTTTCGGTTGTGAGCATCGGTAGTTTTACGATGCCAGACATTTTCAAACCAACAGTTTTGGATCAATAGGCGGGGAGTAGGATTGCCCATGCCATAAGGTTCTAAAAGCTTCAGCTCTCGAAAAAGAGTCTGTCCTAGCTCAGCAACCGTTACGACGAGATCGATAGCAATAGAAGGCTGCTGGGCGATCGCAGAGCCGTAGCATGTGCGAAATTCTTGATTGATGGCGGCTGCAAAAATCGGCACTTGCTCCGCATCCAGACTCAGTCCAGCGGCAAAGGGATGTCCACCAAAGCTACGCAACAGATGAGATTGACTTTTGACCAGTTCATACAAATCGATGCGGTTGAGTGATCGCGCTGAACCCCGAGCGACCAGACTAAAAGAGTCATCTTGAAACGATTCGCTTGAGGCCGCATTGGAGACATCAGAGTCGGGCTGAATCGCTAGCAAAATCGTCGGTCGGGAATACTGCTGGGCAATCTGTCCTGCAACGAGCCCCAAAACACCGACAGACCATTGGGGATCGGCTAAGACGATAACGTGAGTCGTAGACAGATCCAGTTCGGCAAGCTTTTGCTGCACCTGTTGCACAACGTCCCGTTGTAGTGCTTTTCGGCGACCGTTGGCGAGTTCTGTTTGCTCAGCGAGCTTTCGACACAAGTCGGAATCAGAACTGGTGAGCAACTCCACACAAAACCGAGCATCGCCATGAATGCGGCTGATGGCGTTGATTCGAGGGCCAATGCCGAACGAAATATCGGTGGGGCGATCGCCCGTTTTTCGGCACAATCGCAACAGTTCTGCAACGCCAGGACGCGTTGGATTTTGAGCCTGAGTTTGCGTTTGGAGTTGACGAATGCCCTGCTGAGCTAGATAGCGACAGTCTCCCTTCAGCTCCACCAAATCAGCAACCAGTCCAATAGCAACCAGATCGAGAAGCTGTGTCAAAGGCTTTTGGGGTAGGTCAGGTAGAGTTTCGTAGAGGGCTTCTACGAGTTTGTAAGCAACCGCCACACCGGAAAGCTGAGACAAGGGAGCATCGGGAGAAAAACTTCGAGGATTGATAATCGCTACCACATCAGGTCGCTGGTCAGGCAAGGTATGGTGATCGGTCACAATCACATCAATGCCCTTCAAATTCGCGTGCTCAATTTCTGACAGGTTCGTACTCCCGTTGTCACAGGTTACGATGAGCTGAACGCCTTGGTCTGCAAGGTCATCAATCCCATGTATTGACAGTCCGTGGGATTCAGTCAGGCGATTGGGAATGAAATAGGAGAGGCGATCGCCTTGAGCGAAAAACTGCCCTAGTCCATCCCACAACACAGCAGTTGCAGTAATGCCGTCTGCATCAAAGTCTCCCCAAATCGCGACTTGCTCCCTTTTCTCATGAGCTTGAACGAGGCGATCGATTGCAAGACTCATTTCCTCACCCCAAGCCATCGCCGCAGTCGGTGTGTAGGAATCAGCATCAACGAAACTTAGGAGTTGCGAGCGATCGCGTATTCCCCGCTGCCACAACAGTTGAGCCGCTCGATGACCTGACGAATCCGGCACAAAACGCTGAACTGCCGCTTGAAACTCAGGCGGAATATCGAGAAGCGGAGGAAGATGCCAGATTGCGTCAGTCATAGGAAATGCAAAGTGAAACGGTCACGCTGAGAGATGGCGACTGAGAGATGGCGACTGAGAGATGGCGACTGAAATGCTGTGGCAAAGGGGCTGGAGATGGAAACTCTGGAGCCAGGTTTGCTCAAGCTCGGATATCGGAAGCATCGCTACATCAACATCTGACACACTAAATTTTCCCTCATGCATTGACAGAAATGAGTAACTCCGGTCGAAAATTCACGCAACTGGAGGAATAAAACATTGCTGCGGTGAGCTAATCTTCTGTAGCAGTCGGAATGAACTCTTGAATCCAAGATCGTAAATCGGTATCTCTCATGCTAAACCGTGCTCGAACAAATGTGCTGCTGCTGGCCTTGTGTCAAGCACTTTCAGCCACTGGCATCACCATTGTTGTGACCGTTGCCTCATTGGTGGGCTACAGTCTCGTTACCAACAAAGCGCTCGCGACGTTGCCAATCACCATCATGCAGATTGCGACGATGCTGGCAACGATTCCGGCTTCGCTACTGATGAAACAGCTAGGACGACAGCGAGGATTTATGCTGGGCGCACTTCTTGGCATTCTGGGGGCAGGTCTAGGCGTTCAAGGCATTGTATCGGCGCAGTTTTCTCTATTTTGCGTCGGCGTGTTTTGCATTGGAGCGTTCAACAGCTTTGCTTGGTATTACCGATTTGCAGCAGCAGATGCTGCGACAGAGTCGTTTCGTCCTCAGGCTATCTCCCTGGTGGTCTCTGGAGGAGTTGTTGCAGCAATCATTGGGCCATCGCTGGCAAGCTGGGCGAAGGATGCATTCTCAACCTACGAGTTTGCAGGTTCCATTGCCGTCATCGTAGGTTTGCAGATTATAGCGATCGCTATTTTGTCGTTCATTCGCATTCCGCCGCTGGCAGACACTCAACTAGAGGGAGCGGAACGGTCGTTGGGAGCGATCGCCCGTCAGCCTGTGTTTTTCGTCGCAGTGGTTGGCAGTATGTTGGGCTACGGTGTGATGTCTCTAGTCATGACAGCTACCCCTCTCGCCATGACCAGTTTTGACCACAGCTTTGAAGCCACAGCATCTGTCATTCGCTGGCATGTGCTGGGCATGTTTGCACCGTCTTTGATCACAGGATTTTTAATTGCCCGCTTCGGCGTTCTCAACATCATTCTCACAGGCATCGCCATGAATGGACTGTGCGCTGCCATCAACTTTAGCGGCACCGCCTTTCCTCACTTTTCCATTGCCCTACTGCTTTTGGGAATTGGCTGGAACTTTATGTTTATCGGTTCGACCACTCTGTTGACGGAAGTGTATGCCCCGACCGAAAAGTCTAAAGTACAAGCAGCTCACGACTTCATCACCTTTAGCTTTGTGGCGTTGTGTAGCCTCATGTCAGGACAGTTGCTGTATTTCTTTAGCTGGAAAGTCATCAATGCTGTAGCCCTGGTAGGAATGGCGATCGCCCTCTGTACCAATCTTTGGCTCCGCTATCATCGTCATCAGATTGCAGAACCTTTGGCTTGATTGAGAGCTTTTCCCAGTTGAACCGATATCTACAGGATTCGCTGGGAAAATGGTCAGAATGTCATTAGCTTCAGAAAATCCAGGTACATTAAAGCTTGAGATCTACGATCCCCGCACATCATTCTCATAGAGCATTCCACGAAAAATTGTTGTGAGCTCATCCGGATTTAGTGCTGATGGAATTCGACTTGATGAAGTTCAACTTGATGGAATTCAACTTGATGGAATGCAATAACCCAAATGGCTGGGATCATGCCTAAAGGTAAGTTCATGGCGCTACGTTGCGATACTCCCTCGGATCAGTTTCAGCGGTTGGTCAAGCGCTTCGATGCGGTTCCGGCTGCCCGGTTTCTCCCTGTCTTGTGGATTTTGGGATTAGGCTGGCTTGCATTTCTGTGGAATTTGGGAGCGCTACACCTCGTTGATGAGACCGAACCTCTGTTTGCCGAAGCTGCCCGCCAAATGACCGTGACCGGAGATTGGCTCACCCCCTATTTCAATGGCGAAACTCGCTTTGACAAGCCACCCCTTATTTACTGGCTGATGGCGATCGCCTACCAAACGCTTGGGGTCAATGAATTTGCGGCTCGGCTTCCGTCAGCCTTAGCGGCGATCGCGCTCACGGCGATGGGCTTTTATACCTTGAGAAATTTCGGTTTTCCGACTCCTAGTGCCATTGCTGCCAAGCAGGAGCGTCTGGACTCTCCGAAACAAGATGAATCCGCAGAAGGATCTGCTGATGCTCCAAATCGCTCAGAATATTCAGTTGGTGAAACTCCTGCTTTGGGTTCTCGGACAACGATGCAGCTTCGCCTTGCGGCATGGATTGGAGCAGCGGCGATCGCCCTCAATGTCCAAACGATTGCTTGGGCGCGAGTGGGAGTATCTGACATGCTGCTATCGGGCTGCATGGGTACTGCGTTGATGGCATTTTTTTGCGGCTATGCCCACCCCCATCAGCGGAGCTGCCAAACGAAGTGGTACCTCGCGTTTTATGTGCTGATGGCGCTGGCCGTACTCGCCAAAGGGCCTGTTGGAATTGTGATTCCGGGGCTGATCATCGGCGCGTTTTTGCTTTACTGTGGCAATCTTTGGGTGGTGCTGCGAGAAATGAGGTTGGTACTGGGTGGCATCATCTTTTTGGGAATCACACTGCCCTGGTACATGCTCATCATTCGCGAACATGGGCAGACCTACATCGAAAATTTCTTTGGCTATCACAACGTCGAACGCTTCACCCAGGTTGTCAACAACCACTCTGCACCCTGGTATTTCTACTTTCTGGTCGTGTTGATTGGGTTCATTCCCTGGTCAATTTTTTTGCCGTTGGCGATCGCCCGACTGCGATTTTGGCGGCGGCGAGACTGGCAACATCAGGCGCGATCGGCTCAATTGGGGATATTTGCCTTCATCTGGTTTGCCGTCATCTTTCTGTTTTTCAGCATTTCGGTCACAAAGCTACCTAGCTATACGATTCCTCTGCTGCCAGCAGCAGGGATGTTGGTGGCGCTGCTCTGGAGCGACCAAATGACTCGTCCTCACCCATCTCGTGGACTGCAAATCAGTGGTGGGGTAAATGTGGGGATATGGGTGGCGATCGCAGGAGCGACAGCCTATGGTGCAAACTGGATGGAGGGCGATCCGGCTACCCCCAACCTATCAACAATCGTTCGTCAGTCCTCTGTGTTGTCGATTGGCACAGTCGTTTGGCTCATCACGGCAATAGGTTCTGCGATATGGATTTGGCAGCGACGCAGTCAGTGGCTATGGCTGGTCAACCTGGTCGGGTTTGTGATGTTCTTTGTGTTGACGCTGATGCCGTTGCTAATGATTACCGACAGCCAGCGACAGGAGCCTCTTTACGAGCTTTCGCAGACTATTCAGCAAGTTCAAGCCCCTGACGAAGAAATTCTCATGGTGGGCTTCAAAAAGCCCAGTGTCGTGTTTTACACCGAGGAGCCTGTCACGTTTATCTATAGCCCAAACGAGGCGATCGCCCACCTACGAGACACCCTAGACCGGACGCCCAAGCCCACCTCAGCGCTGATGATCGGAACTGCGGATATCCTAGAAGAATCTCGCCTCAAACCTCGGCAATATGGGGTCATCAGCGAGGCAGGAGTTTATCGCTTGATCCGGATTGATCTTGGGCGAATCGGTAGAAAACAAAGGGATTCATCGGCATTAGACCTGAATTCTTTGTATTCTTTATGACTTGCTCCGAGCAACCTGCCATGATTCAGCTAGAGTTTTCGTCTCCACCTTCAGAACCTCTAAATAATATGAGAGCTAGTATTGAGCGTTTACAAGAAAATCTCAGCCGCACGATTGTTGGCAAGGAAGAGGCCATTCGCCTTGTTCTGGCAGCACTATTTTCTGGGGGCCACGTGTTGCTGGAAGACGTGCCTGGAGTCGGGAAGACTCTCTTGGCAAAATCTCTAGCCAAGTCGATTGCAGGAGAGTTTAAGCGTGTGCAATGTACACCTGACCTGCTTCCCACCGATGTGACAGGAACGAATATCTGGAATCCTCAATCGGGCGAATTTGAGTTCATGGCGGGGCCTGCTTTCGGAAATATTTTGTTGGCAGATGAAATCAACCGAGCCACTCCTCGAACTCAATCCGCACTGTTAGAGGTGATGGAAGAAAAACAGGTGACTTTGGATGGAGTCTCACGACCTGTGCCAGTTCCGTTTTTTGTCATTGCCACCCAGAACCCGGTGGAATACCAGGGAACGTTTCCTCTACCTGAAGCCCAAATGGATCGTTTTGCGATTTCGCTCAGCTTGGGCTACCCCAAAGAAGATGAAGAACTCAAGATGCTACAGCGATTACAGGGTCGTGTGTCGCCTGAAACGCTGGAATCCTGTATTTCTCTCGACGAAGTCAGAGCGCTCCGCCAACAATGCGCGAATGTTGCCGTTGAGGCTCCGTTGCAACAGTATATTCTCGATTTAGTGCGAGCGACCCGTGAGGATGAAGGCGTCAGGCTAGGAGCCAGCCCCCGAGGAACTGTTGCACTCTATCGGAGTGCTCAGGCGATCGCCTTCCTGGAAGGGCGTGAGTATGCGACTCCTGATGATGTGAAACTTTTAGCTCCTCATGTTTTGGCTCATCGACTGATCCCAAATGGCAGTCAGAAAGGAATTGGAATCGTTGAAAATCTGCTAAACGCTATAGCAATTCCATAACTATTCCGTAATCTTGCGATGGCTTTCTCTTCTCTTTTTCTTGATGCTATGAAATAAGTTTTCAAGAAAACGGAGTCTCGACGCAAACGCATTAATGTCGGCTCGTCAATTTAGACACACCGACGGCTCAGCATCTTGGGACTCTCACATCATCCATCAGGGAAGCCATCTAAGGATTACTTACAATGCAACAATCTTGGGCATGGAATCTGCTCGACCTTTTTGGTGCGCAAAAAATAGCTGAGCATCGATCCTCTTTTCGCAAGGTTAGCTCTCACGATTTCAGAAAGGTTAAGGCTTCATCGGTTGTCGGATTTTCGATGCTAGAGGTGATCACAGTGCTGGCGATCGCAGGCATTCTTGTGGCGATCGCGGCTCCGTCTTGGCTTTCGTTTCACAACACCTGGCAGCTCAATGCAGCTCAAGATGAGGTTTATCAAGCCTTTCGTCAAGCCCAGTCTGAGGCAAAACGCCGTAATATCCGCTGGCAAGTGAGTTTCCGAAATATCGAAGGTCAAGGGCAATATGCGCTGCATCCCGTCACAATGCCACCTGCTCTCGCAGCTTGGTCGGAATTGCCAAAGGGCGTACAGTTTGATCCCCGTCAAACGACTCTACGTCCTCAAAATGGTGTGTACCGATTGCAGTTCAATCACCAGGGACATGTGAATGGGCAGCTAGGACGAGTGAGTCTGATAGGACGACAGAGAATGAGAACTCGCCGGAGTGTCTTGGCATCGACGCTGATTGGTGCTGTTCGTAAAATCAACAATTAGTCTAGGCGATCCATCTTAACTTGCATATCATCTCCATATCTGAGAGCTATAGTGCTACGCGCTGATGTAAAACTAATAGTTGATGGAGAAGCCGCGCGGTGCGCGGCTTCGCCATCAATATCTGTCCTAACCTATCTGCGCATTGCTATAAG
>CAKZMO010000598.1 GCA_937128595.1 uncultured cyanobacterium | reverse complement strand
AAAAGTCATGATTCACAGCATGATTCGGTATCTCGTAGCCATGAACGGTGAGCAACAGCAACGCTGCTTGTCGTGCCATCGCGATGGCAGTTAGTCCCTTTCGAGCGGTATTTTCCTTCGCCTGCCGAAACACCGATTGTCTGTTGTCGGGCACGATCAGGCACGGAATGGTGCCATCGAAGTCTATACCACTGATGAAATCCCGCAGCAGCCAACTAGCCCAGTATCGTCGTTCACCGGTTTCAATACGATAGTGAGGTGCGATACCTTCACTGACGTCAATGACGGTAATGGGGTTCACCTGTCCGTTATCGCGGATGGTGAGAGCGAGATTGACCAATTCTAGGAGGGTGCATTCTTCAGGTGATGGATGTGAAACGTTGTCGCTGCGCTCTTGTAACAGATCGTTGACCGAGGTAAACGGTGCCCCTCTGTCGCGAGCCTGGGCCTGGACAACTTGAATGAATTGTCGTAATGCCTGAGATGGTGTCAAATTCTGCTCGTGAAAAGGAAGATGAATGGACTCGGGCAGTACACGACGTGCCTGAATAGGATCGGGGCGGATAAGATCAATCAAAATGTGTTCCACGGTCATGGCACGATGGTTAGCACTTGATGGTTGATCCGTATCAAGCGTGAAATCAAGACCCTCAAAGAGGTTTGCATTGACCTGTCGTTTATGCGTTGTCATCGATTAGACCTGTTTAGTGAGGAGCTGCCGGGCAAGGTGGGTGACCAATTGGGCATAGGCTTTACTGGCCGCTGCACGATGGTCATACGAGAACAGACTCATGTTGCGATGATGTGAGTAGGACACCGCTTCATTGGCAGGGATCACACCACAAACCAGCTTGCCGAGGGTAGGATGCTGGTAGAGATCATCCAGAAGTTGGCGATGTCCCTTGATGCGCTTATCCATTTTGGTTACGAGAATGCCATTGACCTTGAGTTCAGGATGTCGCCAGCCCTCGCGAATATCTTGAATTTTGGTGAGTGCGGACATCAACCCAATAGTTTCGAGATAGCGAGGTTCAACCGGGATGATGGCATGAGTGGCGGCAAGAAGCGCCATCTCAGTCATTAAAGAAAACGAGGGTCTGGTGTCAATGACTATGGCAGCGTAATGTGGGCGGATTTTGCTTAACGGATCCGCAAGGCGATAGGGTGCTCCTGCTAATCCAATCAACTCACGCTCTGCGGTTTCGAGGATCGGTGAAGCCGGTAGCACATGGAGATCTGGATCCCATGTGCTGGGATGGATGGATTGGGTGAGTATGCGTGGTGCCTCTTTGCGATCGGCAACAAGTGTTGCATAAAGGCTGTCATGTGTATCGTAGTTTTTGCGCCCGGTTGTAACCAGAGTGGCGTGTCCCTGGCTGTCTGTATCGACAAGCAATACCTTTGCGTTTTTTGAACGGGCTGAACGGAGTAAGTTGACAAGACCAAAGGCGATATTAGTAGCCGAAGTGGATTTACCAACCCCACCTTTGTGATTGGTCAAAACAAGTACAGGTGTCATGATTGTATCCTTATCCTGATTTACACCAACGTTGGATGATTTGGTGGACACGCTGTATGGTAATGTCGAAGTCGGCTGCGATGTCAGTCAGTGTCTCACCTGCGGCGTAGCGCTCGCAAATGCATTGATTGCGTTTGCTGCGGGATACATGCTTGTCTGTGAGAGGCGATTGGGGGAGGGGCATGCCCATATAGAGACGATCAAGCACATTTTGGATAGCTTGATAAAGGGTGGGTAAAGGTCCGGCTCCAACACCCGTTGGGGTCACTAAAGTCAACCTGAGGTGAACGTGCGGTGATATTATCACCGCATTTTGCGTTTGGGGCATCGGCCTCGTTATCTTCACAACGAGGCGTACCGCAATCCTTCTTCTTCGTCTGCAACTTGCCACCCGTTTCATCTGCTGCCAGATCAAACAGGTAGGTGAACGGGGGTTGCAGTTCTAGCCGGATGATCGTGCCTTCCACGTTGATCACCACCTTACTGACGACATGCCGCAAAATGGCACGCTGCCGCTGCTCACTCTGCTGCACATACCGCATCCCAATCTCTGCAATCACATCGAGTGCAGCATCAAGGTCCGCGATATATTCTCTATTTTCCTGTTGAATCGCTTTTAATGCAAGTTCAACACGCAAGCGTTCTTGCTCATACTCCCGCGACAACTTCTCGAAAACCTGCGGACGCATCCCGTGATCGGTAAATGCCCGCCACAGATTAACTTCTTTGTCCTCTAAACGCTGTAATGCTTC
>CAKZMO010000597.1 GCA_937128595.1 uncultured cyanobacterium | reverse complement strand
ACTCGTGGAGCGTTGCAATGCAAACCGCACCATCTCAGTCAAATCTGACCCTGCCCGACCATACACAGCTACCAGAAACGGATGGTACGTTTGTGAAAAATTTTCAGGAACATCCGCAGAGCTTGTTGCTCACCGACTCCATCCGCCCCCTGTTCGATGCGCTCCATGCAGACGGCAAGTATGCGATCGGGCAAGACTGTGGCATCTATTGGCGACTGGTTGACCCTCCAGAAAATGGAGCTGAAGCACCAGATTGGTTTTATGTGCCAGATGTGCCGCCTCTGCTCGATGGCAAAAGACGGCGATCTTACGTCATGTGGCGGGAGATCATTGCTCCTCTCATCGTGATTGAATTCGTTTCAGGAGACGGCTCTGAAGAGCGAGATACGACTTCGCCTTTTGCAGGCAGTGGAGCAAAAGCCGGAAAATTCTGGGTTTATGAACAGGCCATTCGAGTCCCTTTCTATGCCATCTATGAAGTGGACAAGGCATCTGTCGAAGTATATGAGCTAGTAGCCAATCACTATCAGCGTTGTACTCCTAACGAGCGGGGGCATTTTTCTATTGCGGCTTTAGGTGTAGAACTCGGCATCTGGGCGGGTTCTTTCATGAATCAGACTTTGCCTTGGTTGCGCTGGTGGGATAGTGAGGGCAATTTGTTGCTGAGTGGTGACGAACGGGCAGATCAAGCGCAACAGCGGGCAGCCCAAGCACAACAGCGGGCCGATCGCATGGCAGAAAAGCTGCGGAAACTAGGTATCGATCCAGATGATCTGTAGGTTCAACTCAATTCAGGGGTTTCTTCAACTTGTTTTGGTGCGATCGCTACAATCTCATCGTTCAAGATCTTCAACAATGCAGTCACTTCTGTCCAGTCTTCTGATCATAATGGGGTGTTTACTCCTCAGAAGTTGCTGTAAGGCATTTAACGACTACCATGCCCAATTCTTTCCAGCCCTGGCGAGCCGCAGGTTTTGCACTCTTTCTCTCAACTTGTCTCATTGGCTTTACGGCCTGTGACACATCAAGCACCACTGACGAGAGTGAATCGACATCCAGTGAAACAGTTCCTGCTGCCGATAGCGGCATCTTGAAGCTGCTCTATTGGCAAGCTCCGACCATTCTCAATCCGCACCTTTCCACAGGTATCAAAGACGCTGAGGCCAGCCGCATCACCCTAGAACCCCTCGCAAGCTACGACAACGAGGGCAACATGGTGCTGTTTTTGGCAGCGGAAGAACCAACGCTGGAGAATGGGGGCTTGTCAGAAGATGGTCGCACGGTGACCTGGAAGCTAAAGGAAGATGTGCTGTGGTCAGACGGCACGCCGTTTACAGCGGCGGATGTGGTGTTTACCTATGAGTTTTTGACCAATCCAGAGGTGGGGGCGACTTCGGCTTCGGCCTATGAGGTGGTGGAGTCAGTCGAGGCGCTAGATGACTACACCGTGCAGATCACGTTTAAAGAGCCAAATCCCGCTTGGTTTCTTGTGTTCATGGGGCCAAGTGGCATGATGATGCCGCAGCATATCTATGCCGACTACAACGGTGCCAACGTGCGGGAAGCACCTGCAAATCTAATGCCTGTGGGTACTGGCCCCTATGCGGTGACTGAGTTCAAGCCGGGAGATGTGATCGTCTATGAGCCAAATCCCAACTATCGCGATCCAGACTCATTGGCCTTCGAGAGAGTGGAGCTAAAGGGCGGCGGAGATGCAGCTTCAGCAGCGCGGGCAGTGATGCAAACGGGCGATGCCGACTTTGCCGACAACCTACAGGTAGAAGCGCAAGTGCTGGAACAGTTTACTGGGGCGGGTGAAGTGGTCGCCGTGTTCGGGCCACAGATGGAACGAATTTTGGTGAATCAGACTGACCCCAATGCAACAACATCAGACGGTGCGCGATCCACTTTAGAAAATCCGCATCCGTTTTTGACCGATCCCCAGGTGCGAGAGGCGCTGAGTCTGGCGATCGATCGCCAAACCATTTCAGAACAGCTCTATGGCCCATCCGGTCAACCCACAGCAAATGTGGTGCTTGCGCCTCAGCAGTTTGTTTCTGAAAATACCGACTACGAGTTCGATTTGGAACGAGCGGCTGAATTGTTAGACGAGGCAGGTTGGGTCGATAGCAACGACGATGGAACTCGCGACAAAGACGGCGTCGAGATGCAGATGGTGTTTCAAACGTCGGTGAATTCAGTGCGTCAAAAGACCCAAGAAATCGTCAAGCAATCTCTGGAGTCCATTGGCATTAGTGTAGAAATCAAAAGTATTGATGCCAGCATCTATTTTTCGGGTGATCCGGCCAATGATGACACGACCGAAAAGTTTCAAGCTGATATTCAGATGTACACCACGGGCAACAGCAGCCCTGATCCGGGAGACTATCTCAAGACCTTTACCTGCTCCGAAATTCCCCAGCCAGACAACAACTGGGTAGGCTACAATGCCGCTCGCTACTGCAATCCAGAGTATGATGCCCTGTGGCAAGAGAGTTCTGTGGAACTCGACCCCGATCGCCGTCAAGAGCTGGTGCTTGAGATGAATGACCTGCTGGTAGAAGATGCAGCGGTGATTCCTGTGGTGCATCGAGCAGAAACTGTGGGAGTGGGCGATCGCCTCCAGGGCATCAACCTCACCCCCTGGGATCAAAACACCTGGAATATTGCCGAATGGCGTAAGGAGTAAGGAGAACGGTGCCTGGTTATTTGCTCCGACGCATCTTAATTTCTGTTCCGACGCTCCTCGCCATTAGCTTGGTCATTTTCCTAATTTTGGAACTGGCTCCTGGAGATCCGCTATCGGAGCTAGCCAACAATCCCTCGATCTCTGAAGCCGTGCGAGAGAATATTCGTCGTTCGTTTGGGCTGGATCAGCCTCTGCCTGTTCGATATGTGAAATGGCTGGGGTCTTTGATTCGAGGAGACTTGGGCTATTCATTCAATAGCCGCAGTCCTGTTTCTGAGCTGATCTTACAGCGACTGCCGACCACTCTAGCGGTGGTCGGCGTTGCGTATCTGATCAGCATTGTGCTGGCCTTTCCTCTGGGCGTTTTCTCAGCGCTCAAGCGCTATTCAGGACTCGATCAGACCGTAACCACGATCGCCTTTATCGGCATTTCGCTGCCTCCGTTCTTCACTGGCTTGCTGTTCATCATTCTGTTCAGTGTGCAGCTCGACTGGTTTCCATTCATCTACGACAGCACCCTCCAAGTCAGAGGCTGGTCTTCGCTGCTGGCTCAGATTCGTCAGTCGGTGTTGCCTATTGCCGTACTGGTATTGTTTCAGACGGCA
>CAKZMO010000596.1 GCA_937128595.1 uncultured cyanobacterium | reverse complement strand
GGGTATGACGATTCCAATGTGGGTCGCAAAACTCGTCGGTGTCGTTATTGAGCGTATCGGCCCCAAAGGACTGGAGTATGCGCGTTTCTCTATCGACTCTCACTTCACGCGGAATTATCTCTATGTCAAGCGTAATCATCCAGAAAAACTAGAGAAGCACGTTCCAGAATTTGCCCAAAAGATAGTCGCTCAGTATCAGTTGCCTGATGCCTAGAGACTGGGCGTTGCACATTTGAAGAATGATTTTCGTGGGGGCATCGCAGTGCAATATAGTGCTACGCGCTGATACAAAACCAATAGTTTGTGAAGAAGCCGCGCACTGCGCGGCTTCTTCACAAATATCTGTCCTAACCTATCTGCGCAGTGCAATACCCCTACAAGAGGGAGCCCAAACCTGAAACTTGCCCAACCATTCTCGAATTGTGCAACGCCAGAGATGCTTCTACGCTGGCGAGCTTCGGTGCATGAGAGTTTGATGTTTGTTCTATAGGGTACGGAAGGACATCAACCGAGTATAAATATCTGTAGCCAACTGACTTAATCGCTCAGCAACAGACTTAGTACGTGACTTTTGCTGCTGGTTAATCTCTAGAACTTGTTCGTAGCTCTCATAACATTCGTTATATCGATGTAGATGATTGAGCGCCGCGCCGCGAAACACTAGCGCTTCGCTATGGCGAGGGGAAAGCTGAAGTGCTTGATCGAGAGCGGCAAGGGCTTCTTCATGTTGACTGAGATGAATTAAGACAACTCCCTTAAAAACCAGCGCGCTGGGATCTGCGGGATGTATTGCGAGCGATCGCTCAAAGTACTGCAGCGCTTCCTCATAACGACCCAGATTCATCAAGGTTTCGCCTTGTTCGATCCAATATTGATGGTGATGCGATGAGGATGTGTCCAACATTCCTTAGTACTGTTCTGAACTCGATGAGTGACCTCCTGGAAGGCCCACCTACCTTTTTATCAAAACTTTATGCTTACCTTATGAGATATTTACGGAATGTATTGTTCTACCTCTAAAGAGAGAGCCTCAATTCGTGCCTTTGGCTCTTGATCTCCAAGCTCATGACAGGCTGCACAGTGCTGATTTTTGAGAAATTTTTGGCTATTGAAGAATCGACTGGGTCATAGTACGGTCATCTGCCTCTGCGTCGCGAATACCCTACGGAATGCTTCGCTTCACCGTTGTGTAGCCATCATGAGTCATTTCAGTGTGACAGAGGGACAAGGGTAATTTGCCGTTTGTCGAGACAGGCCATTTGCAAGCTACGTGCTTTTACGGTTACTTCTCGACTCTAGCGCTGTATTGTCAGCATAGGTTGGATTCGTCGAATTCAATCGTGTTTTCTCTTGTCTGGTGTATTTGAGTGTCTTGGGGGTTCGAACAAAGTTTAGGTTCAGCCAAGAAAATTGAGCTTTTATGAGGCTTCTGGAAATTTCAGTCGGTAGACGTGCCCGAATGGAAAACGGTCGTTACGATGAGGGGAGTAGAAAAACCGTTCAACGTTTTGTTGAGTGTTTGTTGGTTTTGGCTCTCCTTTGCAAACCATCAATATAATTGAGTGTCTGCTGTTGTCTAGTTTGCTGATACACCTCCATTGGGGACTGGGCTTTCGAAGAGAGGCTAACCCAATCGCCTCCTTCTTGATTGAGTCATTGTCTTGGTAAAGATGTCTTGGACAACACGGGAAGTACCGCAAAAGAACAGCCTCCACAACGTAGATAGATTTTGGACTGAGGCACTTTCATCTAAGACATGACCTCTAAACGTGAGCCGTATAGCTTACGACAAAAAATGGCTGAAGTGCAGCAGCTTGAAGGCAACAACTCTCCACTGCTCAGCAGACAATTGTAGAAACTAAAGGCTTATTAGAATGGGGCGACAAGAGGATTTGTCTAACTACCTAGAGTCAGACTATTTTGAATCAGGGCAATCTTCCTCAACGGAGGAACTTCTCGTGACCATCCGCAAAGATTTAAAGGACTTTCAGCAGGACTTGGTGGCTCAGCTGACTCAAGAAGTCGGACGATTGCAATCCGAACGAGTTCAACTGTTGAGTGATATCGCTCAGCTCCGGCAAGAAAAGGAAAGCTTAGACGGAGAGCAACAGCCGTCCCTAAACCGTCAACAAGCAGCCCAACAGCAGCTTTGGGCAAAGCAGTTAGCCCAAGCTTTGGCCACTCGGCTCTATCAGCTTTTAGCAGAAAAAATTCAGCACGAGCAAGGCGCTACGGGGCAAGCCTATCGGCAACTCTACAGCACGTCGATGGCAACGGGAGAGACTGGAGCGGGTACAGAGCGATCGATCGCATCGTTAGACACAGCGGTCAACCACACCTTAAGCTCGCTCAAGCAAGACCTGGATAGCTATCACAGTTCTCTATCCCAGCAAATTGACCGCATGCAAAGTCTGGAACATCAAGGAGAGGCTATCCTCGATGCGCTGGTCAACCGTCTCAATCATCAACTACGAGAGTCATCATCTCCGTCACCGACTCAGGGATACACGAGTGCTCCGGGATACGGTATTCAGCAAAGTACAGGATTTTCTGGGGGCGGCTACACAGTCCCCAGCGATTCGAGCACTCCGAGCTTCAGCTCTGATCAGGGGATTTCATCAGCTTCTGAGGCCGCTCCTTATGCCTTCTCCAATACATCTACCTCCGATGCGTCTCAGTCTGCCACTAGCAAACAGTCTAATGATGGCGATAAAAGGGCGATCGCTCCTCCAGCCTCGATGAGCACAGTTCCGGCTCCTGCAGAAGCGAAACCGGAACGAATTCGACCGAAGGCTTTGCAAAACTGGTTTCAGCAAATTCCTGCCCCTCAGCGAGGGCTGATTCTAATTTTGCTCTCTACCATGGCTCTGTCTCTCCACAATGTTGTGGTTGGAATCATCGGAAATGAGAGCAGTATCTTCAACATTTGGAACACGGGAGGCTTTATTAGCCTCAGTAGTCTAGACAGCTCTCTGCTGATCCTCTGGTTGAGGATGCTCGTTGTCATGCCGCTGATGGCGCTGCTCTCTTCGGTACTTCATCCTGCGACTTGGAGCGATATCAAAGAGTTTGCTGTATCTAACAATCGGACACTGTTGAGAAATGTCATCGGCAGCGGCATTTTCCTGTTTCTTTCCCAGGTATTGATTTACATCGCCATTGGTCAGATAGGGCCCGGAGTTGCTGTCACCATTCTGTTTATGTATCCGATCATGACCGTGCCAATGGCTTGGTTTTTGTTTGGCGATCGCCCAACGAGGCTCCGCACTCTCGTGATGGCTGGAATTTGTACTGGCGTCATTTTGACGGCATGGCCCAACCTCGGTGGAGCCGATATTTCCTGGCTTGGTATTGGAGCAGCGATGCTTGCTGGCGTCGCATTTGCTTGCTATCTCATCTCAATGCAGCTTAGCTTTCGTCGAATGCATCCTGTGCCTGTCAGCGTCATCCAGTTTTTCACCATCTTTTCCTTGACTAGCATTATTTTGCTGTTGCGTCCCGCGAATGTAGAACCCCAAAGCCCTATCGGTCTCATTGTAGGTGGCGTTATCTTGGGAACTCTGACGCTATTTGGATATTTGCTCAACAACTTTGGAGTCCGGTTTATGGGAGCTGCCAAAGCCTCCATTGTGGCGTCGAGTGGACCTGTACTAACCGCTTTGCTAGCATTTCTAATCACACCAGGTCCGAAAACTCAGTTGCAGCTTGTCCAAATGCTAGGAATCTTGATTGTCACCTTCGGCGTCACAGCCCTTGCACTAGAGAGATTATGGATGCAAAAGAAGGCTCGCCGACAAGCCAGCGGGTAAGATCTCCCGATTAATCTCTGCCCCTATTCTTGTGAACAGCCATCTCAAATGGGATATCAGATTTCAACCAGGCTTGATTTGCCGGAAGAACTGATCTACCGACAAGGAAAGCAGTTGAGTCGCCCTCTTGTAGATATAGCTACAGCCATTAGCCTTAGGACGTTTTTGTAGCCGCGCGCCGCGCGGCTACAAAAACGTCTATGTCCTAAATAAGCTGACTACAGCTATATTGGGTGAGCAAGCTCTGTGAGCATCTGCCGCTTATCTTTGCGAAAACATACGCAGTAAGTGACATGTTCCGATAAGTCATTGCTTGAAGAGTTTATGTTTCTGAGCCAAAGCGCTCAGAAAACCAATTGGTCAGCCATCGCGTGATGCCGACTACAAGTGAACCACCCATTAGAAGTCCAATAGCTGGGGTAAAGACGGGTTCCCACAGGCGATACCACAGGTCAAACCCGAGAGGGACATCGGTTGAGCGACCGACAAGGGCGATCGCAAACCACAAAAAGCTGAATATAACAAAGAATAAATCCAGCATCAAGACGAAATTGAGTCCGTCTAAAAGCTTGTCTTTGAGAGTGCTTGAATCGCTCATGATTGGAAGCTCAAGGTGAATCGGGCAACGAATGGCAGCTAGCCTCTTCCCATGATAAAGGGCTGTTCTCTATAAAAAAGTACAGCCCAAAATATCGCTTTAATTTCTATTTAGTCAAGTTTGTCTTAAATCATGACGTGAGGGAGGCTAGCTAAAAAAGCTGCTCAGCAAAATCTTCAAGGTTGTCGGGATCGACGTAATGGCAAGTTGCATCGTCAATGCAGATTAGTGCCCAACCCGACTCATCAATGCCCATGAGCTTGTAAGACGCTTCTTGAACAAAAAATCCTTTGTGATTACGAGTCTCTGGTTTTACCGATACATTGTTAGCCTTCATCATGATTCAGTCTCCTAAAAGTCGTTGATTAAGGGTGTGCACAATTAGCTTATGCTCAGCGGCACTTAAGAGCCCTTACAAAAGCTAGAAGAACAACTAAGCTGGCGATTAGCTTTCCTTATTGCCTTCTTCATCGAAGCTTATCATTAGAAAACTCGGTTTTTCTTTAAATTATTTTGAGCAATCATTGCATAAGCTCAACATTTGACCAGCAAAGTATTGCGATCGCTCCACGCCCTAGGTCAATACTTGTTCTAGGCTCAACAAAATCTCATTTTGTTACTCAAACAACCAGTTTTTTACTCGTTTAAGAGCTTTCCAATCAGGACGACGTGTTAACCCTTCTTCACAGTTTTTCTTGACTTCTTCCTTTAATTCAGACATCACCATCATGACCTGCTGAGCCACTTCGATGTGTTCGCGAACGCCTTTTTTGTCTGTTTCTAGCATGGCGATCGCCACATTGACCCGAGCTTGCGGATCTTCCGCGTTGAGTTTGACGGCCTTTTGAGCCGCTTTGTACCCCTGAGTGGGATTGTCATCTAATAGGTAAAGCCATGCTAAACAAGTCCAAGCTGCGCTGCTTTTAGGAGAGCGATCGCACACATCCTTGAACATCGGAATTAGCTCATCGGCAGACTCTCCAGCCTGATATCGTTCGAGGCCCTTATCAAAGAGATCTTCAACTGTTTCAGTCATTGCTTTACTAAAATCTACAATCATCAGCAATCTCCCATCTTACCGGAGGCTGGGGTTCCCGTCTTGATTGTCAGCATGGGGCAAACGAAAGAATTTTGTCCAAACACATGGAGATACCAAAAAGGGGTACAGCATCTGCTGTACCCCTTGATTGCAAGAATTGCTGACAGAAAATAAGTCTGACTCTCAACAAGTGCTGACTCTGCGACGCTTACGAATGGAATGCTTACGAAAATGACTTACCGCATCCGCAGGTTTGATCTGCATTGGGATTAGTAAATTGAAATCCACCCCCAATCATGGCGTCGCTATAGTCCAGCATGAGGCCATATAGATAAAGCATGCTTTTTGGATCGCTGACGACTTTGAACCCTTCATAATCAAAGACTTCGTCATCTTCGCGAATATTGGCGGCGTCTTCAAAGTCCATGGTGTAAGACATGCCCGAACATCCACCTTGCCGAACGCCGACTCTCAAGCAGAGATCTTGCCCTCCTTGTTTTTCGCGCAGAAGCAAGACATGTTGAACGGCCGAGTTAGACATCAAAATGCCTTTCTGCTGAGATTGCGTGGCTTGTGTCATGGTCTAAGTAGCTCCTTACCTGTTGTGCTGCTATTAAACTATGTTGGCGGTTAAATCGCCGTTAGCTATTAAATCGCTACTGTAATGCGTAAAGTAAAGGATGAACTCACGAATCACGCGAAAAGCGCCGTGGTTGTTGAGCAGTTCCCGTCTTCGTCTATTGTTAGCGGTGATTAGGCTAAGTCTATTTTAGACCAAATCGATTTTGGTGTTGACTCTTTAACGGTTTCATCACTTTGTTGAGGAGGAGGCTCACAGTCTGTTGTTCGCATTGGCAACAAGACTGACCAATTATTTAGGATCATAGATAGGTCTTCTTCAAGCCTTCGTGAAGTCAAAAATGAGTTGCCGAGGCTTGCTGGAGCGAGATGGTTGAAATCTAACTATGTCAGAATGTACGACGAAGGGAGCCGCGTTTGTTTTGAAACTAGACATTGGATGAAAGAACTTCTTCAACTGTCTGTCAAACGTTGACTCATGCAGATCTTAGTTTGACCTATGACCACTCTTAGCCGCTCAACGATACGTCGACTTCAGCAACTGCCCCAAGCCGCTAGCGTATGGGAAGGCGATCGCCGTTCGTTGACTCTGATGGATGACGGTTCGGTGTCTCTAGACGAAGAAGAACGAGGTGACTGCATTCTCTGGGTAGACGGGACAGATGCTGCCGTACGAGCGATGGACATGGTGATGTCAGACGTCGGGCTAGAAGCGATGGCTCGCTCTCTCCTGCAAGCGATGGAACAACCTCACGGGGGTGGAGCTGCGGCTAGACCTAAAAAGATTGTGGTCAGCAATCGCGAGATTCAGTTTTTTCTGCGAGGAGTGTTGCAAGAACTGGATGTCGTAGTGGAGTATGTCACTGAGCTGCCGCTGATTGACGAAATTTTTCGAGGGTTGCAAGCCTCGCTGATATCGCGAATGTTGCGGGAGTGCCAACCCTACGAGGGGGAACTACAGGCGATCGCTCATGTGCTTTGGAACGATGCTCCTTGGAAGTTGCTAGACGAAGAAAAAATCATTGCCATCGAGCTGAACTACGAAGAGATTGAGACTCTCTATGTCTCTACACTCGGCATGTTGGGGGTTGAATATGGCATTCTGATGTATCGCTCAGTCGATTCTCTAAAGAAGTTTAGGCAACGTGTTTTGTCAGCAGACAAATCACCAGAGAGACTAGAAGAAGCGTTTCTCCAACAAGACTGTTTGTTTCTGACCTTTGAACAAGGTAGTGAACAAGCGATGGCAGACGTGATCTCGACATCCTCAGATCGACACCCTCCTAAAAAGCTGGAACCTACATTTGGCAACTTGCATCCTTTAGAGGGCATGCGTCCATTCCTTCACGAAGAAGAATCCGTTGTCGCCTTGGTGGCTCTTGAAGCGCTCCACCGTTTTGTGAAGCAACATCGCAAGAAACTGACGTCTGGTTCGTTTCCTTCTATTAAAGGTCGCTACCGCCTTGATGATCCCCAAGATGAGTCGGCCAAGCTATCGGTACAAGTCGAGACTCTGCCCGATTTAGCGCAAGAGTTGCTTGAGATGACGGTCATTTCCGATCTCTCTGATGACTTGTCTAATTTGCCCCTTGACGCCGAATCATTATCCAGTCCGGTTCTCAAAGACGATCTCATCCCAGAAAATTCATTTTTTAGCCTAGGCGCTGTGCCTTGGGATTTGCTGGAGATGATGCGCCCTAGCGTTAAGTTTCATCAGCCTTCCACAAATGACTTTCCAACTAAAGCCGATGGGTTTCCTGTCATCTTGATTCAAACGTCTCGTCCGAAAGCGATGGTCATGATTGAAGAACTCAAAGCGGCGGGAGGATTAAAGGCGATTTGCTTTAACCCTGGTGAAGATCCCTTGATCAAGGAAAACTACGATCTAGGCATTTTGCAAACCTGTGACGGAGAATTTCATCTGTTTGGAGAGTTCGAGGAGGATGATCCGACCCACATTCGAGCTAGAAAAAAATGGGAGCAGCGATGCAAAAAAACAAATGGGCATTGTGGTCTAGTGATTGCCATGGGACTCACGGGTGCATCGCGAGGAAATCCTCAGCTCAAGGACATGATGGGATTGTTTGAAGTGCGATCGCTCACTGGAGAAGATTTAGGCTTGGGGTCGCTCCAGCTCATTTCGGGATACTAGCTCTGACAGAGCGGCCATAAAAACCGGCTATTTCGAAAGATTAGAGCTGACTGCTGATGTGGAACTGCCAAATGAGTTTGTTAATCGACACAACTTCAGTTGTGCCCATTCCAAAAAGATGTCGAAGCTTCAATTTAATATGAAATTTTGTAAAGGGAATCAAGTAAAAACGTTACAACTCAAGCGAAAATGTCGCTGAACTGTAACAGTTCCTCACAAAGCCAAAATCTGGTTTTGGCGCGGTGATATATTCCAAACAAACTGTTCTAGAGAAGCGTATATGACCGAAGAGCTTACTGGAAAAACCCCAAAATTTGGCGGCAGCACAGGTGGCCTTCTCACCGCAGCCGAAGTTGAGGAAAAGTACGCCATCACCTGGACGAGCTCGAAAGAGCAAGTCTTCGAAATGCCAACAGGTGGCGCAGCCATAATGAACGAAGGTGAAAACCTACTATATCTGGCTCGTAAAGAGCAATGTCTCGCCCTAGGAACGCAACTGCGTACCAAGTTCAAGCCTAAGATTGAAGACTACAAAATCTACAGGATCTATCCTTCTGGAGAAACTCAGTATCTCCATCCCAAGGACGGAGTCTTTCCTGAGAAAGCAAATGAGGGTCGCCCTTACGTCGGTAAGATCGATCGCAACATTGGGAGCAATCCTGAGCCTGCTCCTCTCAAGTTCTCAGGTCGCAAAACATACGATCCCTAACTTCTGGGCTGGCAACTGCCTGCTATAGAGGTTTCTCGCAAGATTCAGGGCGCTTTCGGACTGATCATGTCGTCTAGATATGATCGTTTGTGAAGCCACCTGATCATAGTTTGAATGCTTACGATTTGGATAATACAGGTTATTTGGGGGCACGCATGTCGTGCCCCTTTGCTTTTGGATTTTTCTCCGTATGTGGAAGCAATCTTATTGCCGAGGTGACGGTCGTACGGTGATTGCCTTCGTCTCTGGTTGTGCCTGATTGGACATCTGAGTCGTTTCGTATAGGCGGTACGTTTTTTCCATCAGCTCATCGTCATCTTCGTCTGACAACCGCTGCACATAGTTGATCTTGATCTCTTCCAGAATCGTGGCCAGTAGATATTGAAGCTCTTCGACGCTTTTTGCTTCACTCAGCTCCTCCCGAAAAGTGTTGGCTAGTTTGGTCGTCAAAGACTCCATCAACTCGGCTCCAACATCATCTTCCAAAGAAGACTTAAGCACATCGTAAAGACTGGTCGTCACTTCTGACGCAATGCGATGGCTGACCTGCTCTGGAAGATTCCCGACCCCTGGAATCGTTTTAATCTGGGCATAGACTGGCGAATCGTTGAACGCCCCGGTCATGGTGTGAACAATCAAAGCTTCGATCTCAGGCTTTATTTTAGGTAAAACCTGATAAACCATCGTAGAAATCAGTCGCTGTGAAATAACCTGAAATTCGTCAACTCCGTTGATATCGATGTAGCGACGACCTGTTTCGGGATGGAGCAGCGCCTGCGCTACTTCTCCTTCTCGAATCATGGTTTGCAACTGGTCGATGATACGGATGAAGACAATCTCTGTTAGCTCAATAGCAACACTGGCAAGAATGCCGCGCACAATGCGGGATTGGAGAGGAAGTAAATTGACGATGCGAGCTTGGTTAAGGCGAATCGTAACTGGAATGACTCGGAGCCAGCGCCAAAAGGGAATGAGTAGCAGCACATCATACCAGCGCCACAGCATTGTATCGAGCCAGTTGGTGCCCTTGTAGCGAATACTAAGATAGAGCGTTCGGACAAGAAACTCTGCTCCAAAAAGAATGACAAACCAGAGATCGATGAGCCAGAATCGATCGACAAAATCGCCGCTTTCGCCGATCGCCCGAAAGTAGTTGGTTTCAACGAGTGGACGAATTTCACTATCAAAGAACTCTAGCTCTTGAGGCCATCCTTCTTGAACCAGGTAGGTGCGGCTCCAAAATTCGCGAAATGCATCTTTTGCTGATTCTTCGTCTGTGCGATCGCGTATTCGGTTTTTGATGCGCTCTAGGGTTCCCGTTTTGTCTGCCAGTTCGAAAGGATTCTCATCAATGATGGTGATACTTTGCTCGCGTAGCTCGGCTAGAAGGCGCTGAGCTTCTTGTGCCTGTAACCCAGATTCACCGTCACGCTCAAGCTGGTTTTTCAGCTCCTGAACTGTTGTCAAATACTGCGTGGTGGTGCGATCGGGCTCAATTCCCTTGAAGATTTGCCCATACCACTGAGTGAAGTTGGGCACATGTTCCAAATAGAGATCGCGAAATGAAATGTAGCTCAAGTCGATCAAAACCAGGATGAGATTCGCCGTGGCAATGACAGCCAACAATCGTTCAAACCAGAGACCTTGACGCTTGCGGGATGATTTTTTTTTGCGCGGAGAGGTAGCCATAAACAGGAACAAGAAACGACGGATAACCCTGAGCTAATGCATCAGGTAGGTCGCAGATACATGCTTTGTGAACATAGATTCGGACTTCTCGCAGTTTCCCACGCCTCGACCCAGCCACAGACATCTTAGAGATACTTACAATAGAATTGTTTACATAACTTTACTCTTTGACTGCGTTCCCTAGTGAAGGGATTTTTCAATCTGCGTCCAAAGTAGTAGAGGCAACAGAGGAGAGCGAAGCTGATGCAAACAGCCGTAAAGTCTGAACCTGGCACAATCTGGCAATGGCAGGAGCAATCTATTTACTACGTTCATACCGCAAACGAGGCGTCTGTTCATCCGCCGTTGGTCTTGGTGCATGGGTTTGGAGCCTCGACCGATCACTGGCGTAAGAATATTGCCGATCTGAAGCAGGACTTTGAGGTTTGGGCGATCGATTTGCTGGGGTTTGGGCGCTCGGCGAAGCCCGACCGCGAATACGGTGGGGAGGTCTGGCGTGAACAACTCCACGAGTTTATTGATTCTATGGTGGGTCGTCCGGCGATAGTGGTAGGCAATTCGTTAGGAGGATATGCTTCTCTATGTGTGGCGGCGGCCTATCCTCAGTCAGTCGCAGGAGTCGTTTTGCTGAACAGTGCGGGTCCTTTTAGCGAAAACCTCAAACCGTCAGAATCTGCTCAGTCGGGTTCTCTCAAAACACTATTTTCGAAAGGTGTGCGATCGCTCCTCTTGCAGCCACTGCCTAGCCTTTTGATGTTTCAGTATGCGCGGCGGCGCTCGATGATTCGAAAAACGCTAAATCAGGTTTACCTCGACAAAACTGCTGTCACCGAGCAGCTCGTAGAAGACATTTATCGGCCTTCTTGCGACGAGGGCGCGGCGCGAGTATTTGCATCCGTCTTCAAGTCGCCTCGGGGAGAAACAGTAGATACGCTGCTTCAGCAGATGACGTGTCCGCTGCTGCTGCTGTGGGGTGAAGGTGATCCGTGGATGAACACGCGCGATCGCGGTGCGTTGTTTCGGAAGCACTATGATCAGTTAACGGAACACTATCTCCAAGCAGGTCACTGTCCCCATGATGAGGTTCCCGATCAGGTGGACTCGCTAATCCGAGCTTGGGCAATACAGTTGTTGGCGGCGACAGATGCGCGCCCTTCGATCAAAACGCAGATCTAGACCTCTCTCCTCCATAAATTGCTATCTCGGGACTCTATCCATCAAAAAGGATGAATGCTGCACTCGCCCTATTGAGGCTTAGCTATCACCAGTGAAGAAATGTTATAGTGCTACGCGCTGATATAAAACCAACAGTGTATGGAGAAGCCGCGCGGTGCGCGGCTTCTCCATCAATATCTGTCCTAACCTATCTGCGCATTGCTATAGAAATAGAGAGTTTTAGCGATTTCATTTGGATAATGAATGGAGTCATGGGTCATCAAAACATCGACCCATATCGTTATTTTTCTTGAAAAATTTTTCGTGATGGTGTATCTGAACACATCTGACATTTCGGAAGTTGCGCTAGTGTGGGTTGAGACGCTAGGTAAACTCCCCAAAGTATCGTAAGTCGAGGGCGTGTTCTAGATTAGCGAAATTTTTTGTAATGTTTCCCGTAATGCAAGGCCGTGAATTTTAGATGAGGTTGTTATGGCAACTCCCACACCACTCCCACACAGTTACCAATTTGGCGAAACACAGGCATGGGATAGCCTAAGACGGGCGATCGCCACAAGCTCTGGGTTCCAAACCTGGAAGCAGCAGACGGTTGAGAATGGTGATAGTAAAGCGGACGCTGATCTCACTGACTTACCTGCTGAAAACGCAGACCAGCTCGTCACAGAATATCTGCGTGAAGCCTTGAAGACGCTAGCTTACTAGGCCACTTCTGAAGCTATAAGCAACGATTGCAATGGGGTACGGCGATGCTGTACCCGTTGTTTTGTTTGTTTCTCTATATTGCAAGCCATAGCAAGCCGCAGTCAGGTTGAGAGAGGTTGAGAGGCTCAACCTTTTGCGTAGTAGACATTTCACTCTAAATTCCGAATCCTGAATTTTGCCGCTCGCAATCAAAATTCTCAGCTTAGAAACCGAGTCTTCCAAACCACCGCTCGATTTGTTGTTGAATGTTGGCAATCTGCCGATAGGCATCGACGATGCGATCGCCATCTAAATACACTTCTGATGTGGGATATTCCTCAAGCACTTCGATGATGCTAATGTTCTCATCTTCGCTGGCTGCTAATACGAGAGCTGCTCGCAACGCTTGGCGATCGGCAGTACCCGATTCAGTATGGATAGCAGGCGTAATCTGGTCGAGCGCAGCATCGCCCAGTGGAGTGTTGAGCAAACGATCGAGCGTCACCGGATTAACATCTACATCGCGGTTGAGATCGCGCCGAAGCCTCGCCGGACTCTGACCTGCCAAACGAAGATAACTTCTTAACTCTGAAGAGGCTTCCCCAGTTTCGGCCAGAGTTGATAGATCTGAAACAGCAATCGATCGCTGAAACCATCCATATTTCAAAACGACGCGTTCTGCAGCTGAGGCAGATTGTGCGATTCCCAAGGCGGCACAGCAACCCAACGTCAGTGCCAGGAGGGGAGCCAAACTCGATTGCTTGAGGCTGGGTTTGGGAGATCCCCTAAGTGACGAGCCCTTAGACCGTTGGTGAGGCTGGGCAGAACGAAATTTTAATTGGCGACACGACAAATCAGAGGACATAGCTGATTGAAAAGCAATTGGAAGCAAAGGTTTTGTCATAGCTTTAAGATAATTCGGTCGGGTGAGTTCCGCTTTCAGTGAGCGTTGTATCTTGAGGAAGCGGCTCACGATGCATGTTATCAATACAAATCTGGCACAAAATAGGTATGACGTTTATGACCGGGTGGAGTTTCCTACAGTTCGCAAAGTCCTGTTCTTGTCAAGCGCTTCGACGAGTTAGTGACCCTACAATACAGGCTGATGAGCGTTCTGAAGCAACCGAAGGATCAGGTGGGCGATCGCGCCAGGTCTCTTTCCATAAGATGCGGCACCACGGCTCACAGGAATGGGTCTATCGAGTGCTTACAGGTTGTGGTGCAGGCATCATGGCGATCGCGCTGGTTGCGGGGGGAAGTCACGAAATGGCGATCGCTCAAGCAGAGCGGAGTCCTTCTACTCCCATGTTGGCGCAAATTCCAGTCAACGCCCGTGTGATCTACGTCAATCCAGCATTGGGGAACGACACCACAAACGATGGGCGCGAAAATTCACCCTTCCGCACGATTTCATATGCCATCAGTCAAGCCACGGACAATACCGTCATTGAACTCGCCTCGGGAAGCTATACCACAGACAGTGGCGAGTCATTTCCTCTCATCCTCCCATCTGGAGTGATTCTGCGCGGCAACGAACGGACTCAGGGACAAACCGTCTTGGTTTTGGGAGGAGGCGACTTTATCAGCCCTACTTTCTCGCGCCAGAGCATGACCATTTTGGCTAGAGGCGACAGCCAAATTCGTGGCATCACCATCACCAATCCTCGCACTCGTGGCACGGGAGTGTGGGTCGAAGACGGTACACCGACCATTCGGAACAACACGTTTTCCAATAGCTTGCGTGATGGCGTCTTTGTTTCAGGCACGGGTAACCCCACCATCGAAGACAACATGTTTGTAAACAACGACGCAAACGGCATCTCTCTGGCGCGACAAGCTCAGGGAAGCATTCGTGACAATGTGTTCCAATCTACTGGATTCGGGATTGCGGTTGGCGGCAGTTCAGCTCCACGAATTGAAGAAAACCGTATTGACAACAATGTTGATGGCGTTGTCGTTTCCAACGATGCTCGACCGATTCTTCGTCGCAACGTGATTCAAAACAATCAGCGAGATGGCGTAGTGGCGATCGCCTCTGCCCTGCCGAATTTGGGCACAGCGGATAGTCCTGGTGAAAACCTGATTCGCGACAATGGGCGCTACGACATATACAATGCAACTCGCAACAACACGCTACTCGCTGTTGGCAATGATGTTGATCCGTCCAATATCTCAGGCAGCGTCGATTTTGTTGCCCAAACCGTCAATTTGGGGAGCGGGAGCAACTTTCTTGACGTCCAAGGGCATTGGGCTCAATCGTATATTGAATCGCTCGCCTCGCTGGAAGTCATCGGCGGATTTCCCGACGGCACCTATCGACCAAATGATCCAGTGACGCGGGCTCAATTTGCCGCGATCGTGAATCAGGCATTTTCACCCTCTCCAAAGCGCTCTGGCCGAAGTTTTGTGGATGTAAACCGTAATTTTTGGGCTTACAGCGCGATTCAGACTGCTTATCAGGGCAACTTTCTTTCAGGCTACCCAGGCGGCATCTTTCGTCCGCAGCAAGCCATTCCTCGGGTAGAAGTGTTAGTGTCTCTCGCCAGTGGGCTTGGCCTCAATGCGGGACAAGCTACTGCTCTCAGCAAGTACAATGATGCAGCTCGGATTCCGGCTTGGGCCACAGGTGGGATTGCCGCTGCGACGGAAGAAGAAATTGTCGTCAACTATCCATCTGTTGCTCAGTTAAACCCCACCCGAAACGCGACCCGTGCTGAGGTCGCAGCGTTTGTCTATCAGGCGCTGGTCAATGCAGGGCAAGCTGAACCCATCGAGTCTCCGTATGTGGTGACGTATCCTTAGGTTCAACCTGAGTTTTCGATATTTATGAGGTTTGGAGAGGTTTGCTTTGAAGTGCTATAGTGCTACGCGCTGATATAAAACCAATAGTTGATGGAGAAGCCGCGCGGTG
>CAKZMO010000595.1 GCA_937128595.1 uncultured cyanobacterium | reverse complement strand
CAATGACCTTACGGTACCGTTTCTCTTTGTCTAGATAAAGATGCGATTGCCCTGAGGGGCGGGCTGAGCCCGTTCCTCCTCTCACTTAGCAGTTCACAAGCGATGTAGTATCGCTATAGCTAACGCAGTACGGATTAAGCGAAAAGATAAAAAGATAAAAGCTTTGATTGACAAGGCTTTGACAAATCGAGAGTACTACACAGCAATGTTTTGAGAGATATCTTGTGCCGTACTCACGTTAGCTAGCGCATAAGCCAGTAATTGTAAGCAGCATAGGCAAGGGTCACCACTCCTGTCACGATTGATGACTCATCTACATGAAATTTGGGATGATGGAGTGGATAGTTAGGCTGATCTGGAAAGCCTACCCCTAGGCGAAACATCGTGCCTGGAGCGTGGTCAAGGTAGAGAGAAAAATCTTCCGCTCCCAACGATGGCTCGGTGATGATAACGACGCGATCGCTTCCCCATGCCTCCTGAGCGGCTGATTCTGTAAGCTGCGTCAGAAAATGGTCATTTTGCACAGAAGGAACACCCCGACGATAGTTCATCTCAAACCGCGCTCCGTAGGTATCGCAAATATTCTGGACTATTCCTTGAATCCAGCTAGGTAGATTGGCACTGGTTTCTGGATGGAGCGATCGCACAGTTCCAGTCAGTTTCACTTGGTCGGCAATGACATTCGGTGCCCGGCCACCACTAATTTGGCCAAAGGTCAATACGACAGGCCGCAAAGGATTTTGCGTGCGGCTGATCGCCTGTTGCAGGGTTGTGATGACTTGGGCGGCAATCCAGACCGCGTCAATGGCTTCATGGGGACGAGCACCGTGACCGGACTCCCCCATGATGGTAAGTTCAATGTCATCAGCAGCGGCAGTGAGTGCTCCATATCGAATCCCTATAGAGCCACTTTGCACCGAAGGAAATGTGTGTAGGCTGAAAATGGCAGAGACGTTCTCCATTACCCCGTCGCGAATCATCCAGTGCGCGCCCTGAGCTGTTTCTTCGGCAGGTTGAAACAGAAAGCGAATATCGCCTGGAAGATGCTCCTTCAGCTGGGATAGCACCATGGCGGTTCCCAAGCCAACGGTCGTGTGGACATCATGCCCGCAGGCGTGCATCATGCCTGGACTCTTCGAGGCAAATTCCAGCTCCGTGCGCTCAAGAATCGGCAACGCATCCATATCTGCTCGAACCCCAAGAAGCCGGGAATCTTGTCCACTTCCGGTTAAACCCGCTACTACTCCGGTTTTGCCGACCAACTCCTGGACTTGCAACCCACAGGAAGAAAGGACTCCTGCGGCATAAGCAGCTGTTTTATATTCCTGACCGCTCAACTCCGGATGACTGTGGATGTGTCGTCGAATTTCGATAAGTCGAGGAGCTAGATCAGTTGCAATATCCTTGATGCGGGTCAGCATGGTTGAAGCCTGAGATGCAGAATGTTTCGGAGGTTACTTCATCATAGGCAGATCTGCGGCTAATGGTGACACCATCAGTTGGGAAACCTGGCTTATCTGTTAGACAAAGTCAATGGATGAGTAGACACCTTAAGTAATGGCTAATACAATTCATTCGTTTTACCGAATAGGGAGGATGATTGAGGAAAATACATTCTACCCACAACAGTGCGGAGCAGCAGGCGATCGCCATCTACACGATAGTCAAGCGTCGCGGCTCAGATGGTGAGTGTTTTCTCCCTCAGGTTCAGTCACGCTTGGGTACGAAAAATATCTGTTTGTTGCATCCTTAGACCGTATGAAAAGCCAACTGGTTCCCGTCGGAGATTTGCCTGCGAGCGATCGCGCCGAAATGTTTCGCTTGCTTCAGCGCCATTTTTCTGGCGTCCGCATTGATATTTTTCAAGCCGATCTGCGAGACAAAAACTGGGCGCTGCTCTTGCGAGACAAGGAGGGAGACCTGAAGGGATTTTCCACCATTTCGTTCTACACCATCATGGAGTCTGAGCTGAAGCTTGCTACGTCGTGCGGTATTCCTGCTCATCCTGGAGTGGAATCTGTAGAGGAGTGCGTTTTTCCGATCAGCATCGTGTACTCAGGCGACACCATCATGGATCCCTCGGCTTGGTCGAGTATGGCTCTAGCAAAAAGCTGGATCGATGCGATTAATACTCTCAAAACCCTTTATGCATCAGGTTCGCTTTACTGGTTCTTGATTTCATCGGGTTATCGAACCTATCGGTTTTTGCCAGTCTTTTGGAAGGAGTTCTATCCCCGGTACGATATGCCCACAGCGCCTCATATGCAGCAGTTTATGGATGCTCTGGCACAAGAGAAATTTGGCGATCGCTACGACGCTCAAGCGGGCGTTGTACGACTCGATCATCCCCAAACTCTACGGGATCTAGCTAAAATTCCTCAAGAAAGGCTGTCTGATCCCCACGTCAACTTTTTTGCTCAGAAAAATCCAACTCACCATCAGGGCGACGAACTTGTCTGTTTAACCAAGATCTGTGAAGAAAACCTAACCCGTGCTGGACGGCGCATGTGGTTTGCCCATCAGCCCTGTGACCTAAAACAAGCTTAGGATTGTTGAATCAGATGCCAAAGCCAAAGATGGCGTTGCACATTCGAAGAATGATTTTGGTAGGGGCATCGCAATGCGATGCCCCTACAGTAGGTCATCCATGAGTTGAATCTTTCCGCATCATTCCATGCTGTGCAACGCCCCAAAGATAGTCTCAAAGATAGCCAAATATGCTAAGGCGCACTTTGATTTTCGTCGCAGTCAGCCTTCTTTTGGATCAACATTTACGCTGAATTTTCTTTTGCTATGACTGATGCCACAACCAAGCGAGCCGATCTTCAACCACGCCAAGAGACTGATGCCACAAAGATTGCAAGTCATTCTGAGCCGGAAACTCATGGCTCTGATGACATGCAGTCAGCTAGCTCTGCCCCATTTCCTGACATCCAATCAAGCCAGAAAGTTTTCAACCGCTGCGATCGCTTTGTTGAAGGCTGGTACTGGGCGTTGCCGTCTCATGAGCTTAGAGTTGGACAAGTTAAGCCCGTAACCATTCAGGGGCGGAACTTGGCGATTTATCGCGGCGTGAATGGTGAACCTGTGGCGATCGATGCTTACTGCCCTCATATGGGGGCACATCTGGCCGAGGGACGAGTCGAAGGAAATAGCCTTCGCTGTTTTTTCCACAACTGGAAATTTGACGCTGAGGGGTCATGTGTCGCAGCACCTTGTCTAGATGCGCCACCGAGGTTGTGTCAGCCTACTTTTCCGACTGCTGAGCACTACGGCATGGTGTGGGTCTGGACTGGCTCGACTCCGACACAGCCTCCTCCCTTTGTCCCGGAGCTAGAAGGGCAAGACTATCAGGCGACGATGGGCAACCGCTTTGTGAAAGGCTGTCATCCCAACGTTGTGATGATTAACGCCATTGATGCCAATCATTTCAACACGGTTCACAATCTGCCTGTGCAAATCGTGTTTCGCAAACAAGACCTCAATCTCAACGCGGTCACCTTCAGCAATCAAACCCGTGGTGGAGAGGCGTCTCATTTTGTGCGGCTGATTCGCCCGTTTTACAAAAACGAAATTACGTATCAGATGTGCTACTGGTATGGCAGCACAGGAACGGTGACGTTGGGGCCAGACGGATTCCATTTCCATATTATGTTTGCATTGCGAATGCTGGAGAATGGCAAGACGGAAGGTCAGACTATCTTGATCACACCGAGGCGATCGCACCTCCACGGCTGGCTATTGAATCGAGTCGTGTTGTGGCTGACGGCTCAAGTTGGCAACTATTTTGCGAAAGGCGATACCCAGGTGTTTGAAACGATTCGGTTTCAGCTCAAAACACCGACCCGTGCCGATCAGTCCATTCTTCAATTTGCCCAGCATGTAGAACAGCAGCCAACACTTGCTTGGGAGACATGGCAACGAGTTGAGAAAGAATAGAGACTTTGGATTGTAAAGCGTCCCTATCGCCTTCTGGATTGTAGATGAAAGCGCTGTCGTTAGTTCCTTAGCTCCTTTTTCGAATTTGCAACCGCTTAATCTGCTGACCTCCTACAGCCTGAATCAGATAGCTGCGGTGCCCAGGCGACTCAAAAGAGGTACAGGCTAAGAGGCCGCGCCATCGAATGTAATGGACTCGACAAAACGGCCCAGACACGATGCGGTAGCAAAATGACCAACCCGGAGCATATACCACCGCTCCGTATTGCAGGACAAGATTTTGGGAGAGGCGAGGCGAGTACATGAGGTCTGTAATTTTAGTAAACGGCAATCTACAAGCAGAAAACAGGCGCAATTAGGAAGGAACTGATGAGGTGAACACCTGGTCAAAACGCTACAGAAACCACAACGGATTTTCTTACGAACGTTAAAGAAGTCAATCGTTTATTCAAATAATAAATGAATTTTGTATCTTTTGATACTGAAAATAATTTTATTGATGTTGTTTTAATTTAGACTTTTGATAGGCGGGAGCTTTGACCTGCAGTGGGTTGACTCACGCATCGCATCGTCAAGCCTTCGCTTTTTATCACATTTGGCTGAAATAGGGCGATCGCCCTTCATCTATGACGAGGCGCTTCGGTTTTTGTCGAAAGCAAACATTCACGTTCTCTCGAAGAAGCGCGAACAACATCAGCACCTTCGGTAAGCGTGGATGAGGGTATTGGCCAAATTGTCGAGAACTTGCCGTTAGAGGCATTCGCTCTGGTTTGTCCTAAAACAATCCTAGCGAGTTCAGCACGCAAACAACTTCGCCACAGTCTCTGTCAAAAGGAAGAATCTGTTCTTTGTAAGCAGTAGAACATGAGAAACAGAACATTTTAGAAAGTGTGTTTAATGTGCATCTGTTGAGTCCGATCAAGCAATATCGAGACTTTATCGAAAATCATTCGCTACAAAATTCATGACAGAGCAGTCCACAACAGGAGAAAGAATATGGGTATCGCAACTATTAATCCAACGACTGGAGAAACTCTCAAAACCTTTACCCCCATTAGTGATGGAGCGATCGCCGACAAAATTGCTCTGGCTCATCAAACCTATCGCACCTATCGCCTCACCTCATTTGAGCAACGCGCTCAGTGGCTTAGGAACGCCGCTACTCTTCTCGACGACAATCAGGAACAATGGGGCGAACTCATGACCCTAGAAATGGGAAAACCGTTGAAAGGGGCGATCGCCGAAGTCGCAAAATGTGCGCTGGTCTGTCGCTACTATGCTGACCATGCCGCTGAGTTTTTGGCGAATGAACCTGCCAGCACTGATGCTGCTCAAAGCTATGTGGCCTATCAGCCATTGGGAATTGTGCTTGCCGTGATGCCGTGGAACTTTCCCTTTTGGCAGGTCTTTCGGTTTGCGGCTCCAGCTCTCATGGCTGGCAACGTGGCACTGCTCAAACACGCCTCCAATGTGCCTCAGTGTGCCGTCATGATCGAAGCTATCTTTAAGCAAGCAGGTTTCCCAGAAGGAGCTTTTCAAACGCTGTTGATTGGTGGCGATCGCGTCGCTTCCGTGATTGCTGATCCGCGCGTCATGGCGGCGACTCTCACAGGGAGTGAAGCTGCCGGAGCGAGTCTCGCTTCAGCATCGGGTAACGATATCAAAAAAACGGTATTAGAACTGGGAGGAAGTGATCCCTTTATTGTTCTGGAGAGCGCAGATTTGGAAGCGGCTGCTACGACTGCTGTTACCGCTCGGATGCTCAACAATGGTCAATCTTGCATTGCAGCCAAGCGCTTTATCGTGCAGGAGGCGATCGCCGATGAATTTACCGAGCGAGTGACTCAAAAGTTCATGGCTCTCAAGGTAGGCGATCCCATGCATCCCGATACTGACATCGGCCCTCTGGCTACTCCAGCCATCCGAGATGACCTTGTCAAACAAGTCGATGCGTGTCTTCGAGCTGGGGCTGTCGCTTTAGTCGGCGGTTCGGTTGATGCGATGCCTCTGGATGATTCTTTGCGGGGAGGAAACTTTTACCCGCCGACGCTCTTAGTAGATATTCCGTCTGGTACTCCCGCTGAACAAGAAGAATTTTTTGGCCCAGTGGCGATGCTGTTTCGAGTGCCAGATATGAACGGGGCGATCGCCCTTGCAAACGACATTCCCTTCGGACTGGGAGCCAGCGCTTGGACTCAGGTAGACTCAGAGCGCGATCGCCTGATCCGCGATCTTGAGGCTGGAGCCGTATTCATCAACAGCTTAGTGAAATCGGATCCGCGTCTTCCCTTTGGTGGGATCAAGCGCTCTGGCTACGGACGCGAACTCGGACGCTACGGCATCCATGAATTCGTCAATATCAAAACCGTCTGGATTGACTGACATTGAGATTGAGATCAGTCAATAGCGGATGAAGCTTTAGTCATCCGGCCAACCTTTCAAAATTACAAAAGCACAAAGGAGAGTATACGGAAGCCGTCTCTAGACGCTTTTGGCTCTCCTTGTTTTCAAAAAAGAGCGCCTTAAAAAGAGCTTCAACTGCCTATTTCAGTGACACGGCAGTCAACACAGCCCATAAGGTGAGTCCAAAACGGAAGCGCACCTAGATAGACCGGAGATGAGGGACAAGTGAGATGAACACAGCAGAATTACTCGTTCAATGTTTGGAGAATGAAGGCGTCGAGTATCTATTTGGGTTACCCGGAGAGGAAAATCTGCAGGTACTCGAAGCTTTACGGAAGTCGTCAATTCGATTCATTACCACTCGCCATGAGCAGGGTGCAGCCTTCATGGCAGATGTCTATGGCCGACTCACAGGGAAGGCAGGAGTTTGCCTATCAACCCTTGGCCCTGGAGCCACCAACCTAATGACAGGTGTGGCCGATGCCAATCTCGACCGCGCTCCTCTTGTCGCCATTACCGGACAGGTCGGCACCGATCGCATGCACATCGAGTCCCATCAATATTTGGATTTGGTGTCCATGTTCTCGCCTGTAACTAAGTGGAATGCCCAAATCGTTCGCCCCAGTAACACGACAGAAATTGTCCGAAAAGCGTTCAAAATTGCTCAAACGGAAAAGCCTGGTGCCGTTCATATCGATTTGCCTGAGAATATTGCAGCCATGTCTGCGTCGGGAATGCCGCTGACTATCGACACTCGCGAAAAAACTTACGCTTCTGCGAAAAGCTTAGAGAAAGCAGCGGCAGAGATATCAAAGGCTAAAAATCCCATCATTTTGGTCGGAAATGGGACGTTACGGGGCAATGCCACCGATGCACTCACAGAATTTGCAACCCAGCTTGCGATTCCTGTTGCCAATACGTTCATGGGCAAAGGAGCGATTCCCTATACCCATCGCATGTCGCTGTGGACAGTGGGACTACAGCAGCGAGACTTTATTAGCTGCGGCTTTGAAAGCTCAGATCTCGTAATTGCTGTGGGCTATGACTTAGTGGAATATTCGCCCAAGCGGTGGAATCCAGAGGGCGATATTCCCATCATTCACATTGGTCAAATGCCCGCAGAGATTGACAGCAGCTATATTCCTATTGCAGAAGTGGTGGGCGATATTTCTGACTCTCTTTGGGAGTTAATGAAACGAGCGAGCCGTCAGGGCAAACCGGAACCCAAAGCCCTAGAACTAACCGCAGAGATTCGAGCTGACTATGAAAAGTATGCGCAAGAAGATCAATTTCCCATCAAGCCACAAAAGCTAATCTACGACCTGCGGCAGGTAATGGGGCCAGAAGACATCGTCATCTCTGATGTTGGAGCACACAAAATGTGGATGGCGCGGCACTATCACTGCGATCGCCCCAACACTTGTCTAATTTCCAATGGTTTTGCCGCCATGGGGATCGCGATTCCTGGAGCGGTAGCGGCTAAGCTTGTAGCTCCGGAGCAGAAGGTCGTAGCGGTGACGGGCGACGGTGGATTTATGATGAACTGCCAAGAACTGGAAACCGCTTTGCGAGCCGAGACTCCCTTTGTCACCATCATCTTTAACGATGGCGGCTATGGCCTGATTGAGTGGAAGCAAATTAACCACTATGGCCATTCGAGCTATATCCATTTCGGCAATCCTGACTTTGTCAAACTGGCAGAGAGTATGGGGCTGATTGGCTATCGGATTGAAGCGACCACCGATTTCATTCCGACGCTGAAAGAAGCGCTCAACCAAAACGTTCCGGTCGTGATTGATTGTCCTGTAGACTATCGAGAAAATTTGCTATTCAGCCAAAAATCAGGGGATCTAAGCTGCGAAATTTAGCCCAACATGAATTTGTATAGTGCTACGCGCTGATATAAAACCAATAGTTGATGGAGAAGCCGCGCG
>CAKZMO010000594.1 GCA_937128595.1 uncultured cyanobacterium | reverse complement strand
CTCCAATCCATCCGCTTTGAAGTCCCCTTCCAAAGATTCCAAAATCCGTCAATTAATATCGCTAACCCTATTAAAAATGAGTCCATTTATCATAAACCAACCCCTCGATCCTGAGTTATCCAATTTCAACCAAGGTTGGGTCAGGTCTATACCGTTCCTGGTTAATCTCCGATAGCAGCTAGGTTTATGATCCTCAAGCGATCGCCTTATGACACCCATTTGATCATTCCATATGGTTAACAAATGGTTAAGAAAAGCCTGATTGAAGGACGAATTGCGGCACAGGATGGTTGCTCAAACTTCGCAAGTCAACCCGGTTTCTATGCGGTCTAACTGATTAGTAATTCATTGATTCAGCAGTTCATCGGCTGCATATTCAGTTGCAAGGTTGCCATGATTTTGTTTTCGATCATGCACCCTAAACGAGTTATCTCGAAAACGCTAAGGACGCGATCGCAATTGATGTCACGGAACGTTACGACTAACAGGACAGTTGTTGCTAGAATTTGGTCACTCCGTCCACACACCCGGGTGGATGGTCATCATTTGAGGAGTCAAGATTTGAGCCGTTGAGGGGCGAACGAAGGCTTAACGTTCCTTCTACTGATCAATCAGAACGGCTGTCAACGCATGGAATTCTGTTACCTAAACAATGATGCCTTTGACGCTTAAAACCTTTACAGGGATCATATTTGATCTATCTAACGGACGATTTTTTCTGCGATCGCATCATTCTAATGGATTAATTTTTATACCCAACTATTGAGTTAATTCTGAGGACTTAGGATGGCGTTCCGTATATCAGTGACATACCTTGTCAAAAATCTTTCAAAGAATCCGTAATCCCTCTTACATGCTTTGTATCCGTAGCCGTTATGCTGTGATTACGCTGTCGATCCACTGAGGAATAGAACAGAGTCCATTCAGTCCTCTTGATTCACCGACAGATGTCTTGTCATGGGTCTATTCACCGTTTAGGAGTCCCAAGGTATTCGCTGGAATGAGTGGCATCGACTACAATCAGGCCACCTTCGCTGTCCATTCCAATCGGAATTTTACGCTTGCCAAGCTGCAAAGGTGGTGATGCGATCGTTTCTTTTACCGTAAGGACTCAAACATCGAACAAACGTCCAATTCGGCTCCACGCCCTATTGATGTTCCTTGAAATTTAATGCTAGATACAATGGACTGTCGGATCTAATCCCCTTTATTTTTGTCTGAATTGGATAGTTCGATGCAGAATAGAGAGGTCAAAAATATACATTGGAAGAGGCAAGGAAGCCATACAATAGCGGTAGTCAATGGCACCCATTTGGCTCATTTATAATCTGCCCTCGTAGCGCTTTTCCTGATAGGTACGCACATGGATGGACTGGTGATTAGTTCATGCTTCAATACTGAGAGCATTGACCATCGTATTATCCTTTTGCATCCTTCCTTTGCATTTTGACAGTTCAGGCGATCGCATTCTGACCCATTTCATACGATTGATTTATCCGCTTTGCTGCACACCTGTTGTTCTCGCATCTCATTCCGGGTTCTATACAACGTCGCATCCACACCACGAAGCTATGTTTTCAGCATCCTCTCAACCCGAGGCATCCCGCCCCTTCCTAACGTGGCAACGCATTATTGACTGGGCCCAGGAGCATTATCGCTGCCGTACCTTTGAGAAGGACGAACGGATTCCTGCGCGTCCAGGGCTGCTCTACCTCGTACAGAAGGGTGCTGTCCGGCTAGTGGGTGAGGCTCAAGTCAGTGCGGCCAGTAGCTCTCGAAGCCCACACATCAACTCAGAAGAAGCATTTCTGGGCTTTGTCGGAGCCGGACAACCGTTTGAGATTGTGGCGCAGTCGCCCTTTACCCTCCAGAGCTTTGCCCATGTCGAGCAGACATCGGTGATCTGGATGTACTGGCATGATTTGGATAACTGGCCCCACTTCCGGCGAGAGGTGCTAGACGCATTTCGCTATCAACACCAGCGTAAGTTGCTCTGGCTGAGTACATTGGGGCAGCGACGGACGATCGATCGCTTGCTTGGATTTCTGACCTTGTTGATTGAGGAATATGGAGAGCCATGCGATCAGGGCTATTGTCTGCCGTGGGTGTTGACCCATGCTCAGATTGGCAGTGCCATCGGCTCTACTCGTGTGACGGTCACGCGGCTGATGGGCAAGCTCCGCCAGCGCAACTTGATTACGAGCTATGGGGATAATTTGTTGTGCATTCCTGCTAAGCCAGAGGGTGGGTTGCCCATCACCCCGATTCAGTAGGTTGTGTCATAGCCTAGCGTTCGTTGCCTAGCGTTAATGACCGCTCGACGGTGCTAGGGAGTCAGCACTGGTTGACGCGCTGGTAGCAAGCGTTCGAGGGTGAGTTCGGCCGCCGCTTGGGCCAGTAATTGACGATCGCTCAGATCGGTAAGGTAGGGTAAGTATCCCAAAACTGGTACTTGCGTCAGCGATCGCAATACCCTCAGCGGCATCCAATGATCCAAATTCTCCTGGGAGTCGGGACGGCAGCCGTTTAATACGATTCCTTTGAGATGCACCCGCGCTTGACGTGCCAGGGCCACATGGGCCACCGCATGGGCGATCGCGTTTGGACAGACCGGCACCACCAAGACTGTTGGTAATCGCCAGTCCCAAGCGAGATCCGCCACTGTTGTTTCGGGCGCGATCGGGCAACCAAGGCCGCCTACGGCTTCCACAAGCGTCCAATCGGTGCGCTGCGCCAGGGTTTGGAGCGTTTGCCAAAGATGCCCGAGATTCACCGCTGCATCATGAATAGCGGTGTCGGCGTCTACCAATATCGGGGTAATGGTTTCAGGCGATTGGTCGGGAACCACGTTTGCATGATACCAATCGCGATCGCTCGTTCCCTGTTCGATCAGCTTCATGATGCCAAGTGACTGGGGCGATCGATAGGTTTGCCAATAGGCTGCCAAGGCACTCAGCAAGACCGTTTTCCCGGCGGACACATCCGTTCCCGCCACAAAGAGAGTTGTTGATAGAGGGTTGTTCACGCTCATTGCCGACTTTTTTACTCTGTATCCAAGACTTGAATATTGACGCTGTAGCCTGTTTCGCTACCTGCAACTACATCTACAACATAATCACCATTTCGGTTTAACACAGCCTCCCAGTACAACACACCAGCCGCATCAGCGACAAGCTGACCATTGGGGCGACGAATATCCAACCGTACATTGCCATCCAGCACTTCGACTTGCAGAACTTGTCCCGCTGCAGCCCGGACTAGATAGCGGCGAATGACCGTATCATCTGCAAAACCTTCAACCGTTGTTCCACTCGCACCAGTGGGAAATTCAACAGACTGAGAAACGACTTCAGGAATCGG
>CAKZMO010000593.1 GCA_937128595.1 uncultured cyanobacterium | reverse complement strand
ACAGCAACAAATTTCTCAAAAATGTCCTATTTGGACACCTATGTCCTATTTTGCCCACGTTAATGTCCTATATGTGCCAACATCAATCCCGGAAACTCGCTATGCTGGTAAGCAATTGCTTGTCAGACACAGAAAGTGCATATGATGGTGGTCACACAGTCCGAACCCATTTCAGAAGCAGACAAGTTGGAACGAAATGCAGCCGACCTGGCCCTGCGCCTCATCCGCGTTGCCGACATCCTCACCGAAATCGAGTGGGATGCCCAGGACACTGAACCATCCCTTGCCGATGTGACCCACCACTTTGCAGAAAACACAGATCGTCTGTTTTGAGCTACGCTCAAGGCAGTTTCTAAACCGAAAGAGAGGGCTTATGCCACGCCGCAAACACAAAGTGCTACCACCAACACCCGGATGGGCCGTTTACCTGCGCACCAGCTCACAGGAAGCGCAAAACCCGGAAAACTCTCAGCGCCGCCAGCGTCATACTATCCAAAGGGCCTTGTTTGAACGCGAACCCCTACCCGTCATCGGTGAGTACATTGACAATCTCAGTGGTCGCTATGCCGACAACCGCCCTGGCTACCAGCAGATGCTAGCCGATGCCCGGTCGGGTGCCTTCTCGCATGTCGCTGTGGAGAATGCCGAGCGTTTCGGGCGCAACGATACCGAGGCTCTGACGGCGATTGATGAACTGCATGGCTTGGGGATTGCCGTCCGTTTTGCCGATTACCCTGATCTCGATCCCATCGACCCCGATGACCGTATTCTGGTCAGTCTGTCTTTCACCCTCGCCCGGCGTGAGTCCATTAAGCTGGGCCAGCGTGTCAAAGGTGGGCTGTATGCCAAGCTGCGGCACGGTGGGTTCACCGGCAAGGCTCCCGATGGCTACATCAATTGTGAGGAAAAGTCCGAGCAGCTCGACAAGACCAAAGCCGGGCGTTATCGTCGTTGGATTGAACCCGATCCTGAGCAGTTCCAGGTCTGGCGTACCGCCTGGGATCTCCTCCTCACCGACCAATACACCCTCGCAGAAATCTGTGAGGACCTGCATGGACGGGGATACCGCTTTCGCAGTGGCCGCCCGTTTGTCACCGTGAAAGACGATGACAAGCGTAAACAAGCCGCGAATGGCTTATCTCGCATATTCAAAAACTGGTTCTATGCCGGATGGGTCACCAGTCAGAAGGCAGGCATTCCCCCCAAGACCGTTCGTGGTCGCTGGCAACCCCTGGTCACCACTGAAGAATTTGAACAGGGGCTAGCCATCCTTGCCAAACGGCAAAGTCACAAGCCCAGCCGCAGGCGCACCCATGAGTATCTGCTGCGCGGGTTGGTCTATGTGCAACTGCCCAAACGCAAGCCCATTCGACTCATTGGCTCCACGTCGAATGCATCCCGACCCGGTGGTGGTACGGCCTATTATTGCATTGAGAGCAGCAACGTTAATATCCGCTGCACCCTTCTCGATGAGCAAATCCCGGCACTCATGCACCGCATCCAGGTTGACCCTGACTTGATCCCGGCAATCCAGCAGAGTTATACCGATGAGATTGCCGATAAACTGGGACGCTTACGTCCCGATGAAAAAGCCGACATCCAGCGTAAATTGAAAGAGGTTGACGAGGAAGAAGCGCGTGCCCTGCGCCTCTACACCACCGGCAAGATCACCGACATCGTGTGGGATAGCCTCTGGGCTGAGTGGCAGGACCGACGACAACATCTCCAGCACAGTTTGGAGTCTCTACGGGCACGCAAGGAAGTCCACATCAGCAATTTGGATATGGCTCTGACTATTATTGCAAAAGTGGGTATACTATATGAAAGATTGAAGCGTGACAGTCAACAACGTCTGTTACGTGAGATGGTCGACCGCATTATTGTCGATCCCGATGGGAACATCCTGCGGATACAACTGTTACCGCCCTTTGCCTACCTGATTGATCTTAAACAGGATGTGCAACAGGCTAACAGTAGCCGATCTGAGGAAAACAAAAACGCCAACTCTGATGTCGGCGCTTGTTCGAGATTGTTCTCGTTTAGTGACCCCAACGGGACTCGAACCCGTGTTTTCGCCTTGAAAGGGCGACGTCCTAGACCGCTAGACGATGGGGCCTTGCTTAACTCGGTGAAGTATATCAATCTAATATCTCAAAGTCAAGCATAGATTGAAAAGGATATGTATTCGCGTCATATGATACATTGTTACAATGCCGCTTCTCACGAAAATATTCCTCTCAAGTGACTTAAACAGGCTCCATATCACGCCAGTTAGCACCCGCTTCGGCATTGGCCCTGAGTGGTGTATCAAGCGGGTAAGCTGCCTCCATAAGCTTGACTACGAGATCACGCGTCTGCATCAGTTCATTATCTGGCACTTCTAGCATTAGCTCATCATGCACTTGTAGGATAATGATTGCATTCAGGTCACTAGTCTTTAAAGCAGCATGAAGGTCAATCATCGCCCGCTTCATAATATCCGCTGCGGTTCCTTGAATGGGCATGTTGATCGCTGCACGCAATTGGCCCTCTCTCGCATTTCGGTTACGCATATTAGCTAACCCGTTGAACTGACGAACGCGGCCTAAGAGCGTACTCACCTGCTCATTTTCCAACGCCTCGCGCCGGGTGCGGTCCATATAAGCTTTTACACCGGGTAGACGCTCAAAATAAGTTTCAATAAATGCGTTGGCTTCGGCCAAGCTCAGATCGCTATCGCGTGCCAGGCGAAATGCCCCCATACCATAGATCAGGCCGAAATTGACACGCTTGGCAAAACTACGCTGCTCATAAGTCACCGCATCGAGATCAATATCATAAACAGCAGCAGCGGTTGCTGCATGAATGTCCTGACCATCAGCAAATGCTTGCAATAGTGTTTCATCCTGGCTGACATGGGCCATCACACGCAGTTCAATTTGACTGTAATCT
>CAKZMO010000592.1 GCA_937128595.1 uncultured cyanobacterium | reverse complement strand
TTGAAAAAGGGGGGCTAGGGGGGATCAAAGTCCCCCTTCTCAAGGGGGATTTAGGGGGATCAGTCTTGTTCCAGCGTGTTGTCTAATACTTTTCAAACATCCTCTTAGTCGCGACTGATGATACAGTCGTCATCGGGATTATTTCGCTCCACTTTATTCCGCAGCTTGCCTTAGCTGGCGACTTTTGTCGAATCAGTTATTTCTGTGTGGATGAGTCAGATAGGGGGGTGGGTATTGGTGCTGCTCTTGAGGCACGGGCAACTGAACTTGCTAAAGCTCGGGGTTGTGATCGGATTGAAGTTCATTGTCATTCCAGACGTGTTGATGCTCACCGCTTTTATTTTCGACAGGGATATTCAGAGTCGCCAAAGTATCTCGTCAAGTCACTGATTGAACGCTGAGAATATGGCAGTGCGATCGCCATTAAAGTTCTGCCATTTGAAGTTTCACAAATAGCGAATACAGGATGAACGAGGAGCAACAGATTGATCAAACTAGGCTTACTCTTAACTGTCTACGTTTGTTTGAGCATAGTTGCGCTGTTTATCTCATCATTCACTATTAATGCTTGGATTATTTATGGACTCATCCTGCTTCCGTTCTATGGAGCAACATTGCTTTGGGGATGGGTATTTGCGCTTAAAAATAGAGATAAAATAGGGCAAGTTTCATACCGACTTTGGAGTCTTGTTTTAGGGTTGCAGGCTGCGCTGCTCTTGACTTCTCCGGGTAACTGCTTTGGCGTTAAGCAAAACAGCCGTTGCTACTCCAATTTTCAGATTTTGTTTGGCAATGTTCCTAGAACTGGCTCTAGCAAACAACCTCATTGGTATCTTGTAGAAGATGCTTTTTGGCTCTTTTTAGCTGCCTACTGCGTTGCTGTCATTGTCAGCTTGATCAAGACTTCAGTCGTTGATCAGCATGAAAATGAAACAGAGAGTGAATTGTAGTTTCTTGCTTCGCGAGATAGCTTGATGCGATCGCCCACTTAAAGCAACAGCAATTAATTCTTGCTGGGTTACTACAGTCTTGTATGTACGGTCTTATGTGTACGGTCTTAAATTTGAGGATCTGGGTTTAAAGCGCTTCGATAAAAATTGGGCTAGATTCATGTCGCTGGGGAGCATCGGCATCTTCAATCGTGATGGCGATCGCCTTCACCCATTGAGAATCTTGGTAGGCTCGCGGGAGCAAAATTTGAGTCGAAGCATTTCCTGTTTCATCGACGGTAAAAGTTTGGGTCAGAATGGCATTTTTGGGATCAGTGGTGAAGGGAGCGTCGGGCTGGAGTACCGTCCAGAGCGCATAAACCTTCTCGTCCGACAGGGGCTGCAAATTTTCGACCCCTAAGGTAGCTTCTAAATCTTCAGCGTTAATCTGGACGAGGATGGAAGCAGCCGTGGGGGTCTCCGCATCCACGGGGGTGAGAGACACAGTGCGAATCGGTTGAGCGTTCGAGGGTTGAACATTTTCGAGTTGAGCGCGGGTAGTTTGCAGCGATCGCCATAGCAAAATGTTGCTAAGACTCAGTCCTGCAATTAACACTGCCGCCACAGCGCCCAACCCGATGACCCAGCGACGACGGGTGTGTGGCTGTACGGACGACAATGCAACCGGAGACAAAGCAACCGGAGTCAAAGTCTGCTCGGCAGAAATGAACTCTGGGTTAGGGAGAACAGCTTGGCTTTCGACCGTAGAATCAACGCTCACATTCCTCGCTCGATAGACTTCGAGAATGGTGTCTCGGAGATGAATCGGAGGAGGAATGTCTGGTGTCCCATAGACCGACTCTAGAACCTGCTGCATCTGCTCTATTTCGTCTGCAATGTCTTGGGCGATCGCCGAATCTTCTGCCATCCATTGCTGCAAGATAGCGTATTCGTCAGGGCCAAGGTCATACAGCACATAGCCAGCAATCAATCGTTGGCGCTCGTCTGATGGAATGGATGATTCGCTCATGCTCTTGTCTTCTGTCATGACCGCCGATCTGCCTGCTCCGATTGGGTATGCAGTATTTGACGGAGTTTGAGCAATCCTCGACGTGTCTTCGTTTTAATCGTCCCTAGAGGGGTGCCCAGTCGTTCAGCAATGCTTGCTTGGGTCAATCCGTCGTAGTAAGCGAGCTTCAAAATTTGCTGCTGGCTTTCTGACAACTGACCCAAGGCGGCTTGAACTTCTTGGCTCTGCTCCTGCTGCATCGTTTCATATAAAGGCGTTGATGATCCAGTTGATGACTCAACGGTGGAGCGATCGCCTTCCAATTTCTGAATAGAGCGCTGAGCAACTTGGCGCGATCGCGCTCGATCCAACGCGCGGGATCGAGTGACGATCGCCAGGTATGTTCTCAAGGCTCCCCGCTGTGGGTTGTAAGAGTAGCTGGGGAGCTTGACAAAAATATCTTGGGTGAGGTCTTCTGCGTCTTGGGCGTTGCCTAGCACCTTGAGCGCAACGCCATACACCAAGCCCGCGTGGCGATCGTAGAGAGTTCCCAATGCTGATGAGTCGCCCTGGGCGATCGCCAACCACAATTGAGCATCGTCCAGAACAGACGCTGCAGGGCTGGGTTGTTCGCTATTGGGCGGTTCTGATTCCATAGACACTGGGAATCCAGCAATTTTAACCCCTATACTACTGCCAGACCTCGCCCTTTTATCGACTCGCGTTAGTGGGAGTGACTAGAGCCGCTCAGTTGTCCCCGAATGGCACCAGCGGGAAACTGGGGATTGTGGACATTGATATAGAAATCTCCAGGATTGTTAAGAATTCGTTGGACGATGCCTGCTTCTCCTGTAGGGAATTTTCCTTCTTCGCCTTCCGTCAAACAGTCTCCAGCATCGCCGTCTTCTGGCCCCGCCAGAGCTGCTACGACTGGCCCATTTTCGGACATACTGCCTTCGTGAATATGGGCTGCCATGCCATCTCCCACAGGCACCATTTGAATTCCTGAGACTTCTAAGACATAGCACAGAGTCGTTTCATCTCCGTCAACGCCGAAAACGTAAGCATGTCCCATGCCAGTAGCATCACCGACCATCTGAGACATCTCACCATCGCTGGGCACTTCGGCACTGCCATCAAGATGAGTGCTGAGTACCGGGTTGGTATGCCCTGCATAAGCCGCTTGGGGCAAGCTGATGCCAATACCCACGGCAAGAGTGCCTAAGAGAAAGCGAAGGCTGTAAAACTTATTTTTCATGAATTGCATGTTCCTTCTGCTGAATGTTGTTTGCTAGGTTGTTGATGAAGACTTTAGTGAAGAAATGGCACGACTAAAGCTCCGCTAGCTGTCAAAATGCCGTCTGTGCATTAACCTCACTGCTGTTCACAACACAGAAAATAGGTGGCGATCGCAGCTCACTTGATGATCTTGTAACCGCAACTCATTTCTGACTCACTATCGTCTCTGAATCACTATCAGTACGAAAAACATTTGCGTTTGGATTCACTTGAGTCAATTTTATTTTTTGAACACGAGCATAGTGCATAGCTCTTGATTAACTCTTGATTAACAAATCTTGTTAACCTTATCCCTTTTTTCTTTTATAGAAAAGCTAAATCTTAAATTCAATTCTCTGTTTCAGTAAGGGAATAATGCTAAATTTCGCCAACTAAAACCTTCGCAAACATATTCTTTGGCATGTCGCGTCTCACTTGAAAAAACAGCCTTGAGGGACATTTCAGATAACCGAATTGATAGGGTGTAAAAACCGTATCTCATTCATTTTCTATTGATTTAAAAAATAAAAAGAGTAGGGAGATCTCACCTATTGAGGAGGAAAAGATTCTTGCATAATCGAATTATTGAGATGTTCGAATATGTAGTGGAGTCTTAATCTCGCGATTGTTTCACTGCTTTATGTCTTGCCATCAGTATTCCCTACCGAGATAGAACTCAGCATGAAAACGGCAACCATCACCCGCGAAGCTTACAGCACGTTTGTCGAGCAAGTAAGCAGCCAGAAAGTACTGCACGCTACTCTTAAGCCCTATCGAATTGAATATCGCCTCAAGCCTGAACTTGGGGCAAAACGCTTTTACACCGTCAAACCCGCAGGCAATACGGATGACATTCCTGCCATGCTTCAAGAGCATCAGGTTGAGTTCTCAACCCCAAGCGATGACTCTGGAACCGCTGCAGGGCTTGTTGGAGCGTTGTTGGGGGCCGGAGCGTTGCTGGGGGCAGCAGCTTGGTTCACGCGAGAAGGGGCTGGTGGTATGGGATCTGCCATGGGTGGTGTAACCGCTGGCAAAACTAAGGCAAGAACGTACAACCCTGCTGCTAGTAAAGCTAAAACGCGAATCACTTTTGCTGACGTAGCGGGAGTTGACGAAGCGAAGCAAGAACTCAAAGAAGTCGTTGACTTCCTCCAAGATGGCGACAAATACCGCAAAATCGGGGCAAAAATGCCGAAAGGAGTGCTGCTTGTAGGGCCTCCAGGAACAGGCAAAACGTTGCTCGCAAAAGCGGTTGCGGGAGAGGCCAATGTTCCTTTCCTGAGCATGGCTGCGTCAGAATTTGTGGAGCTTTATGTGGGTGTTGGAGCCTCGCGGGTGCGAGATCTGTTCAATAAAGCGAAGCGGCAAGCCCCTTGTATTGTCTTTATTGATGAGCTAGATGCCATTGGCAAATCTCGCGGCGCTAACCCTCACGGAGCAAATGACGAGCGAGAACAAACGCTGAATCAGTTGCTGACGGAGATGGACGGGTTTGATGGCAACCAAGGTGTGATCTTGATTGCTGCGACAAATCGTCCTGAAATTCTTGACCCTGCCCTGAAGCGAGCTGGGCGCTTTGACCGCCAAGTTTTGGTGGATCGTCCTGACAAAAGTGGTCGTCTAGAAATCTTGAAGGTACATTCCAGCAGTGTCCAGATGGGTAAGGATGTTAATCTGAAGGCGATCGCCGCTCAAACCTCAGGTTTTGCTGGAGCGGATCTGGCGAATCTGATCAACGAGGCGGCATTGCTTGCGGCTCGTAACAATCGGGAAGCCGTGATGATGACTGATGTGAAAGAAGCCATCGAGCGGGTGATTGCGGGACTGGAAAAGCGATCGCGCATTTTGTCTCCCACTGAGCGCAAAACGGTTGCCTATCACGAAGTTGGTCATGCCATCGTCGGTTCGCTTATGCCTGGAGGCAGTCAAGTCTCGAAAATCTCCATCGTGCCACGGGGGAGAGGAGCCTTGGGCTATACGATGCAGACCCCTGAAGACGATCGCTTTTTGCTGTTGGAAGACGAACTGCGCGGTCAGCTTGCCACACTTCTCGGCGGGCGATCGGCGGAAGAAGTGGTGTTTGGTAAGGTTTCATCAGGAGCCAGCGACGACATCCAAAAAGCCACGGATCTAGCTGAACGCGCTGTGACTCAATATGGCATGTCTCCTGACCTTGGGCCAATTGCCTTCGAGAAAACCCAGTCGCAGTTTCTGGAGAATGGCAGCACTCGCCGCTCCATGGGAGGAGAAGTCGCCGCCGAGATCGATCGGTTGGTGAAGCAATCCATTCACCACGCCCACGAGATGGCGATCGCCGTTCTCAAGCTCAACCACGAACTGCTAGACTCTATGGCTCAGAAACTTTTGGCAGACGATGTTCTGGAAGGCGAACAACTGAAGGATATGCTAGCCAAAGCTCAAGCTCCGGTGAACGCTCAAATTTGGCTGGCAACAGGCCAAATGGTTTAGGAACTCTATGAGACCACCAAATGAGACCACCAATTTGTAAACTCTGCACCAAACGATTTTCAGTAAAAGATGGGGGACTCGTTCGATTTGCGGACTTTGTCCCCCTCCCAAAACGCCAAGTCGGACATCCCCGTGGATTGGAGTGGTTTTGTGACGAGCATCTTGATGCAGCAAAGGTTTTAGCAACGTTGAGCTTATCTGAGGCTCTAACTCAGTTGCGATCACAACTGAAGAAAGAGTAATTCTCTTGCGGTCTGGTGGGTTCTTTTAAATCTGTAGTGGTTCGTGGGTATAGGCGTTCCATCCATCCTGTTGCTGCTCTGCAATTAGGGGCACAACAGATATTTGCAGAGGGCTTCCCTGACTGATCTCGACCCGTATCGACGAGTAGGGACGTTTGAGAGTTGAGCCTTTGCCAGTCCGACCTAAGAAAAGTTTGGATGTGGCGACAACCTGCTCTTGTCCGTCCACCTGTTCTGTGAGTTCGTTGCCCTCGGATCGCTGCCGTCGCAAGCTATAGCCACTGCCTCCACAGACAATCCAGGGAATATTGGCATCGCCATGTCCGGTATCTACTGTGCGGAGATATTCCAAACAGTGAGCATGTCCGCAGAGAACGAGATTGAGTAACGGTTGGCCTTGAGCGATTGCGCTCACTTCGGCCTGCACTGCGTCTAATACATTGCGAAGATGATGACGCACGGCGAGAGTTTGACCCTGAAACCATTTCGTGGCTTCGGTCACGTAAGGAGGATGATGGAAGAAGACGATACGTCCTCGCACGGACGTATCTCTCCAAGATGCAATCAGGCGATCGCGCAACCAATCGAGCTGCTGCTGGTCAATCATTGATGACATGTCAGCCTCATCCAACTGCTTATCGATGTCGTAGATGGCCTCGTCGAGTTCTTCTAGCTCTCCGGTCAGGTCATCGTGTTCTTCATCCTCCATCGGGTTCGCAACATCTGCCCCTAGCTCGCGCAAAATTTTGGTCTTTTCTGCCTCTAGCTGATCTCGCCTTGCTTGAAGTTGTTGACGACTGCCCTCTCGACTGTCTGAACTGCTGAGCGGCAGCGGATGATTGAGCGTATTGGAATCCAGAGCGAAGAAGTCGATGCCTCCATATCGGAAGGTGTAGTAGCGATTGGGAACCCGCGTGAAATGTCCGGGGCGATAGGTGAGGCAGCGATCGCCCGCAACCTGACTGGTATAGTGCTCGTCGAGATGAGTATCAAGCTGAGACTCAGGCATTCCCTGCAAGTAGTCAATAAACGCTTTGGCAAAAGCACCTCCTTTGAAAGAGCCATGCCAGCCCACGTCCAAATCAACATAGGAGCGGAGAGCATAGCGAATCGGCCCACCAATTCCAGCCAAGAAACCTAGGAGACGGGGCAAATCGTAGTAGTCATGATTGCCTAGCACTGGAAAAAAGGGGCGCTTGAAGGTCATGTCATCGTAGGCAACTTTTTTGTAGTTGTCTCCACCGACTAACCACTCGCGATAGGGACGAATAAAATTGTAGGGATACTGTTCGCTAGACCCCACCAAATAAACGACATCTCCGGTATGCAAGGTGAAATGTGCATCTTGACCTTTCTCTAACATGCATTTTGCTACCTGCCGCTGAGGATGGCTGCCTCGGTGCCGACCTGTCCCGCTATCTCCCAAGACCAAAAAGTTAAACGCCTCGGACTGGCCGATCTCCCCCTCGATGTGTAAACGGGTTTGATCAATTCCTCGTTTCGTCACCTTGTCGTGCTGCCATCGAATCCGCTCTTTCATGCGGCGAATTTTGATGTCGATTTTGGGTTCGGAGACGAGTTTCATAATTAGTTAACTCAAAGCGACAACGAATAATCATAGGTGGATAGATGGTAAGAATCTCCCGCATCCATTTATGATTCTCAGATTTTCTCACGTGATTGTGCGATCGTTCTTATCTCTTGAGAGGGGGACGTTCCTTTCCAAAATCTTTTAACTTAGAAAACTATAGATAGATTGAGGCAGCTTGAAAATTCAAATCTCTTATAAAGTAGACATTTCATTTTGAATCCCAAATGTCGAAGTCTACCTCTTGCTAAACCATTGATTCTCGACTGAAAATTCGCTATTCTTCCAGTCCCAATACTTTTTGTTGTCTTTCGTTTTGGTGCTGGACTGTTGTTGTTGCAGGCAATGAAACAAGTCAATTGGGGTTGGCGATCGCTACAGGCTCTTGAAGAAGATGTCTTAGGTGTTAGCAAATCTGAGAAAGTCTAACTCCCCTAGGCTATGCCACTTCTGAATCGGATTACGAAACTCTTTCCAGCCAGCATAGATTTCCTGGAAGTCTGCATCACTGTTTGCATACTCTTCAAACAATGTTTGCGATGCTGCTGTTGCTGCCTGGAGAATATCGTCACTAAAGCGTCTCAGCTCTGTGCCTCCTTCTAGTAACCGCTCCAGAGCTTGAGGATTGCGAGCATCATATTTCGCGAGACAGCTAGCATTGGCGGCGGCGGCAGCCTCAACTAACGCCTGCTGATAAGAGAGGGGTAAAGCGTTCCAGGCATCCTGGTTAATCATGAGATCGAGGCTCGCTCCGGGCTCCCACCAACTGGGATAGTAATAGTAGGGAGCTGTGTCTTGCAGGCCAAGCTTTTCATCGTCATAGGGGCCGACCCACTCGGCTGCGTCGATGGTTCCTAGCTCTAATGCCAACAAGATTTCTCCTGCGGGTAAAGCTTGGACGTTGACTCCCAACCGAGAAAAAACTTCTCCGCCTAACCCGGCTGTACGCATCTTGAGACCCTGAAGGTCGGACAGAGAGTTGACTTCTTGCTTAAACCAGCCGCCCATCTGAACCCCAGTGTTGCCTGCTGGAAAAGCCAGGGTATTGAACTTTGCGTAGATTTTGTTCATGGCCTCAATGCCGCCTCCTTGATAAAACCAGGCGTTTTGCTGACGAGCGGTGAAACCAAAGGGGAGTGCGGTGCTGAAGGCAAGCGCTTTCGACTTGCCTACATAGTAGTAAGCTGCGGAATGCCCGCATTGGGCAGTGCCCGATTGCACTGCGTCGAGGACTTGTAGCCCTGGAACGAGTTCTCCAGCGGCAGAGACTTGAATGATGAACTGGCCTTTAGTGATGACGCTGACCCGTTCAGCAATTTCTTCCGCTGTGCCATACAGAGTATCGATGGAGGGAGGCCAACTGGTTGCCATTCGCCAAGTCACTTCAGGTGCAGTATCAGAAGAGGCGGCTTCGTTACTCGTGGTTGCCTGGACGGGCTGCGATGCCATCCATCCAGCGGTGGCGATCGCCCCTGTGGTGGCTCCTGTTAGCAGATGCCGACGGTTGAATCGGGAAAGACTCATAAATATTCTGATAAGGGCGAGGTTGTTCGTAGCAATAATGTAGAGATTTCATCATTTAAGCGAATTATGGGGGTGGGGACGAGGCGATGCTCCCTAAAGAATTGTTAAAATTCAGCCACGGTTGTCAATTCGCGTACCGACATACGCCAGTAGTCAGTAGAAAACGATTGCTCTGATGAGTGACGATTGCTCTGATGACTGCGACAGAATAACCATAAGGGACATAGACCAGGAGTCATGCTGAGAATCATTACCGATTTCGACGGGCCGATTATAGACGTGTCGCCCCGTTATTATCATGTCTATCTTCATTGCCTCGAAGAAACGCGTTATGCAGGCCAGCTCTTATATATTTTGCCCAAACCAGAGTTTTGGGCGCTGAAGCGAGCGCGTGTTCCTGAGCGTCAGATTGCTAAACGTTCGGGCTTGGATGATGACCAGGCTAAAGCATTTGCAAAGATGCGAGGACGTATCGTTCATTCGCAGTCCTTTTTGAGCCATGATCAACTAGTTCCAGGGGCGATCGCCACCCTAGAGCGTATCCAAGCTTCTGCGATCGATCTGGCTGTGATGACTATGCGTCATACCTGTGAACTGGAAGCAGCATTTCAGCAGTACGACCTTGCGCGTTTCTTTGCTCCAGACCGACGGTACTGTTTAGACGACGGATACACAAAGGTTGCGGATGTTCACGACAAGCCCAACATGATGCAGCAAGCGTTAGCTGAGTTACCCCCTGCCTCACTGACTTGGATGATTGGAGACACAGAGGCTGATATTGCCGCAGCTAAGCAGTACGACATTCCTCACATTGCGGTGTTGAGCGGAATTCGCGATCGCCAACA
>CAKZMO010000591.1 GCA_937128595.1 uncultured cyanobacterium | reverse complement strand
TGATGATTCAGCCATCATTGTTCATCCTGTATCAGAGACAGAATCAAGGGAGTGGATTGACTTATATCGTCAAAATTTCTACGCGCGAATTTGTACTGGCATTACCAGATAGGTCATCTTCATGCCGCCTAAGGGAGTGGCGATCGCCGGACTCGTTGCAGAGTTAAACTGCATTTGAATTTCAGATGTCGTGAAAGCCTTTAGCCCTTCCAGCAGATACTTAACATTGAAAGCGACATCTAAATCTTCGCCTGTAATTTGAGCAGGAATTGACTCTTGACCGCTTCCCACATCTGGAGCATCCACTGAAACAACGGCTTCTTGAGCATCGTTGCTGAGCGATAGTTTGACGATGCCATTTTTCTGATCCGCTAATACAGCAATTCGCTCTAGTGCCCCCACCAACAACCGTCGATCAACCGTCATCTGTTTAGAAAACTGACGCGGAATCAGCTGACGATAGTTGGGATATTGCCCTTCTAGCAACCGACTTGTGAGACGCTGGTTATCCCATTCGACGATCAACTGGCCCTGGTCAAACCGAACGGCGATCGCCTTCGAGGACTGGTGCATCTGAAGCATCCGTTCCAATTCGCGGAGTGCCTTACCTGGAACAGTGACATCAAACTCAGCCGTGTTTGTTGGAACGGGTTCTGCATCGTCTTCCGTCACGCTAAGAGTTTCTACGACAGAAAGGCGATGTCCATCGGTCGCGGCAAATTCAAGCCCCTCGACACCCGCAGCGAGATGAACCCCCGTCAAGACCTGTTTGCTCTCATCCGCACTAGAAGCAAACAGTGTTCCCCCCAAGCCTTCGCCCAAAGCCTCTACAGGCAGATAAGCAACATCTCCCCCATCGATCGTCGGCAAGTCAGGATACTCTTCAGCACTCATGCCCCGGACTTGGTAACGTCCAGAGGCGCAGGTCAGAGTGACCACGGTTTCTCCGTCATCGTCATCAAACGTGATTTCTCCGTCTGGAAGCCGAGACACAATATCGCTTAGGAGTTTGGCCGGAAGAGTCAAGCGTCCTCCTGTTTCGACCGAAGCCGTAAAGCTAGTCTGCACTCCCAAACTCAAATCAAACCCCGTCAAGCTGACCTGATTGGTTTCCTCATCTGTCACCAAAAGAACATTAGCCAAAACGGGATGGCTGGGTCTAGACGGCACGGCACGGCCAACCAAGGAGAGATGGGTATTTAATTCACTTTGATTACAAACAAATTTCATAATAACTAAGGAGAAAAAAATGAGAAAAGAATACAATCCAGTTTCAGGTTGAATTCAATAGTGTCTGAATGACAGAATCGTCATTTCTGCACCATTTCAACGCTGAAGAATGCTTCCATATGAAATTGTCCTGTGGAAAACTTGTGTTCCGACAGGCTAGACCTATGCAGAGCCTTAGCTAAAGTATGACTAGAATGCTGGGTCTTTGATTGTTCGTTTGGGTTGCCAGGAGACTCAACATCACCTGGAACGAAATCCTATCACTCTTGTCAGAAAGCTTCAATCGCTTGATCTTACTGGATTAAAAGATCTTCTTCTCTTGAAAATTTTTAAAGAAAGAGCCGTAGTAGTAGAGCATGTGGAAACTGTGGAGAAATTCTGAAATCGTGACACAGCTCATTTTGAAGAGATCACAAGCCTGTGGAAAACGTTCAAAAAATTGGGGAGAAATCGAGTAGTTCAATAGAACTGCTAAAGTTTTACCCGGATTAAGCCTCTTTTTCCACGATCATTTCAGGGCTTTTCCACAGGAAAACCAGGCTTTTCCACAGGCGCAGATGAGAGATCGAAGAAAAGGAGCCTCGATCTTGTGATATTTCGTTACGGTCGTGGCTTTGGTGAAAAGTAAGCAAGAACACAAGGGCGATCGCCATGTCTTGCTTGTGAAGAGACTTTCATGTTGCACTGACCTAATAAAGATCGGATGATCTGTGAGATCAAATGATCCTCAAAGACATTAGATCAAATCTGATCAAAAATGTCCACTTTTTCGATGACGACATCCGCGCAGAGGAGCTAAAAAATGCTGATTTCGCGTTTTGGGCAACTGGATCAAAAGATCTAAATCCAAGATCCTGTAACGTTTCTGATCTTGGCGTTGATGAATCGTGAGATCAATGTTTCAATTTGTGTCGTTCAGATCTGAATGTTGAAGCGCCCAGATCCGATTTGATCAATCAACGGATGGGCTAGATCCTACTCAATCGAGAAACCGTTGGGCAGAACTGATCTCCGGACGGGCACTCGACACGAAATTGCCATCGTTCAGTTAATAGCAATCTGTCACTACAGCCGAAATTGATGAAACAGGTTACTCGCGGCGCGGTGGAGAATGGAGTGTCGATAGGCCAGACTATCAAAATCCTGACAGTAGCCTCCACCAATGACGCAACCGACTGGATACCCTTGGCTGAGACAAGTATTCAGCACCTGCATTTCTCGTCTGAAGATGCCCGTGTCGGTGAGCGCTAATTTTCCGAGGCGATCGCCCACATGGGTATCGACTCCTGCGTCATACAGCACCAGATCTGGGTTGACTTGAGTTAACAGATCGGACAAGTACTGAGCCAAGGTTTGCAGGTAGGGTTCGTCTTCTGTGCCTTCCGCAAGGGGAACGTCGAGGTCGCTGATTTGCTTGCGACTCGGAAAGTTGATCTGACAGTGCATCGAAAACGTGAAGACTGTCGAGTCGTCTTGAAAAATCATCGCGGTACCATCGCCCTGATGAACATCGAGATCCACAATGAGGATTGTCTTCGCAAGTCCCAAAGACTGAACAACACGGGTGGCGATCGCCAGGTCGTTAAAGATACAAAAGCCTGAACCGTAATCAGGAAAAGCGTGATGGGTTCCTCCGACCGTATTGCAAGCAAGGCCATGACGAAGGGCAAGCTGGGCTGTGAGGACAGTTCCTGCTACGGCAAAACAGGTTCTCTCTACCAGTTCAGGACTCCAAGGCAAACCAATGCGTCGCTGGGCTTTGGGGGCGAGGGTTCCTTCGCAGTAACTCCGCACATAGTCCGGTTCATGCACGTGTTCGATCCATGCGATGGGGAGTGACTGCGGCTGATAAACATGATCCGGCTGCGCAATACCGTCTTTGAGCAGCAGGTTGTAGAGTTTTCCAAACTTAGGCATTGGAAAGCGATGACCCAAGGGCAGCGGCGCTACGTAGTTGGGGTGATGAATGATAGGTAGATTCATGCCAGCGGCTTGGGATGATGAGAAAAACCAACGATGGCTTGAGAGTCAATATAACTTAACGAACTTAATCCGGTTGGGAAAAGCGGCGATCGCCGCCGAAAATTATCTCTATCCCAATGATGCAAAGAATCTGAGACTCATAGAGAGCAACCACTGATCCCATCAAATTGCATAAACACGACAATTTAGTATCATTCGCTACAGAATTGCTATAATCAAGCTATAGACCGACAAGAGTTCAACACAACACTGACTCGTGTTTGTCTCAACGGTGTGCCGTTTTCTATTCTTTTCCTCACCTCATCACGGAGCTTTCCATTATGTCCACTCAAGATCAAGCACGGTCATTGATGATGCGTCACCACCATCAAATTAAAAATCGTCAGCGTTCAATGCTAGGACGCACGCTGGTAGAAATGGGAATGCCATCTGAGGCGTCAGAGTCTTGGCATGGAGTACAAGGAAAGCCATTTGCTGGCAATGGAGCTGCTTACGATCGCAGTCGTGCTTCTCTCAGCTAGCGATATCGCTTGCGGCGGCTGGATGATTATGATTGCAGACGATTGCTAGAGCTTGATCTCTAGAATCTGTATACTGAACTCTCCCTCGTCAAGTGCTGAACAATACCGCAAGATGCTCCTTCGTGATGAAGGAGTATTTTTTGTATAGTGCTACGCGCTGAGATAAAACCAATAGTTGATGGAGAAGCCG
>CAKZMO010000590.1 GCA_937128595.1 uncultured cyanobacterium | reverse complement strand
CCTTCTGTCATACCAAGGGGTGAGTTTGGGCTCAGAGGGGTGGAGAGGCGATCGCCCCAGTCAAAAAATAGGTCACCATTTCTCCGCGTCCTTTGATATTTAGAGGCCCGCGTCGCTGAAAACAGTATTGCTCTTTCAAGTGATTGTAAACGGTCTCCGTAACCTGAATGTGTCCAGGTTTGCTGTGAGACTCCATGCGGCTTGCTACATTCACCACGTCTCCCCACAAATCATAGCTAAACTTTTTCAACCCAATCACGCCTGCAACAATCGCTCCTGTACTAATGCCAATTCGGAGCTGAAACGGTATACCTTCATCCGTTTTGAAATTTTTGATTTCGGAACGCATTGCCAATGCCATATCGGCGATCGCCGTCATATGGTCAGAACAGGGCATGGGCAATCCCCCCACCACCATGTAGGCATCGCCGATCGTTTTAATCTTCTCTAACCCGTACTGATCGGCAAGCTGATCAAAGGTTGAAAAAATCTGATTGAGAATAGCGACCAGCTCAGTAGCGGAAATCCGAGCGGCAATTTCGGTGAAGCCAACAATGTCAGCAAACAAAACGGTGACAGATTCAAATCGTTCTGCCACCAGGTGCTGATTCTGCTTCAGCTTTTCCGCAATTGGCTTTGGCAAAATATTGAGTAAAAGGCGCTCTGCCTTTTCTTGCTCGGTTCGAAGGGCTAACTCGGCTTGCCGCCGAGTACTAATTTCTCGACGAATGCGGCCATACATTTGGTGAAACGCTTCCATTACATCGCCCAGTTCATCCTTGCGCTGGTTTTGAAGGGTCTGAAACCGAGGCACGCTTCTCTCTTCACTAACAGCAGTGCCTGCCAACAACAAGTCTTCGCGCAGCTTGAGAATGGGGGCAATGACCGTCGCGCCCAGAGCCGCCATCGTTGCTAACGTCACCACGATTGAAATAATCAGGACAAGTCCTGTCACTCGCCACGCAAAAGCTCTGAGATCAGCGTTTATCAAAGAAGAATCATGACGGACAATTAAAACATACGCGCCATCAAGCTTTGCCGCAGGCCAAGAGACATCGTAGCGATCGCCATCAGAACTGCGACTTCGACTCACCTCGTGAACCAAGTTGGGGGTAAACAGAATGTCAGGAGGTTCCCCGAAAGAGCTAACCAGCTCGCCATTAGGACGATACAGCTCGCCCCCTTGAATAACTGACCCGGTGCCGATGGTTTGGGGCAAAAGCCGCACGGGCGATGGCGAATCATTGGCCTGTCCTTCCAGCATCGACAGTTGCATCAACGAAGCGAGGACTTCGAAAGAGATTGTTTCCAGATTTTTGAGTTGCTCCCGCTCTCGTCGGAGATAGGAAGGCACTAAAATAACAGCCTCGACAGCAACAATGCTCACAAAAATCCACGAAACAATGTGCCACGAAAGTCTCGCACGAAGAAACCGTAGTGAAGATTTCACAGGAACAACCCTTAGTAAGGATTACAGTCTGCCAGGGCGAGTCCAAAGAAAGTTGAAGCCATACGCTAGTCACCTGCTATTCGCCATCTGAGCAAAGACCTTTGAATTTCAAGGATACTCTGGAGGAGCATCGTAGGACATCGCCTCTCTGGGTTCGAACCTTTGCTGACGGGTTTGGCTGATCCTGATTTTGCCTCCCCATATAACGATTTGCATTTTCTTAGCTCACAATCCGGAGCATGTGCACAACTTCCCCCCAATCTTGGCGTGAAGATGCTTAACAGATTAGCTCTGATGTATCGGTGATGAGATAAATCGAATAGTATAGGGACTTAGTAATGAGAGTAGGGGCGTCTCTAAGTGCGGCGATCGCTTGCCGCCATCCAGCTTTAGCACCAACATTTCGCTGACCTTAGGTTCTTAAGATTTTTCTGGCATGACTGATCCGTCTGTTTCCGCAACAGTATCCGCCGTTTCTGCATCCGAAAGTTCTCCATCAGATTCCAGTAAGACTCATTCTGCATCTTCTCAAGCTGAAGCTCAATCAGAGCATGGTGATTCCCACACAGCGCTGAACTCAACAGCGACTGATTCGTCAGCAATACAGTCCCCCGCTCTAGGTTCAAAGCAACCAGAGGATCGCCAACTGAGGAGTTCTGAATTTTCAGATCCAGCGTCTTCAGAGCAAATCTCGCGAGCCCAAATTCGATTCAAAAGTGAAGGGGGACGCCTGCTGCTGCTGCTGCCTCCAGAGAACGATATCATTACAACCCATTGGTCTGAACTGTGGCAACAACTCAAACATCGGCTTCAGGGGGGCGATCGCTTTTGGCGTCCCAACACCGCCGTGCATCTTCTTGCCCAGGATCGCTTGCTCGACGCTCGCCAGCTCCAAGAAATTGCTGATGTTCTGGCTGAGGCCAAGCTGTATCTCAAGCGCGTCTATACGAGGCGGCGTCAAACAGCAGTGGCTGCTGCTACAGCGGGTTACTCGGTTGAGCAGCACTCTCCTGTGACCCATCTCAATCAGTCGGGTGAGACGACTAAATCTCCTATGGCTGACCCGCTTTATGTGCAGATGACAGTGCGATCGGGCGTCGAGATTCGGCATCCTGGCACAGTGATCGTTCTAGGCGACGTTAACCCCGGTGGCGCTATCATTGCAGACGGAGACGTGATTGTGTGGGGAGTGCTTCGAGGAGTTGCCCATGCCGGAGCGGCGGGTGACACAGACTGTTTGATTATGTCGTTGCGGATGGAAGCCACTCAAATGCGGATTGGAGATGCCGTAGCGCGATCGCCAGAAACACCACCCGCACAGTTTCATCCTGAAGTCGCTTACACCACAGCAAAAGGGATTCGAATTACCAGAGCAAGCGATTTCCCGAGAATTCGTCTATCGTCCTAAAATTCCAACGGACTGTAGTAAATTGCAAAAAACGCTGATATCGTGATGGCGTTAGCTATCTATCACACTATTCACTTCATCATCCTCTAAGCTGTCTACCCCATTTCTTTCATGAGTCGTGTCATTGTCGTTACATCGGGTAAAGGCGGAGTCGGTAAAACGACTTGCTCAGCCAATTTGGGAATGGCGCTTGCCCAACGGGGGCACTCGGTTGCCGTTGTCGATGCTGATTTCGGGCTAAGAAACCTAGACTTGCTTCTAGGATTGGAAAACCGCATTGTCTACACCGCCGTTGAGGTGATTTCTGGCGAGTGCCGGCTCGATCAGGCACTGGTGAAAGACAAACGTCATCCAAATCTGGTACTGTTACCCGCCGCCCAAAACCGCACGAAGGAAGCCGTCAGTCCAGAGCAGATGAAAGATCTGCTCAACTCTCTGGCAAAGAATTATCAATTCGTGCTGATCGATTGTCCGGCTGGCATTGAGATGGGATTTCAGAATGCGATCGCCGCAGCGACAGAAGCCATCATCGTCACAACGCCTGAAATTGCTGCTGTGCGTGATGCCGACCGAGTCATCGGTTTGCTTGAAGCAAATGACGTGAAAAATCTTCATCTCATCGTCAATCGTCTCCGAGCGGGAATGGTGCAAGAAGACATGATGATGTCTGTCAGCGATGTTCAAGAAATTCTTGCTATTCCGCTGCTGGGTGTTGTGCCCGACGACGAAAAAGTGATCGTGTCCACCAACCGAGGAGAACCCCTCGTTTTGTCAGAAACGCTTTCCCTTGCCGGAATCGCCTTCAACAACATTGTGCAGCGGCTTGAGGGCAAAAAAGTTCCATTGTTAGATCTAACCGCAGCGCACGACGACTTGTTTTCCCGCATTCGTCGCATGTTTCGTAGCAACTCAAAGCGCTAGGAACTTAGACGCCCGCCCATCGCTCCTACCGAAGCCGCATGATTACCGAACTACTAGACCGTCTTTTTAATCGAAATCAGTCTGCGACAAGTCGAGACGAGGTCAAACGTCGTCTTCAGATTGTGTTAGCTCACGATCGCGCTGACCTTCCTCCAGAGACTGTTGAGAAGATGCGGAAAGAGATTTTGGAAGTGGTTTCTCGATATGTCGAAATTGACTCTGAGCTATCAGAATTTTCCTTGGAAAACGATCAGCGGGTGACTGCGCTGATTGCCAGCTTGCCGATTCGCCGCGTCAAGGCCGAAACACCGACACCCCAGCCAGAATCGTGACTCCCTCCATCGTGATCGGCACATCGTGATCGGCTGAATTGTGCTGGTTCGGCAGTTGAGCAACACCCCTGCGTTCCCGCTGTT
>CAKZMO010000589.1 GCA_937128595.1 uncultured cyanobacterium | reverse complement strand
AAATCAATGAATCTCAAAGACGACAATGGGGTGAGGCTAGTCGGGCGATCGCCGCTCATCATCGTCCTGCACAGTTTGGGCAGGGCATGATCAGGGCCGCAGAGCAAGCTCTACAAAACCATCACAAAACGCCCAGCACTGGCTCCGATCAGCCCCACAACCAAGGCATCACCTTATGAAATGCCTCATGGTGACGCCTTACTTGGGCGAAGTGTATGGTGGGCCATCAAAATGTGTATTAGAGCTGGCTGAGGCGATCGCCCATCACACTGACCACATCACTCAACTGGATATCGTCACGACAAACGCCAATGGCAATGATGATTTAGATGTTCCGCTCGATACCTGGATGAATGATCGCGCCTGCCGCATCCGATACTTTCCCCGCTTGGGTGCAAAGCATTATACATTTAGCCCAAGTCTCACTCGTTGGCTCTTTCAAAATACTGGACACTACGACATAGTCCATACGCATACTGTATTTTCATATCCAGTGTTGCCTGCTCATATCGCTTGTCACCGCTATCGAGTGCCCTATATCCGTACACCTCATGGCATGTTGGAACCTTGGGCACTGGCTCACAAAGCACAGAAAAAGCGGCTCTATTATCGCTGGTTAGAGCAACCCTTTCTCAATCGAGCAGCTGCGGTTCATACCCTAGCTCCGCCGGAACATCAAAATCTCCAACAACTCAAGCTGACCAGCTCGGTCGTGACAATCCCTAACGGAATTCATACTCAGGAGTTTGAGCGTCTACCCAGTCCCGACTATTTTTTTCAGCAGTTTCCTCATCTGTGTGACAAAACTCTGATTTTGTTTCTAGGTCGGATTGATCCAAAGAAAGGATTAGACCTGCTGATTCCCGCGTTTGCATCGCTGCGATCGCAATTTCCATCTGCTCATCTCATTCTTGCAGGCCCCGACAGCAACGGATATCGAAGCACGGCTGAAACTCTTGTCAAGCAAGCCCCGTGCGAAGATTCAATCACGTTCACAGGAATGCTCATGGGCGACGCTAAATTAGCCGCCCTTGCTGCTGCTCAAGTGTATACAGCGCCTTCCTACTCCGAAGGATTCAGCATGTCGGTGCTGGAGGCAATGGCCTGTGGACTTCCCTGTGTAATCACCACAGGCTGCAACTTTCCTGAAGCAGCCCAGGCTCAAGCTGCTCACGTTGTTGACATTGATGCTGAGGCGATCGCCACTGCTCTTCACCATTGTCTCCGGCATCCTAATGAAGCGAAAGCACTGGGCGATCGCGCTCGCAAGCTCATCTTGGAGAACTACACCTGGGACATTATTGCCAAACGCATGATTGAAACGTATCAAACCATCGTTGCGTGAGTGGATGAGGAATTGGAGGGCGATCGCTCTGATGAAATTCACGAAGTAGAGAAGTAAGGCGTATAGATGTAAGTGGAGGGGCACTAATTTATCTACGCAAAGCGCATATCTCTTCTACAAGAATGTTGTACGTTAGTCTTAGCCCAACAAAGTAATAAACCCTGCTTGTTGAAAATGCTTATCGTGGGCAAGAACTTCATTGAGATTAAGTTCTTGCATGATTAGAAAAGAACTACAGTCTGTCAAACTCCAAGCTTTGTCTAGTCGAGATAGATACAAATCTAACGACTGGTTGAATTGCAAAGTATTTTGAGTAATGACGAACAGCAACCCAAAATTCATTATCGGCGAAAACGGGTTTCATGCCTCGTACAAATACTTATCCACATTTTCTGAGGCATTTTCTGGAACGGTTTGCCAAACTTCATCAGGAATTTGACTAGCGTGTTCAGCAGCGATCGCTCCTATAGATTGAACTGACGAGTCAAAAGGAGTATTTAGTTCGCTAGTTGGTGGGACAAGATGGCTTGTATACGCCTGGATGGTCGCTTGGACAAACTTCTCAAGCTCTGCGACTGTAAGAGTAGCAATGGAACGGTTTGGGTCAAAGTGAGTCATTGTCATAGCTACTTTCTTCTCAATTCTCATTGCTCTTACATGATAAACACTTACATTAAGTCCAAGGAGTAGATCCGTCACTCTTCATTTTAGAATTTTGTTTTGGAAAGCCACACAGAAGAAACATTATTCGTCAAACATCATCACAAAAATCACTTAGCCTATTGCGTTCTTCGCAGATTGCCTGTACTATCTGCGACTATGCGCTGAGAATGCGTAGCGCTCCCCAGTCGTGTTTGCCCACGAGCCGGAGAGCTGACCCCCAACTTGAGCAAGCAAGTTAGGAGCTATGGGAATTGTACCTCCCGTAGCCACCTCATCTTGTCAACAGTTACATCGCTGAGTCTGAGTTCGCGCATCATTTGCCGTACCCAGGCTCAGTGTTGATGGGGTGGCTACGTGTTTTGGCGTTTCGACCCGTTCGAGACACCCAAACAGGAAATCATCATGAATACATCAGGTTCGGCCTTTGGCCCGTCTTTGCGACAAGGCGGCTGCGGCTGCGATGGCAACAGTAGCGACCATCGTGCAGAAAACCGTCCCCAAAAAGTGCAGGTCATCGCCGTGGGCAGCGTGCCCGCTGTCGAAGAGTTTGTCATGCGGATGTATCACATTCGCTTTGCCAACCCCTACGAATGGACACCGCCCCAGCCCTCACCCAGCAACCCCGACCACATCATGCGCACGGTGACTAAGCCGATTACCCTGTCGTCATTGTAGGCGGTTTGGTCAGCCGCAGATGGTCAGCCGCAGATCAGTAGCTTCGACTTCGCTCAGCCTTCAACACCCTGGAACGTGGAGTGAGCGGAGTCGAACCCCAAACAGCTACGAGCTTTGCTCAGGCTGCGCCAATGCCTGACAATACTTATCCTAAAGTAGAGTATCTGCGATCGCCCTACAAAACTAGCTTCATTTCACACCTAAAGCTAGGCAACACCTCTTCTCCAGAAAGAACCAGAGGTGAATCGATCGCTTCGGGCTTTTGCCCAATCCGATAAATCTCTACTTGTTTATCTTGAGGATTGATTAACCAGCCCAAACGGCAACCGTTCTCAAGATATGCTTGCATCTTGTCTCGGAGTTCCTTCAAACCGTCTGTTTTTGAGCGCAGTTCGATCACAAACTCTGGGCAAAGTGGGGAAAATTCCTCCTGTTCCTTTGGTGACAATGCCGACCAGCAGCGTGCGCTAATCCAAGCCACATCGGGAGAACGGTTAGCTCCATTGGGCAGCCGAAAATAGGAATCTGAACGAGAGGGTTCATTGCGATTCAATGACGCGGGTTTAGCCTAATCGTAGCAACTTCTACTCATACCCTCGTGGCTACTGATTCTCCCGCAACCACTGGCGCAGCGCTCGAATTACCGTATTGTCATCTTCAGTTTCTGCTCGTTCAAGAAACGGCATCAGCACCGCTCCAGAAATCATCGGAAACGTGGGACTAAATTCACACTCCACATATTCATCGTCTTGAAATTGATAAATCACAACTCCGCGCTGTTCGGTGTAGCGCCACACCTCCGGTACTTGAAGCTGGCGATAGATGCCAAACCGACGCTGAGACGAACTTGAAATATCCACCTCGATCGCCAAATCTGGAGGTGGGTCAACGGCAATATTCAAGCGTCGGCCTAGGACTCGATCGACATTTTGAATATAAAAGCACGAATCAGGTTCAACGCCTCTCGACAAATCTTCTCGATCGAGCGTTGTGGAGCCATAGCCCTTGATCTTCATGCCTAGTTCATCAGTCAAGGCTGTTACAATTAGCGCCAATAGTCGATTGATAATTTCATGCAGCTCTGACGGCATGACAATCTCCAACACGCCTTGGTCATAGGTCAGTCGCGACGAACGATGCTGACCCAAGTCGTGCAGCAACGCCTGATAAGTCTGCCAACTGACATCCTTCAGCACGACATGCTGAGAGGAGCGATCGCGCAAATTAGAAGGTTGAACGGATGGAATCATCTCCGTCTCTGAATTGCAACGTACTCAGATATTAGCGCGAAGAATAAGTACATAACCATAAGTAAAAGCAAGTGGGGTGTGCCCCCCGCCGGGGCTACGTTTAATTATGGTTACCTACTTAGACCGTTAAAGCTTGCTGTTCTCAGTCTGCTATGCTTCTGGCTACGACTTCAGAGCATTATCCTGGGGTTGATAATAGCTACAGCTCTCACAAGGGCCAGTCGGATTAACGGCACAGCGCAGCAGCTCTGATCGCGCGTTAAAGCGACAGGTGCGATCGCCAATCACCCAGCGTCCGTCAAACCAGCTTCGATCGGGTAGCGCATCCATCTTTTGCACGTAGAGGGCAATTTTGTGGAGCTGATAGCGCCCCGCCTTCAGCCCATACCGATGTCTTCGCTCCAAGACCAGATAGGTCTGGTTTTCAATATCGATATACGTTCCGGGTTGAGGATTCCAGTCGAGATGAAGATGCCCCAGGCTTTTCTGGGGATGATTAACAATCACCTCGGTGGGTAGAGAGTTTAGCTCCATGAACACCTCAAACAACATCCCTACAATAAAGCACCTCCCAAACGACCACAATCGTAAAGGAGGTGCTTTATTTTCACATGAAATAAAATTGATGGGCTAAACAGCGCCTTCAGAATTCATTTCATTCGGTGCTGACTGATTAGACAGCCGCTTCCTGGCGTTCTTTTGCCTCCTTGATCACCACCTCAGCCACGTTTGAGGGGCAAGGTGCATAGTGAGAGAAGGACATCGAGAACTGACCGCGACCGGAGGTCATGGTACGCAAATCTCCGATGTAGCCGAACATTTCGCTTAGAGGACACTCAGCCTTAATGCGAACACCAGTTGCTCCAGCTTCTTGACCCAAAATCAGACCGCGACGACGGTTGATATCACCAATCACGTCGCCCATGTAGTCATCAGGCGTAAACACATCAACTTTCATAATCGGCTCTAGCAGTTGCGGGCCAGCCTTGGGCAAGGACTGACGATAGGCCGCTCTAGCCGCAATCTCGAAGGCGATCGCCGATGAGTCCACAGGGTGATAGCCGCCGTCGGTCAGTGTCACTTTCAGGTCAACAACTGGGAACCCAGCCAGAGGCCCTTTCTCAACGCTGCTTGCAAAGCCCTTCTGCACCGCAGGCCAAAATTCCCGAGGCACGTTACCGCCAGTGACCTTCGACCCAAACTCAAAGCCTGTGCCTGTTTCGCCCGGTTCGATGATGTAGTCGATCTTGGCATACTGGCCCGAACCACCCGACTGTTTCTTGTGAACGTAGCTGTCGGGCAACACCTTGGTAATCGACTCGCGGTAGGCCACCTGAGGCTTACCCACTTCGACTTCCACACCGTAGGTGCGCTTCAGAATATCGACTTTGATATCCAGGTGTAGTTCGCCCATTCCCTTGAGAATAGTCTCACCTGTCTCTTGGTCGGTTTCCACATAGAAGGATGGGTCTTCCTGCACCATCTTGCTGATGGCAACGCCCATTTTCTCGTTGTCGCCTTTCTTCTTGGGACTCACCGCAACAGAGATCACTGGCGCAGGGAAGACCATCGGCTCTAGAGTTGCAGGCTGCTTGGGATCACACAGCGTGTGACCAGTCTGGACGTTCTTGAGTCCAACCAGAGCTACAATATCGCCCGCCTGAGCAGACTCAACTTCTTCACGGGAATTGGCGTGCATCTCAACGATTCGCCCAATCCGCTCAGATTTTCCAGTGGCGGTGTCGAGTACGTTATCGCCCTTGCTGATCGTTCCCGAATAGATGCGGGTGAAGGTCAAAGAGCCAAACCGATCGTCCATGATTTTGAAGGCCAAAGCCCGCATGGGTTTCTCTGGGTCAACATGGGCAAACTTGCCCGTCTCGTTGCCTTCTAAATCAATCTCGGGCTGAGGCGGCACTTCGTTAGGAGCGGGTAGATAGTCTACCACCGCATCCAAAACGAGCTGCACACCCTTGTTCTTAAAGGAAGAGCCGCAGTACGTGGGGAAGAATGCCAGTTCGCGGGTTCCCTTGCGAATACACTCCTTGATTTCATCAACGGTCAGTTCTTCGCCTTCGAGATATTTGACCATGGTGTCTTCGTCTTGCTCGACGGCAAATTCGACCATGGCTTCACGATACGTTTCGACCTGCTCTTTCATGTCTTCAGGTACGTCCTGAATCTCGTAGTTTTCAGGGTTACCGGAATCATCCCAGATCCAGGCTTTGCGAGTGAGCAAGTCAACGACACCGGCAAACTCGGTTTCAGTTCCGATCGGCAGCACCATGACGAGAGGGCGAGCTGCAAGCACGTTTTCGACTTGCTTAACGACTCGGTAGAAATCAGCTCCCGTTCGGTCTAGCTTGTTGACGTAAACGATTCGAGCCACTTTGGAATCGTTGGCATAGCGCCAGTTTGTTTCAGACTGAGGTTCAACTCCGCCTGAGCCACAGAAGACGCCGATACCACCATCTAGCACCTTAAGGGAACGGTACACTTCAATCGTGAAGTCTACGTGTCCGGGGGTGTCGATGATGTTGAGCTGGTGATCTTTCCAGAAGCAGGAGGTTGCAGCGGACTGAATGGTAATGCCACGCTCTTGTTCCTGTGCCATGAAGTCTGTGGTTGCCGCACCTTCATGAACCTCACCAATCTTGTGGATTTTTCCAGTGAGCTTCAGGATTCGTTCGGTTGTGGTTGTCTTGCCCGCGTCTACGTGGGCGAAGATGCCAATATTTCGATAGCGCGTGAGGTCTTTTTTCATTTCTGCTCTCTAGATTAGTTGCTGCAAACCGTTAATGACTCCCTTAAGTAGAGGATTCGGAAAATCCGCTCTGTCTTCATGGACGTCGTGGCTGTGAACAGCGTGGGGACGAGTTCCCTATGTCGCTGAACTCTGTTTACACTATCTTAATATTTTTTACACTCAATCAAATTTTTCACTATTTTTATAGTCTTCTGCGTCTTCGTGTCAAAACGGGAAAGGACAGGACGTTGTTTGCCACCTTTTTCTCTATCAATTTTATGTCGCTCAACCGAAGTTGTAGTGCTTTCGGACACTTTGGCGAATTGTCCAGGTACAAGACAGACCTGCCGAAAAAGTCGCGAGGTCGCCCTGCTTCACCTGCACTGATTCTCCTGATTCTAAGGTGACGATGACCTCACCTTCGAGAAAATAGCAGGTTTCGATTTCGTCGTAAGTCCACGGAAATTCAGAAACTTCTTTCGACCAGATCGGCCATTCAAAGACGTTGAGAGTCTGTAGCCGTTCTTGACTAGGGTCACGCTCGATGGTGATGCCTGTTGTTGTTTCGATCATGGGTTTTTTCCTTCGTTTAGAGTTCGATTTAGGGGCGTGGAACTTTTCGTAACGATGCTTGAGTTCTACTGTCAAGGAATTTTAGCAAATTGATGGATAGCGGTTTCCGTTCTCACTTCAAATCATGCGATTGCGAATTGGACTATCTGCCCGCGAGAAGGTGGAGCAGGACTTGGTAATCTTAAAGCTAGAGTGACTTCTGATCAGGAAGCTACTTTTTCTAGCCACTGTTGGCGAAGCATAGCGCACTGCCAAGGTGCTGTGCTTTTTTCCAGCCATTAAGCGCTCTTTTGTCTTATCGCAATTCGATGCAGTTCGATATAATCTATGTCCACAAAGGTCTGTGTCCACAAAGGTTCTTTGAGAGGAGTTCTTCTCGTTCATGTCTGAATCAACGCCCCAGTCAACGCCTGAATCAACGTCTCAGTCAACGCCCCAGTCAACGCCCCAGTCAACGCCTCAAATTCCCACTAGCTTAGACCTGGCGATCGCCCAAGCGCGGCAGGCGGCTCAGGCTGCGGTTGAGGATGGACATCAGCGGCTTTGGGTCGAGTTGGCGATTCCTGAAATAAAGGTGATGCCTGTTGCGAAGGGCTTTATCCCGGCCTTCGAATCGTTAGGTTCAAATCTGCGAGTCTTCTTTCCTGACGCTGGGGCAGCGGCGCTTGCTCGATACGATTGGGGAGAGAAGCCTTACGCAATTCGAGGCATTGGAGAGCTAAAAGCCAAGATTCAGCCAGAGGAAACCCTGTTTATTTTCGTCGAGCCGTCTTCTGTTGAGGTTAAAGAAGTAGAGGCTCTGTGTCAGGAAATTGGCGATCGCCCCATCATCTTCCTCAATCCACGGTTAGAAGATGTTGCAACTATTGGCATTGGCTACGCCGGACGGCAGTTGCGAGAGCGATTTATCAATACGTTTGACTCGTGCTATCACGTTCGTCCAATGGAGGGTGCGGCTTTGTTTCGCTGCTATCCCTCACCGTGGCAACTCTGGCGCGAAACGGACGACGGCTATGAATGGGTCTGTGACTTTTCCGCTCGCCCTAACTCAGAGCAGATGGAGCAAGCCTTGTGGGGTGAGCAGAAAGAGGATGGCGAAGCGAATTCAGAGACAAGTTCAACTTCGAGCCAAGCTCAAGCTCCGCGAAAAGGACTGCTCTCAGGGTTACAGCAATTTCTCAAAGCGTTGAGCCAATAGGATCACGACAAAGGATGCCGACGATGGGATGCTGTTTTTCTGGCGTTGCACATTCGAAGAATGACTTGCTGTGCAACGCCGTTTTTCTAAAGGCAGATGACACTCGACCCGCAAGATTTTGATCTCAATTCTGACAATAAAGAATTGCCCTTTGTCTCTGTGATCGTGCCGATTTACAACGGAGAAACAGACTTACCAGATTTGGTGAGTTGCTTGCGGGCACAGACCTATCCTGCGGATCGGGTGGAATATTTGCTGGTCGATAATCAGAGCCGCGATCGCACATTTGCACATCTCCACCAGTTTGCTACAGAGAGTGGCGATCGCCAGCTGAACCTGATCCCCCTTCAAGCAAATCAAATTCAAAGCTCCTACGCGGCTCGCAATGTCGGGATCAAAGCGTCTCAGGGCGAAATTCTAGCGTTCACGGATGCAGACTGTCGCCCTAGTGCCGAGTGGTTGGCGGAACTGGTGAAGCCTTTTTCTCAAGATACAGTGGGTTTGGTCGCCGGAGAGATCGTTGGACTTCCCGCACAGACTCTGCTTGAAACCTTTGCCGATCGCCAAGATACGCTATCTCAAAAGCACACCCTCGCTCATCCTTTTTGTCCCTACGGTCAAACGGCAAACCTCGCCATTCGCAGTACTGCGTTGGAATCGACTGGTCTGTTTCGTCCCTATCTCACTACGGGAGGAGATGCGGATCTGTGTTGGCGAATTTTGCGGTCAACGAAATGGACAATTCAATATGCAGAAAAGGCGATCGTGCAACATCACCATCGCACAACTCTGCCAGAATTATGTCGTCAGTGGCATAGGTATGGCTGTTCCAACCGCTATCTCCAAGAGCTTCATGGTGTTGCACTTACCCCAGAGTTGTCTGCTGGGGAGTACGGCTACCGGATAGCTCGCTGGTTGCTGAAGGAAGTGCCTCGGAACAGTATCGGTATCGTGAGGGGAAAGAGCGATCGCGCCCATTTATTTGCCACACCCCTTAGCCTCATGTGCATTGCTGCTCGCAGCCAGGGACAGCGGCAGGCTCAGCTATCTTCTCGTGCCCAACAGATTGAGTCGTGGTAGATTGAGCCGTGATACACCGCGATTTTTAGAATGCATTGACTTGGTTGCACCAGCGTCAATCTTGTTCGCATCAATGAGGATGAGGTATTGATGAGGATGAAGTGCCGTTCGAGAGCATGTATTAGCGACGTTCAGTATACTGATACTATTAAGAATTGTTGCGAGGGAGGCGTACTGTATGGCTGCAAAGGTGGAGATTTACACGTGGAGCATGTGTCCTTTCTGTATTCGTGCCAAAGCACTCTTGGATCAAAAGGATGTTGACTACACAGAATATTGCATCGATGGCGATGAAGTCGCTCGTGACGAAATGGCAGAACGGGCAAATGGCGGGCGATCGGTTCCCCAAATCTTTATCAACGACCAGTCTATGGGTGGGTGTGACGAACTACACGCGCTCAATCGTCAGGGTAAACTCGACCCGCTGTTGAATGCCGCCTCTTAAAACACGTTGTTGGGTCGTTGAACCGTCTATTTGTAGTTGTGAGGAGCTGTTGTCAGGGTGAAGTTCGTATTCATTATTGATCCCGTTTCAAAGCTTAATCCCAGTCACGATACCAGTGTGGCGCTGATGGAGGCGGCTCAGGCTCTGAGTCACGAGGTGTGGATTACAGAGGCCAGCCAGCTTTGGGTTGCAGAAGGCAAGGCGTGGGCGAGACTGACTCCCGTGCAGTTCAATCCTGTGCAGTTGGAGGACGGGCATTGGGTCGTGAAATTGCCCTGGTATGAGTTAGAGGAAGGGGATGTTGCATCAGTTTGTCTCGACGACATGGATGCCGTATTCATGAGAATCGATCCCCCAGTTGATACGGCCTATCTCTATGCGACGTTCATTCTCGACTACATCAACCCAGAAAAGACCCTGGTAGTGAATCATCCCAATGGGTTGCGTCTCGCGAATGAGAAAATGTATGCTCTCCAGTTCTTAGACGTTATTCCTAAGACTCTAGTGAGTCAGGACAAACAGGTGATTCGTCAATTTGTGGAAGAGCATGGGGCGGCGGTGCTCAAGCCTCTCGGGGGCAAGGGCGGAGAAGGCATTCTCTTGATCGAAGCAGGCGATCGCAACTTTAATTCTCTCGTCGAGATCAGCACGCAAAACAATCAGCTCCCAATCATGGTGCAGCAGTATCTCCCAGCAGCAAAAGATGGGGACAAGCGGATCATCGCTCTCAATGGTGAGCCGATCGGGGCTGTGAACCGGATTCCGTCGGGCACCGATTTTCGCGGCAACATGGCCGTGGGCGGACGGGTCGCTTCTATTGAGATTACCGAGCGCGATCGCCAAATTTGCGAAGCTCTAGCTCCATCACTGCGACGCGATGGTCTCTATTTTGCTGGGTTAGATGTGATTGGAGGCTATTTAACAGAGGTGAATGTTACCAGTCCTACAGGAATCCGGGAAATCGATCGTCTAGCCGGAGTTCAAATCGGCCATCAGGTAATCGAATGGGTTGTGCAACGGCAAACGGAGAAGTCCAGTTTCGTTTCAGCATCGAAATGACGAACCGTTCACTCTAAACAGGTGCGCCCCTAGCGAGTTTTGTATGATGGGGAGTGAGCATCTTTGCCCTTGGGAACGCTAAACCATCCATTAGTACTACGGATATTTTTATGCTTTCACAAATTGTGCGTCCTATGGTTCGCACGCAGATCCGACTTTTAGCCAACAGTCAGGCAACTCGTTCCACCCTCGTGACAACCATTGCTCAATGGCTAGGCTTTCTTGGGGTGCAAGCAAAAGTCAATCATTTGGATACGGTTTCCAACAAAATTCAGCTGTCGCTCACGGTCGGCAAGCCAGAGGCTTGTGATGATCATGACTGGAAGCAGATTCTTGAAAATCTCAACATAGCGAATGCTCAAGAACGTTTGCCGCTTGCAGATCCGGCTCAGATGACCAATCAGCAAAAGAGCAAGTTTTACCGACTGCTAGCCTATGTGTTGCAGGTTGGATATCCCGACAATATGCCTAAGTGGGAAGAGCTGAGACCTCAAATCCAGGCTTTGGGATTTGACGAAGAAACTCTTGCGGGCATTCGTTCTGCTCTGAAGGTTCCGCAATCTATTGAAGGGTTAATGGAAAATATTGATCCTGATGTGGCGGCGATCGCTCTTTCCAAAGCCGTGAATCTGGCACTTCTCGATCGGCAAGTCAATCCCTCTGAAGATAAAGCGCTTAGCTTGCTGCTAGACGCCATGAAGCAGCCGAGCTGATGTTCGCGATCGCGCTCATCTTGATAGTCGAGAACGTCTATGTCTTCATTCATTCAGAACATTCCTAAAGCAGAGCTTCACATCCACATTGAAGGATCGCTAGAACCAGAGATGATGTTCGCGCTAGCCGAGCGCAACAACGTTTCTCTTCCTTACGATTCGGTCGAAGAGGTGCGGGCTGCCTATCAGTTTGAAGATCTTCAATCGTTTTTAGATTTGTATTACGCTGGAGCCGCCGTGCTTCAAACCGAGCAAGATTTTTACGATCTCACCTTGGCCTATTTAAAACGCTGTTCTGATGAAAGCGTGTATCGCACAGAAATTTTTTTCGATCCGCAAACCCACAGTGAACGAGGCATTCCCCTTGAAACGGTGTTCACGGGTATTCAGCGTGCTTTAGAAGTCGGCAAGTCTCAGCTAGGCGTGTCTTCTGCTCTAATCCTTTGCTTTTTGAGGCATTTGAGCGCAGAAGCCGCTCATCAAACTCTTAAACAAGCACTGCCGTTTAAATCGATGATTCCTGCGGTGGGGCTTGATTCTTCAGAGGTCGGGAATCCTCCCTCCAAGTTTCGCTCTGTGTTTGATAAAGCTCGTTCAGAGGGATTTCTAACGGTTGCCCACGCTGGGGAAGAAGGCCCAGTGGAATATATCTGGGAAGCGATTAACCAGTTGGGCGTGTCTCGCATTGACCACGGAGTTCGTTGTGTTGATGATCCGGCTTTGGTGGACTATTTGGTAGAACACCAGATGCCGCTGACGGTGTGTCCCCTCTCCAATATCAAGCTCTGCGTCTTCGACTCGATGCAGCAGCACAACCTGAAATATCTGCTCGATCGAGGTCTATGCATCACGGTGAACTCGGACGATCCTTCTTATTTCGGGGGTTACGTCAATGAAAACTTTGAAGCGGTCACATCAGCCTTGGGGCTTAGC
>CAKZMO010000588.1 GCA_937128595.1 uncultured cyanobacterium | reverse complement strand
ATGAAGAGGTGGTCGATGCACATCACCCTTGGAATGGGCGTCGATTGCAAGATCTGTGGGAAAATCGCAGCCGCATGCTGATCTATTATCTCCCTGTTCGGGGCGAGACGGATCTCGTGTCTGCCATTTACGAAGAGCGACGGATTGAATCAGGCGATCGCCTCATCGTCGCGACTCAACCCAACGTCCGTACATCTAGACAGACGTTGACTCAAGCTTTTCAGAACGTATTGAACAGCATCTACCAGTTTCAGCGGCAGATTCGACCAACCATCATCGTGTTGCTGACCCTCCTCGCCACGATTTTAGTGGCAACGTTCACGTATGTATCGGTGAGCCTCAACGTTCCTATCGTCGATGCGCTCTACTTTTCCGTCGGAATGATTACGGGAGCAGGGGGAAACGAGGGCGTTGCGGAAGATTCTGCTGCGGCGATCAAGTTCTTCACCGTAATCATGATGTTGCTAGGTACAGGTGTCATTGGCGTGTGCTATGCCCTGCTCAATGACTTCATCTTGGGAACTCGGTTTCGGCGGTTGTGGAACACCGTGCGCATTCCTCAGCGCAATCACTACATCGTCTGCGGGTTGGGCGGCATTGGCATGAAAGTCGTGAACCAACTGAAGGAAAACGGCTGTGAAGTGGTGGTGATTGAGCAAGATCCAAGCAATCGTTTTCTGAGCATGGCTCATTCCTCGAAAATTCCTGTCATTCACGGAGATGCAAGTCTTGCGGCTACCTTACAGGCTGCTCACATCGGTCAGGCGGAAGCGTTGATTGCGGTTACCAGTGATGACGTTGCCAACCTAGAAATAGCGCTCAGTGCTAAGGGGTTAGCGCCTCGTGTGCCCATCATTATGCGCACTCAAGATCCAGACTTCGCACCTTTGGCTCAAGAGGTCTTTGATTTCGATGCAATCTTAAGCCCAGCAGATTTGGCTGCTCCATCATTTGCTGCCGCTGCTTTAGGCGGACGCATTCTGGGTAACGGAATGACAGGAAATATTCTCTGGATGGCGATCGCCACCATTATCACTCCGGGACATCCCTTCTGCGGCAAGCGGGTCAAGGAGGCAGCAATGGATGTTGACTTTGTGCCACTCTCGCTCGAGACAATGCATCAGACTGTTCACGGTTGGGATCTTTTGGAAATGAGTCTTAGCCCTGGCGATGTCCTTTACATGACGTTACCCGCAAAAAAGTTGGAAGTCTTATGGCGATCGCATCCGACCTCTTTGGCCGTGCCGATTAAATATTGAAGCCTCGATGCTGCCCAGCGGCGTTTGCAAAACCTGGCAACAAGTTTTGCGTATCGTGAGATTGATGATGATCTAGCCGTCGAGGAACTCGGTGTCAGGGTCAAGATTGAGGCTAGCATCAGAATCGGTTTCGTGGCGATCGCCTGTAAGACTTACTGCCCCGTCCATTCGAATGGCCGATTGAGAAGACCGTGAAGAAATAGGCGTTTCCGAAATCTCAAGACTTGGCTCATCCGCATCTTGATCGTGAGACTCCAAAGATGGGTCGCCGCTCTGCGCCTCTTCATCGGGAAAATCATAGCTGATCGGTGGCGAGCCAGACAGTGTTCCGAGAGGGACGTTGGGGTCAACTAGACTAGGGTCAGGTTCGGGCAAATAAACACGACGCTGCTCTTGCAAAGTCTCACTCTGGTCTACTTCGTCCGGATCAACAATGTCTTCAAGCTCCTCATCCGATCCTTGAACTTCAAGCTCTGAACCTTCATCTAAGCAGTCTTCTGTCAGCCACTCGCCAGCATTCTGTTCTTCAGAATTGACTCTTGCTTCTGACTTTTCTACCTCAGTGGCTTCAGCACCTTCTTCTGCAGAGCTTGGGAAGTCTGCTTTTCTAGTGTCTGATGTTTCGTCTGTTGACTCTAAAACATGCGTGTCAACAGCGTGAAGTTCTACATCACTTCTTTCAACAAACTCTTCTAGAGTCTCAGGGGTTGATTCTGCATCGTGACGAAGCCAGGGAGAGTCGAATCGATGCCAGGGTAAAATCGGTTCGTTCGGTAACTCACTAGTCAACACCGTGATGTTGTTTGCATCTGGGCTAGGCAGTTGAACACGCTTCTCGAGCGACTCTTCAACTGAGTGGTGTTCTGTTGAATGAGAAGTCATAGATAAAGGCTACCCAAAAAATGAGTGGGATATCAACTTATTCCATAAATGCAAACGCATAGATGCACGAATGGAACGATACAGATGCACTAACAAAACCAGACAGTGCAAGCCTAGGTCATCTCAAGATAAATATCCTAAAATGCCTCAAAAGAACAAGGGTAAAGTTAAAACTAGCGTAGAAAATAAATGCCGATCATGTGAGCTAGGATTACGAAAGCCACGCTCCACGTCGCATAGGCGGCATATTTCAGCGTCTGAGTAATATCGTCAAGTCGCTGTTTGTTGGCGTTGTATGTTTCTGTTAAGTTCACCAGCATCTGGAGTTCGTACTCGTCTGGAGCCAAAGCCAAGTAGCGCTCTAAAAACTTGCGATCTTCCAGGTTAGGACTTACAGCAACTTGGCGAGGCAAAAAGGCTCTCACCAACAGCGTAAAGCTGACCAGAAACCCGACCACTTCACCCACACTAAACAGGCTTGGGATCACCATCAGTCGGGAAACGCTGAGGCTAGTTAACAGCGCTCCGTTGGCTACAAATAAGATATTGAGCTTTGTGATTAAGGTTTGGCTCTGCTCTCTCTGTTCAGCGAGTACCGTTCGGACATCTCTCGCAGCTCGGGCGATCGTGCCAGCCGCAGGCATTGCCGGTGCCGAAGCCTGAACAACACTCACCGAGCGTGAGGTTTGAGCGTTTGTAGAAGTCGAGGTCGAAGCTTTGGAGTTTGCGCCTGACTTCGCTGATTTTTTCTGCGGAGCAGCAGACTTCAGAGTTGAGCCATCGGAAGACTTCTTCGATGCTTTGGCTTTTGTAAGGTGATCTTTTGCTTGACTCGGGGGTTGTTCTGGCTGCTTGGGCACGGATTCTACTGGCTTGGCATTTCCCGTTTTTAAGGTTGCTGACTCAGGAAAATGTCCAGAGGCTTCTCCCGTAGATACTTTGTTCCCTACTGCCTTACTTTTCACCACGCTTTCATCCGATGACTTAGTAGCAGGATGGGGTGATGTTGGTGGCTGGCTGTTCTTCTCATGGGTCGGCGAACTCTCGTCTGTGGCTGAGACCTTAGTCGCATCCTCCGCCGATGCTTGGGTTGCGCTCTGAGATTTTGAGCCAGAGTCTAAAGGAGAGTCATGAACATGGCGATCGCCAGAAGACTCTCCAGATGATGAGAGAGTATCTCGGTCTGGAGATGGATGAGGTGACGCTGTTTGAGAAGGGGAAGCAGATGCAAGGGCGGAGTCGACAGACGTTGCCATTTTGGGTGTGAGAAGTAACGTGGGCAGAAGGTGAAAAGTCAGAAGAAATTTGATCTGAACGTAGGATTTGCGGAAAAGATGTATTTGTTAAAAAGATTGAAATTTTCGCCGACCGAGATTGGAGCAGTTTTCCGAGATAAAATCGATGGCTCGCAGATGCTGCTTTAAAGTGCGCCGATAGACTGGAAATAATCGACAACGGCTTGGGCGATCGCCTCGTTGCCGTCAGTGGGTAGCGATGTGCCGCTCCGAGGAGGATTAGGGTCTTGTTCTAAGAATGCCCAGGAGTCTTCGTTGAGTTCAGATCCTTCGAGAATAATATGGTGGGCATAATCGCGAATTCCGTCGATCAGCAGCGGAGCCTCTGCGAAACCTTCTCGCTCAATAGAAATGATCGGAATGTCGAGTCGGCAAGCTTCAGCGAACGTACTATATCCTGGCTTGGAAACGACCCTGCTGCACAGAGGCATGACATCAATCGGTCGATATTGATGGCCTGGAATTTTGACCAAGTTGGGCAACTCAGGTGCCGCTTTGTCAAATGTGACGAACTGCCAGTCTGAAAATCGTTTCAGCCCTTCATAGGGAATTTGGGCTAAGCCCAAACCACCAAAGGTCAGGAGCACGGTCTTTTCAGGTGGGCTTGTGATGTTGAAGTCACGACGCAGATCGGCTGAGGGATATCGAGGATTGCCTCCGGTAAGGCCAATATCTTCAATGACGGGAAATGCGCTCATGGGTTCATGAAACGGCAGTCGAAAGAGGCGATCGCACTTAGAAAAACAGTCACTAATCCAGTCTGCAATCGGCTCGAACTCGCCGCCCCAATCGCGATAAATCAGATCCCAACCAAAATTGCTCGCCATCCAACAGGGAACTCCTGCTGCCTTGGCGATCGCTCCCACGAGAGGGGGAATATCAGCGAAAATTAGCTCTACCCGATTTTGTTTGATAAAGCTCACTTCACTGGCGATCGTGGCGGCTTGTCGGGCTTTGATGTCTCGCAACTTTTCGAGAGTTGCAGCCCTGTTCATCGTAATGCTATCGCTTTGCACCACCCCAATGTCGAAGGCACGAGGACGATAAATAAATTGGTCGGGGAGGTAAGCTTCGAGCAACCATCTAGGAGCAGTCGTTACCATGATGACGATGATTTCAGGACAAAGTTCCTGAATGGCTGCGACGACAGCGGCAGTTCGAGTAGCATGACCAAATCCATGATTGGTTATCGCAACATAGAGAATGGGTTGACGCATGGGTGCAAGTCTCAGTCAATGAATTTAGTCAAGTCGGCAATCTGCTCAGTCGTTCAGATCCAATCGAATTTCAATTGGTCGCGACTCAATCCACTGGGATAAGCGCAGAGATTGGGCTAAGACGGCTTCTTTACGGCCTAGAAGCTTTGATGAGCCCAAGCCAGTATAGACAAGATGACGGGTCAACATTGTCCGAAGGCTACATCATCGGCACTTTCGTCAGAATTTCTCGACGTTGGAGCATTGCTGGAGCTGTCCTTGCTTGCGATTAAGGAAGAGTCAAGGAGAAGCTTAAGGTACGCACGACTTGAAGATTTCCTCGTTTGGCGTTGCACAGCATGGAATGATGCGGAAAGTTTCAACTCATGGATGACCTGCTATAGGGGCATCTCATTGCGATGCCCCTACCAAAATCATTCTTCGAATGTGCAACGCCCCTCGTTTGATTGAAGCCTATCGAGACACCGAAGTAACTCAGGTGCATCCTCTGAGTCTTGTTATCTGTAAGCTTCAGCAAAACGGCATGGTCGCCCATCCAATCAAGCTGACGCTTTTGATATAGCAATGCGCAGATAGGTTAGGACAGATATTGATGGAGAAGCCGCGCACCGAGTGGCTTCTCCATAAACTATTGGTTTTATATCAGCGCGTAGCACTATATCACCTTATGTCAATCGATTGATTGCAGATCCACTGTCGATTGAACTGTCTCAAGCGGCTTCCTTCGCCCAGTTCGTTTTGGAGAAGACTAGCGGCAACCCTTTCTTT
>CAKZMO010000587.1 GCA_937128595.1 uncultured cyanobacterium | reverse complement strand
TGAGCGATCGCAAGAGGCTAACGGCTACCGAGTTGTGCGAAAACGGGGCAACCTGCGCGTTGGTTCAGTGAGCGTCGGTATGGACGATTAAAAAAAGAATACTTTATAGCAATGCGCAGATAGGTTAGGACAGGTATTGATGGAGAAGCCGCGCGGTGCGCAGCTTCTTCATCAACGATTGGTTTTATATCAGCGCGTAGTACTACGATAGTTACTTTTCATAATATTTTCCGCTGTTGCCGCTGCTGATCGTTCAGGTCACGTCAAAAGATTACCTCGGTAAAAGCTTCATGCTGAGGTCGAGCCAGGTAGAGCGCGTCATCGGCGCACTGCTGGAAATGTAGTCTACCCCCGTCTCAGCAACCGCTCGAATTCGCTCTAGGGTAATGTTGCCGGATGCTTCGATTTTGATGCGATCGCTCTCTGCCCGAATTTTCTCTACCGCTTGCCTCATCTGCTCTAGGGTCATGTTGTCGAGCATGATGATGTCGGCTTTGTGAACCAGCGACTCAGATACCTGGTCTAAAGTCTCCGTCTCGACTTCAACTGTCAGAGGATAGGGCACACGCTGCCGAACGCGGGCGATCGCCTCGGCAATGCTCCCAGATGCCGCAATATGGTTGTCTTTGATCATGACCCCGTCGTCCAAGCCCATGCGGTGGTTGACTGCGCCGCCGACCTGGACAGCATATTTTTCCAGCAGCCGCAGGCCGGGGGTGGTTTTGCGGGTGTCAACAAACTGAGTCGGCAAATCAGCGATCGCCTCGACAAACTGACGGGTCAGGGTCGCGATGCCGCTGAGCCGCATGGTGAGATTGAGGGCGACTCGTTCGCCCATGAGCAGAGCGTCGAAAGAGCCGCTGAGGTCGGCAAGAGACGTGCCGCGATCGCACCGATCTCCCTCCGCCACCAGAGGAGAAAACTGAACGTCTCCGCTGAGCCGCTGAAACACCCGTGCGGCAATGGGCAGTCCGGCAATGACGCCTGTTTCCTTCGCTATCCAGCGGGCCCGACCGAGGGGAACCTCTGAGCCCAAAATGCCTTGAGTTGCGCGATCGCCTCGGCCAATATCTTCTCGCAGCCAAGAGTCGAGCAGCGGATCGAGCACAATCCAAGGAGGCAGCGATGCAGAGAGTATGGGCATAGAAATCTCAGAGACAAAAAACTCTAGCTGTGAACACGGGGTTCGGGATGGAGCGTCGAGAGAATCTGACTTTCAACAGCAGCCAGTTCTTCCAGTCTGGGATTAACGGCGGGGCGATCGCAGTAGGTCATCGCCAGTGTCCAGTAAATACCGTAGTGTCGAGCTTCAGAGGCCATCAGCCCCCGATAAAACTGAGCTAGATCGGAATCAGGACAGTGAGCCGCGAGTAAGCCCAACCGCTCATGGCTGCGAGCCTCAATCAGGGCAGAGACGAGCAGCGAGTCGAGCAGTCGTTCGGGTTCCTGACGTCGCACCTGAGCTTTTAGCGCCGCGCCATAGGGAGGAGGCTGCAACGGAGCCAGGAGAATGTTCTTCCGCTCTAGCCACTGATTCACCTGCTCAAAATGTTCTAGCTCCTCTTGGGCGATCGCCGTCAGCTTGCGCACCATCTGAGCATTGGACGGGTAGCGACAAATCAGATTAAGTGCCACCCCTGCGGCTTTGCGTTCGCAGTGAGAATGGTCGAGCAACACCGTATCGAGATGGGCGATCGCCTGCTCAACCCAAGCCTCAGACGTGGGCTGCTGCAAGAATTTAATCGAAGTTGGAACCGATGTGGGAGGTGCTATCAACAGAATCTTATGCCTCTAAACCTAAACATCTAGTCTCAAGATCTTGATGCGTGACACCTGAAGGAACGCATAGCCGCGCGCCCGTACCTAAATTTTGCGGCTGCATCAAGGGTTCTTATCTTGAGATCCTAAAACTGCAACCGACATTGAAAACGACCAGTTCATAGGGTTTACACTGACTTAAAATGCCTCCCAATCTAACAATTCTAAACGGCAGATGAGTTGGGTGACGCCGCGAGTCGCACGGCATCTTGCTGTTGAGCATCGGGAAGCTTCACCTGCTGAGCTAGCCCCAGTACCTGCAATAGCCGAATCGTTAACCAGGTGGGGTCAACCTCCCACCAGCGCAACCCATGTCGAGCCGAGAACTGAAACGCATGATGATTGTTGTGCCAGCCTTCGCCATAGGTTAACACCGCCGCCCACCAGCAGTTGGTTGAGCGATCGCCCGACTCATAGGTGCGATAGCCAAACTTGTGGGTGGCGCTGTTGACAAACCAAGTGCAGTGATAGACCACCACCAGTCGCACAAAGATGCCCCACACCACAAACGCCCAGCCACCTAAAGCGTAGAGGAACACTCCAAGGGCAACTTGCAGCCAGAAAAAGTTTTTATTCAAAAAGCAATAGACCGGATCGTTGGCAATATCTTTGGTGAAACGAGGCACCTCCGGTACCGCTGGCACTTCGTAGAGCATCCAGCCCATGTGGCTCCACCAAAACCCTTTGCCCGAGTCGTGATGATCCACATCCTGGTCGGAGTAAACGTGATGGTGACGATGGAGACCGACCCACCAAATCACTCCGCCTTCCATCGACAGACTGCCGCAGAAGACGAGGAAATATTCCAGCCACTTCGGCACAGAAAAGCTGCGGTGGCTAACCAGTCGGTGCCAGCCCAGGGTAATGCCCAATCCACCTGTAATCCAGTGTAAGAGGAGAGCAACGCCGACGGCACTCCAGCTAAAAAGACTGGGCACAAACGCCAACAGCGCCCCAAGATGCAGCACCGACATTACAACAATAACCGTCCAATCTCTGTCGAGTTTGGGCGCTTGCCGAGGCGGCGGCGGGGAAGGGGGAGAACTTAAAGAGGTCATATGAAAGGAAGAAAATAAAAGAACATTTTTTGGAAGGTGGGGCGCACAGCTGTGCGCCCGTTCAAAATTTCAGCGTCTTGGACGTGTCAGATATGGATTCCAGATCATTCCCACAGAGGGGCGCACAGCCATATGTAGAGAAACGTACGGCTGCGCTTCTACACGAAATTTCAGGAGAATGTTGGACTGTGAGCCTGAAAGGAATTTAGGAATTTTTCAAGCCTTTTCGACCAGCTTGACGTTTTTCGCTAAGCCCAAAAACTGGAGCCCCCGGATCATGAGCCAAGTGAGGTCAAACTCCCACCACTGGAGACCATGACGAGCCGAGTACTGGTACGCATGGTGATTGTTGTGCCAGCCTTCGCCATAAGCGATGATGGCAACCCACCAGCAATTGGTAGACTGATCACCCGACTCATGGGTGCGATAGCCAAACATATGAGTGGCGCTATTCACCAACCAGGTGGTGTGATAGACCAGCACTAGCCGCACAAATACTCCCCACACCAGAAACGGCATACCGCCAATCAGGAACAAGAGCACTGAGAATGCAACTTGGATGGGGAAAAAGTTTTTGTCGAGAAACTGATAAAAGCGATCGCCCGAAATATCTTTTGTAAATCGAGGAATCTCGGCTTCAGCGGGCACTTTGTAGAACATCCACTCCATGTGGCTCCACCAAAAGCCCTTGGTCGAATCGTGGTGATCGGGGTCTTGGTCAGAATATATATGATGATGGCGATGTAACCCGACCCACCAAATTGGCCCACCCTCCATAGCTAAGGTGCCGCAAAACACGAGAACATATTCGAGCCACTTGGGAACCTGAAAGCTACGATGGGTCAGCAATCGATGCCAGCCCAAAGTAATGCCTGCACCTGCAGTAAGCCAGTGCAGAAACACACATAGCCCCACAGCCTGCCAGCTAAAAAACGCGGGAACAAAGGCCAGTAGCGCCAGAGGATGGAGGATCGCCATGAATATGGTCGTCGTCCACTCAATCGGAGGTTTTCTCGTTGTTGCAATAGTCATCAAACAATCTCAATTGGAATAAAGTGCCGAACTTGCGTCACAATTGCGTCATTTGCGTCGCATTTGCATTGCAGTCGCATGACAACAGGACACACATCTACGGTTAAATCGTTTGATGCTGTCCTTCCCTAAAGGGAACTCGATAAAAACGATGAACTACAGAGCTTTCTCGTATAAGCAGGATCATTACCACGTATGAGTGACGTTGAACACATTCAGCAGGCCGAAAAAGCACTATCCCAGATTTTTTCCGGAATTGACGCTCAGGTCAAGCAAAATCTGAGACGAGTTCTCAAAGGGATGGCTGCTCATAAAGTCGGCGTTCATCATTTTTCAGGAGTGACTGGCTACGGACATGATGATCTAGGTCGCCAAGTTCTAGACCAAGTCTTTGCTGATGTATTTGAGGCCGAAGCCGCAGTTGTCCGACTTCAGTTTGTATCTGGAACCCATGCGATCGCCTGCGCTCTTTATGGTGTTTTAAGACCCGGTGAGGAGCTGCTAGCGATTGCAGGTGCGCCCTATGACACTTTAGAAGAAGTCATCGGAATTCGGGGAAAAGAACAAGGTTCTCTCAAGGACTACGGTGTTCACTATCGCCAGCTTGAGCTGACTAACTCTGGCGAAGTAGATTGGGAAGCCCTCAAAAGCTCCATTCATTCAAACACTCGTATGGTAACGATTCAGCGTTCTTGCGGCTACTCGTGGCGACCCAGCTTGTCAATCGCTGACATTGAGCGAATTATTTCTATCGTTAAGCAACAAAATTCCAATACTGTTTGCTTCGTGGACAACTGCTATGGCGAGTTTGTCGAAGCGTGTGAACCGACAGCCGTGGGCGCTGATCTGATGGCGGGTTCTTTGATCAAAAATCCAGGCGGAACAATCGCCCCAGCCGGAGGCTATGTCGCTGGTCGTGCTGATTTAGTTGAGGCTGCGGCCTGTCGCCTCACGGCTCCCGGCATTGGCAGTTCTGGCGGCGCAACGTTTGACCAAAACCGCTTACTGTTTCAGGGCCTATTCCTCGCCCCTCAAATGGTGGGCGAAGCGCTGAAGGGGAGCCACCTCATTGCTCAGATCTTTCACGACCTGGGCTACAAGGTGAATCCGCTGCCCCAATTGCCCCGCCGAGACTTGATTCAGGCCGTTCAGCTAGGCACCCCTGAGAAAATCATTGCCTTTTGCCGAGCGATTCAAGCTCACTCTCCTGTGGGAGCTTACCTTGATCCCGTTCCGGCTCATATGCCCGGTTATGAAAGTCAGCTCGTAATGGCTGGAGGAACGTTTATCGATGGCAGCACATTGGAACTTTCTGCCGATGGCCCCCTGCGAGAGCCTTACGTGGTGTACTGCCAGGGTGGAACCCACTGGACTCATGTGGCGATCGCCCTAGAGTCAGCGATCGCCGCTGTTGGCTCTGCAACAAGTTAGCTCACCATCAATCCATCACCCCATCAAGCAAGACCTGAACGATCAGGGATTGAAGCCACCATCAATTTGACATACCACTTCATACATCCCGACTTGGGGAAGCTGAGTGAAGAGAGGAGCCATTTTCTTCAAAATATTTTGGTGAGTTTCGCCCTGATTGGCTTTCATATCCTCAATGGAATCCCAGAAAATCACTGACAACCCATGATCACTGTCTGGGTCACGCAGCAAATACGCCTTGAACATGCCTCGATAGGTCGAAACAGCCTCCTCATAGAGTTTCTGAGCCTCTTCGAACTTTCCGGGCTTAAACTCTCCAACGGCAACATGAACACATTCGCGAGTCAAAAAATCTTGAAAATCACTCATCGTCCTGACTCCTCACAATCATCTCCCAACAACAATAAAACACCTCTTCACACTGGAAACAGCCCTGATGCAAAATGCAACAGCAAAGGCAGGTTTCGACGGTCTGGGTGCTTGTCGTTTTGATTGCTCAGTCCGATTGCTCAGATATCCTCACGTCAGTTCGATAAGTGGCAGAGTCTACGTTAAGGTATGTCTAAATGCCGAGGCTCAAAGGAGACTACTTTCCCATCAGCCATCCCAAAATATTGATGTCGTTTCGCATAGACTCTAACTCACGGCGATTTTGCTCCGCGATGTCGGAGTACCACTGGCAATACGCCTCAAACTCTTGGCGATCGCGCACTTCTTGGTAGAAGTCATAGGTGAGCTGCGCCGCTTCTAAAATTTCTAAATCGGACGAAGCGGGCTGATAAAAGGGTTGAGAAAAAGACGGATCATACATGGTGATTGTGCGGAGGCATGGATGGGCAATGGGGATGGCTGGCCTATGTTGCTCACCATAACGTGAAATCTAAAGACCCCACGGCTACAGTCGGCACAAAATTCATAGGCAAGAAATGAAGAGATGAGGAAGAGAACGTGACAAATTTGAACCAAGCTTCTCACTCTCGTTCCCTCAACGCCTATGCCTATGAGGCGATCGCCACTCATCTTCAAACGGTCATCCAGCACGAAGCCGATGTATTGGCAGACACCGACCCAGAAGCCATCCATCAAATGCGGGTCGGTTTGCGTCGTCTACGCACTACCTTAGAGGTCTATGGACGGGTTCTCAAGCTTCCTAAAGCAGGACAAGAAAAGCGCATCAAAAAACTAGCTCGCGTGCTGGGAAAAGTGCGTGACATTGATGTTTTGCAAAAGCGGCTGAGTGAGCAATATCGGAGTCATCTGCCGAAGTCGGAACAGAAAAAATTAGACAACATGCTGCGACACCTCCATCAGCAGCGAAAATCTGACTACTCAAAACTCAAGAAGACGTTTAAAGGCAAACCTTATCGCCAGTTCAAACTAGCCTATGTTCAATGGCTGAACGAACCCTGTTATACCCCTCTGGCTGCATACACCATTGAGCAAGTGTTGCCCGATTTGCTCCTGCCCCTGATGGGTGAGCTGATGCTCCATCCGGGCTGGCTGGCTGGACAAACACTCCATCCTGACCTCACTGAATCTACTGACCTCAGCCATTGGCTTGATCAAGAAGGCATCATTCTCCACAGCCTTCGAAAGCAGATAAAGCGAGTCCGCTATCAAACAGAATTTTTGATGCCGTTTTATAGCTCTGCCTACAAAAAACACGTCGAAAAAATTAGCACCATTCAGGGAGTGCTGGGTCAAATCCAAGACTGCTGGGTGCTTAACCAAACACTGATTGAGATTGTCGGGAAAAAATGGCAACACCGACTGCCTACTCTAGCAGCGAAGCTCCAGGGCGATCGCCAAGAGCTTTGGAAGTCGTGGTATCCCTTACAGCAGCAATACCTCGATTCTGAGGTTCGCAATGAGTTACGTCTTCTCATCGCACAACCACAAGCACCCCAAACAGAATCATCTCGTTCAGACCTATAGCGATACTAAATCGCTTGTGAACTGCTAAGTGAGAGGAGGGGCGCAGCCCGCCCTTCCTCTCATAAATCATTTGAGATTGCTATATATCTCTCAGATTGGCGTTGCACGATTTTGGTAGGGGCATCGCATTGCGATGCCCCTACAGCAGGTCATCCACGAGTTGAATCTTTCCGCATCATTCCATGCTGTGCAACGCCCTCAGATTTCTTGCAACCGAACTTGGCAGAATCGAACTCGAAGGAACTGCACTCTACTGAACCCTAAAGTATCGAACTCAACCGAACATGAGCAAATCTAAATCCAACCCCGCAAGCCATAGATCAGCATCCCCAAGTATTCCTTGAGCGCACGAGTAGAGTTCTCAAGTCGCTCAACATCGGGCAGGGCATTGAGCACTTCTCCTTGGAAGTCTCCAGCCTGATAATCTAGGTCTTCAACGACTAGAAAATCAGTAGGAGCGGCGATCGCCTCAATCCCAAGCTTCTGAAAAATTTTGAGCGATCGCGGCATGTGGATGGCAGAGGTCACCAACAAGATCTTTTCCAGCCCTTCTTGCTGCAAAATTTTCTCTACATTGACCGCATTCTCACGCGTATTGCGGGAGTCGGGCTCTTCAACAATGGCCTCTTCAGGTACGCCCAAAGCTCGCGCAATCTGAGCCATATCATCTGCTTCCGAAGAGACGTATTCGCCCCAAGGTGCTCGCCCTCCGCTCAAAATCAACACCGGGGCTTTGTCTTCCAAATAGAGCCGCGCTCCGTGTAGGGGGCGATCGCCTGCCTCTTGCACGTCTACCCAGGGACGAGGGGGAGTGGCCGAACGGGTAGCCCCGCCCAAAACCACAATGGCATCGGCAGAAGGCATCGTCGTTGGCGGCAGGTGCTGCCATTCCAAAGTTTGCACCAACCATCGACTAAAAGATCCGTGGCTGAACAACAAAAGCACGCCAAGAGCTGCAACTAGGCTTGCCGAGGCAATTCGAGGCCGTTTCCAGAGAGTCACCAAAGCGACCGCAATGAGCACGCACGACAGCCCCAGCGGATAGACGAATACAGGCAAAATCTTCGACAAAAACAGAAACATGTGCAGTTTCAACCTGGGTTTCTACCTAGGGAGAATACCCGTCTTGAGCCAAGATTTGCGAGAATTGGCTCGACGAATCTGACTGACGTTCACGGCTGTTATGCTGATGGCAAACGTCGAGCCTCAGAGCTTTGGGCAGGTTTCGCTGAGAGAAGGGGGCGATCGCCTTCGAAGACCTTTTTGTTTCAGCATTAGCGGTGCGTTCCGCATGCACCTAAAAGAATCAAAGGTTCCAACTTGCCATCTCGCGTTTCTCGAACATCCTCTTGAAGAGATCTTCGAGTCAAGTAAAGTTTGGAGCTAATGCCGCTGAGGGGCAAAAGATTCTACAGAACATAACGCACAGCACCCACCCCGACCTTTAGCATGGGAAAGGTAAGATAAGGAGAGAATATATGGTAGCCACCATTGCGCCAGAACAGATTGACAAGATTGTCAATAATCGCCACCAAAATCCGTTTGAGGTGTTGGGATCACATCTCATTGTTCGCTCTGAAGGCAGTGATTCAAATGGCGAGGGGAAGCAACGGTGGGTCGTGCGTGCCTACTTGCCTGATGCTGAAGCCGCCTGGGTTGTGCGTCCGGTGGAACGAACAGAACATCCGATGGAGACGGTTCACCATCCTCACTTTTTCGAATGCACCTTGGATGTTGCTGAGCTACAGAACTATCAGATTAGAGTAAGAGAAGGCGATCGCGAACGGGTAATGTATGATCCCTATGCGTTCAAATCTCCCCTCATCAGCGATTTTGACATTCATCTTTTCGGTGAGGGCAATCATCACCGCATCTATGAAAAGATGGGAGCTCATCTTATTGAGACAGGCGGAATTAGTGGCATTTATTTTGCGGTATGGGCTCCCAACGCCTTTAACGTCTCTGTCGTAGGCAATTTCAACAACTGGGACGGGCGTAAGCACCAAATGCGGGCGATCGGAGGCGGCATTTGGGATCTGTTCATCCCTGAGCTTGAGGTAGGCGAAATCTACAAGTATGAGATCAAGAACGTCGAGGGTCATATTTTTCTCAAGTCTGATCCGTATGGATTTCAGCAAGAGATTAGACCCAAGACAGCCTCTGTGATCACTGATCTATCGTATGAATGGCAAGACGCTGCATGGCTAGAAAATCGACGCAACACCGATCCTCAAGAAGAACCGATTTCGGTTTATGAAATGCACTTGGGGTCGTGGCTGCATGACAGTTTTGACAACCCGCCCGCCGAAGGAAAAGTTGCTCCCATCGGTGAGAAGCACAACACCCGATTTCTCAGCTATCGAGAATTGGCTGAGAAGCTAATTCCCTACGTCAAGCAAATGGGCTATACCCATATTGAAGTGCTGCCTGTTTCTGAGCATCCGTTTGATGGTTCATGGGGATATCAGGTTGCGGGACACTTTGCGCCCACCTCTCGCTTTGGCTCTCCCCAAGACTTTATGTACTTTGTAGATCGGTGCCACGCAGCAGGGCTAGGCATCATCGTAGACTGGGTTCCGGGTCACTTTCCTAAAGATAGCCACGGACTGGCCCGTTTCGACGGTTCCAACCTGTATGAACATGCGGATCCGCGCAAGGGCGAGCACAAGGGTTGGGGGACTCTCGTCTTCAACTATTCACGCCATGAGGTCAAAAACTTCCTCATTTCTAACGCGCTCTTTTGGTTTGATAAGTATCACATTGATGGGATTCGAGTCGATGCGGTTGCTTCAATGCTGTATCTCGACTACGACCGCAAAGATGGCGAGTGGGTGCCTAATCGATTTGGCGGACACGAAAACATAGAAGCCGTTGATTTTCTGCGCCACCTCAACTACGTGCTGTTTGGGTACTATCCTGGTGTGTTGTCGATTGCCGAAGAATCGACCTCCTGGCCTAATGTATCGCGTCCGACCTACATCGGCGGTCTAGGGTTCAACTTCAAGTGGAATATGGGCTGGATGCACGACATGCTGAACTATTTCAGCACTGATCCGATTCACCGCAAGTATCACCAAAACAGCATCACCTTCTCTATTTGGTATGCCTTTAGCGAAAACTTTGTGTTGGCACTGTCCCATGATGAGGTGGTGCATGGAAAGAGCAACCTCTTGCAAAAGATGCCGGGTGACGATTGGCAAAAATTTGCTAATTTAAGAGCGCTCTACGGCTACATGTTCACTCACCCTGGCAAAAAGACGCTGTTTATGGGGATGGAGTTTGGTCAGTCTAATGAGTGGAACGTCAATGACGATCTCAACTGGAATCTTCTAGATCACGAGCCTCACCACAAACTGAAGCATTTTGTCAGTGATCTCCACCAACTCTATAAGAGTGAGCCTGCTCTCTACACAGACGATTTTTCCGACAACGGATTTGAGTGGATTAGCTGTAGTGATGCTGAAAACAGCGTGGTCTCCTTCATCCGCAAAGACAAGCATTCCAATGATTTTGTTGTGACGGTGTGTAACTTCACTCCCGCTGTTCACCACGATTATTGGATTGGTGTTCCAAAGCCTGGGTACTACCGAGAATTACTGAATAGCGATCGCGCGAGCTATGGCGGCAGCGACGTTGGTAACAACGGCGGAAAAGAGAGCCACAACTGGGAAAACTCTGACTGGCCCTACGCTCTGAGCCTTACCTTGCCGCCTCTCAGCGTTATGGTTTACAAGTTGGAGGAATAGAGAAGCAGACGAGTCAAAATCGAGCGATCGCAGATGTCATTGTTCAAAAAACGGCAGTGCGACCTTCAGCATCCGTATTAACATTGATATATTGGCGATCGCTCGTCATTTTTTGATACAAGTATGCACACAAGCCCGTAAGGCACGGTGATAAAGATCACTCCTGGGGTTGATCTACATCCTGTCAGTTAAGCGTTGGAGTAAGCATACTGTAATTGACTCAACTCTAGCCGAGTCATCAACAGGGAACACACGACTGACCGATACTCTTCTGCGCGGAAGAGGGTCGGTTTTTTTTTGAGCTAGATTAGGAAAAATTACCGCATCGCGCCCATAGTCGATTTCCAGCACAGTTCCTTTCTTAATAGTTCCAAGGCTCGCTGATCAGATCCGGTGAGTGTGGCTCGATCGATGAGGTCGGTCAAGATTTGCTGGAGCAGATCTGCTGCAAAATGGCCTCCACATCGAAGCAAGTGGCTGTAGTAGGTGAACTGAGGACGCTGATCGGCGTTGAGGTGAAACTGATGGACTTCGTCTTCGCTCATGAGACAAGCAGGGGTGTTGACCGGAACGACGACTTTAGGAATGCCCTGGAGTCCATAAGTCGTGCGTTCTTTTTCTTTGATCGTTCCGACAAGAACGACACCGAGTAGGGTCCGAGTCTCACTGATTAAATCAGGCGTGAATAGGGGGTCGGGTTCGCTGGAAAGACGGGGGCCATTGTTGAGAAACATCGGATTGGAAAGCTGGGTGTTGTAGACAATGCCCACAGCCCAGTGGCGATCGCCCTCATCTTCTAGCTTGAGAAAGCTGCCAAAACCATAATCATCAGCCTCTGGAGGGCTATCGACAGAATATTTATCGTCGAGTTCAACCACGTAGTCGCAGTGAGAATTGGACTTGACCACTTTACCGAGGCGCATGGCCTTGCTCCTTCAATCTTGCAGTTCCAATCTTTCAGTTCAGCGCTTGACTCTCTTTCAGCCCAATGAAGCTTTTGTACTAAAACAGGCTATCTTACGTTGTACTTGGTTTTGGCGATTTCTTCAATGGGGGCGATCGCCTGCCGGGTTTACCACTGGCGATCGCCTTACAATTTAAATAAAGGGCACGTCAAGAGGTTCTGTCGTCATGACTCTATCTACGTCACAACGAGCCGATCGAGTCTTGCTGCACGATGTGAGCTGGGCACAGTTTGAAAACATTTTGCGCGATTTGGGCGATCGCCGCTCTGCTCGTATTGCCTACTGTGATGGAATGCTGGAAATTATGACTCCGCTACCCGAACACGAATATTTCAAAGAAACCATCGGTGATGCGGTGAAAGATATTGCTGAAGTCTTAGAGCAAGACTATGAAAGCTATGGTTCGACGACCTGGCGGCGTCAGATGAAACAAGCAGGGCTAGAACCTGACAATTGCTTTTATTTTCAAAATGAGGCTCTTGTGCGCGGCAAGCTAGAGTTTGACCTCAATGTTGATCCGCCGCCTGACCTTGCCCTCGAAATCGACCTGACGAGTAAATCCCTCGACCGATTGCCGATTTACCAGCGACTGGGCATTCCTGAGCTGTGGTGCTACGAAGAGGGTGTGCTGAAGATTTACCAGCTTCAGGAAAATGGCTATGTAGAAACGGAGGGTAGTGATGTTTTCCCGATGCTTAAAATTCGCGAATTGCCCCGGCTGCTTGAAGCCCATCGCTTAGAAGGGCGGTTGGTATTGAGGAGAACCATTCGGGATTGGGCGAGAGAGCAAGTTGAGTAGAGATATCAAATTGTTAGAGAGCCATCCAACTTATACGCAGCTAGCTTCCCCGTTTGCTAAATCCCTAATTGCATCATTGCTGAACACAATCGTAGTGCTTTGACGACGAGGAAGCTAGTGGCATCTATGTCCGAATCTAACCTAAACGATATTTTTAGACAGTCCTAAACGATATTTTTAGACCGTCCCTGAATTTCCACACCTGATTCTAGAAGGACGCATCAGGGGGCAAAAGAACTTGGTCGATCGCGTGAATCACGCCATTACTCGCTTGCACATCAGGCGTTACAACCATCGCCTCGTTGACCATGACACCTTCAGTGGCTTCGTCGATGGCGAGGTTAATCTCAGAGCCTGCAACTGTCTCGACAGGGCCTGCTGTAATGTCAGCAGAGGCGACTTCTGCAGGAACGACGTGGTAAGTCAAGACTTGGGTCAACAGATCCTGATTTTCAGGCATTAGCAATTGATCAAGCGACCCTTCGGGTAAAGCTTCAAACGCTTCATTCGTAGGCGCAAAAACGGTGTATGGGCCTTCTGCCGCTAACGTCTCAGTCAGCCCCGCCGCTTCAATGGCTTGCACCAAGGTGCTAAAGGATTCGTCGCTAGAGGCCACACTCACGACCGTATCGCCCATCTCTTCAGACATGGAACCTTCTGATTCTGCCATATCTGTTTCCGCTGTAGTCGTTTCCTCCTCAACGGGTTCCGTCGCTGTATCTGTTGGCGACCCACAAGCAGAGAGTGCAACAGCAGCACCTAAACCGACAAAGCCGATTGCTAGTCGCTTTGAACGTAAGTTAAATAAACTCGTCATGAACATACTCCTGGTGATAATTTGATAGACAGTAAATCGCAATCTACAACGATTCTTTGAATGCTTTCTTAGGTGCTTTGAATGCATTCCGTAGAGCCTATCGAATTATTTGAAGCGACGCCCTCGTTCTAGAGACAGACATTATCTACATTACATTTACATTTGGTTTTCAGCGCGGTCGTGGCGCGATCGCCTCAGCAGTTTCCAGATGTGGAGATGGTCAGACAGCAGTTCTCGATGTAGCTTCTCATCAAATGCGCCAAACGCACCGCTGCTAATGGCTCCGCTCAAATCTAGCGGCACAAACACGTCTTCTAATAACGGAATCGTCGTGCGATCGGGGTTATAGCCCTCGACATTGAGTTCTTCGTAGAGCTGCGCCTGCCGCTTCAGGTATTGCCCCTCGAAATCAGAGCGCACGGTGGATAGCGATTGTTCCACAGCCGCAATGATCCCATTGAATAGATCATCAAGTTTGGGCGACAGCGCCTTACCTGCCTTGATCACGACCCAGACCGCAGCAGCTCCCACAAAGCACCAGGCCGCATCTGTAACTTGGTTCTCGCGAACTTTTGTAATGCCCACGAAGGTCAACGCTCCGGGAACTCCCAGCGTGACTAACTTGTTGTCAAGCAGCTCGAAAACCTTATCAAGATTCGTCGGCGTGTAGTTGGGAGGCTGGGGCGACATAGACGCTCATCGGCAAGTTGATACTTTTAGTTTTACCCTAGAAATGAATCAGCATCCGGTTCTGTATTATTCGAAGAACTCGCTAGCTGTGGAGTCTTGATTATGCAAATCACTATTGATTTACCCGATGAATACATCCAACGGCTTGAGCCAGATTTAGCAAACCTCTCTCAGCACATCCTCGAAACGCTTGTTGTCAATGCTTACAAAGAAAGACGGCTAACGAGCGCAGAAGTTGGCCGTATTCTTGATCTCAATCGTTTTGAAGTTGATGCTTTTCTCAAACAGCATCAAGCCTATTTGCATTACACAACCTCCGATTTCAACCAGGATATTCAAACTTCCCAACGGATTCAACAACAGCAATAAACCACTGTGACCGTCGTTTCTGATACTTCGCCTATTCTTTACTTGTTGCTGATTGACCAGATTGACTTACTACCGCGTCTCTACCAGACCATAATCATTCCCGATGTTGTTCAAGCTGAAATGCAAGCAGATGGCGCTCCGGCTACTCTGCGAAACTGGATTTCCGCGCCTCCCGATTGGCTAGAAATTACCCCCGTTCCTGAAGGAGACTACACTCGATTGTCACGTCTTCAATCTGGGGAACAAGCTGCTATTGTTTTAGCTCGTTTCCTTCGCGCCAATCTGCTGATCGTAGATGATCTAGATGCGCGAAATATTGCTCAAAGTCTTGGTTTAGAGATTATTGGGATGTTAGGGATTTTAGGCGAAGCCGCGAGGCGAAATTGGATCGATTTCCCGAGCGTACTGAATCAGCTTCTACAGGAAACAAACTTCCGCATTTCCCCCCAACTCGCTAAAAGCTTGCTGGAGCAGTTTTCATAAAACGCCAAAGATTCAGTAAGGAGCTGATGCGTTACATTAGCGCTGAGGCATTCTACAGGAGAATCAGGGTTTTTGCTTTTGCTCTTGAGAAAAATATGATGCGGTGTAGAGAGCGGCGAGAATTGTCCAGTTGAGGGCGTTGGTGCGGACATCGTAGAAGGTGATGTCGAAGAGTGCGAATCCAATGCATCCCCAGAACGCGAGTAAGTAAGCGGTGGCGATCGCCCTCTCCTCCTGCACCTGAGACGGCTGCGATTCAGATGAGCTGGATCGTTGAAAGAATCCATAACGCACGGCTCGATAACAGACAAACGCCACCATCAGAGTCATGCTGAGCATCACCAATAGCCCTGCTTCAGCTCCGAGCAGCAGCCAGATATTGTGGGGATGAAACACATTCTGGTACTCCGGGTCGATGAGGCGAGGTGGATAGAGAAACTTGAAGCTGCCCAACCCCCAGCCCAGCCAGGGACGCTGCTGAATCAGATCGAGGGCGATTTTCCACAGTCCTACACGGGGATCGTCGGTGACATTCAAAATTGAGATCTGCCGGACTCCGAGGCCAAAGGTGACGGTTCCCAGAGCGATCGCCCCCACAACCCCAGCAAGAATCACAATCATCCGACGGCTCAATCGAGCGACTAACACGAAGACGAATATCTGGGTGAGGGCGATCGCCAAACCATTGCGCGACCCGGTGCAAAAGATGCCAACCAGGTTTAGCAAAGTCATACCCATGAGCAGTTTGGGACTAACCGAAACCGCAAGGGGGCGAATGCGCTGGAGGGCAATCATCCCTAGCCCCAATCCCAACACAATGACCAGGTAGCTCGCCATGACATTGGGATGATCGAACATGACCATCGCGCGTCCGGCGTGGGGAGCCGAGTAAATCGCATCAACCCAACTTATTGCCCGCCACGACTCCGGCAATCGCGGTGATTTGAGCAGATATTCGCCGACCGCAATTAAATTGATGGGAATGGCCGTGAAAACAAGGGCGATCGCCAGCCGTTCAAACAACGCTGCCTTACGAAATAATCCCGGCAGATAAGCAAACATCAGCATGTAGGGCAAGAAGTTAGAGAGCTGAAGAAAAGCTTCTCCTGGATAGGGCGATCGCCCAGCGCTGATAATCATCAGCCCGCTCGTAGCCACCAAACAGCCCGCCGTCAGGACATCAAGGCAGGGTTTTCTGAAGGCACGAATCAAGTTGATCAGCACCACCAAAATGCCCACCATGCTGACGTAGAACAGGTAGGGAAGCAGCGCCAGACTGATGAGAAATAGGGGAGCATTGAACGGAGCAAGCCCCGCTCCTTTGAGATTGCCCTGCGGAATCCTAATAAGCGCCCTCACCGACAATCACCACCCAAATAGTGCGCAGCAAAATATAGATGTCGAGCCAAACTGACCAGTTGCGAACATAGTAGGTATCTAGGTTGACTCGTTCTTCGTAAGAAATGTCGTTGCGGCCTGACACTTGCCACATGCCCGTCAGTCCGGGTGTCACTTTGCTGTAGAGAGCGAGCTTGTCGCCGTAACGCCAGATTTCTTCATCCACAATGGGACGCGGCCCTACGAGACTCATCTCTCCTCGCAAAATATTCCAAAGTTGTGGCAGTTCGTCTAAGCTGGTGCGTCGCATCAGTCGGCCTATTCGAGTCACCCGAGGGTCATTCTTGAGCTTGTGATCTTGATCCCATCCTTCGCGCAGTTCTGGGTGAAGGCGCAGGTAGTCTTCTAAAACCTGATCTGCATTCTGCACCATCGAGCGAAATTTCCAGGCTTTAAATCGGCGTCCGCCCTGACCAATCCGCACCTGTCGATAGAAAACAGGGCCAGGGGAGTCGATACGAATCAGGAGCGCCGTGATGATGAGAACAGGCAGCAGCAGCGTTCCGCCAATCAATGTGCAAAGCAAGTCAATCATGAACTTAGCAAATCGAGGCCCTGGCAAGAGGAGTTGCTGACGCACCTCTAGTCCCAAAATTCCGCCCAGATCTTTAGCCGCAACCCAAAGACTAGCGAATCCAAACAAATCAGGAATGATGAGCAGATGGGCGAAGGTTTGACCGTAGCGCTCTAAAAGGTCGAGCAAGCGCGATCGCGGCACTCCTGGCATGGCCACAATAGCGTAGGGAATACGGCGGAGACGGGCTAAGCGAGGAGCCATCCCCAAGCCTCCAACGACGGGAACGCCATGTAAACTACCCCGCTTTTTGGGGTCGTCATCAAGCACCAGCACTGGCTTGAGACCAATTCGAGGGCGTCGCTGCAACGTGCGAATCACCATCTCTCCTGTATTGCCAGCACCCAAGATAATGACTGGATACCCCCACCAAGGATGGGGCGCAAACAAAAACCGACAAACGAGACGGCTGGCATGCACCAACAGCAGCGAGAGAAGCCACGCAATCAAAAACACGCTCCGGGAGAAAAGCGTGGCTTCCTGAAACAAGAAGATAGCTGAACCTAGCACTAGATAAATCAGCGTTGTGGCGACGCTGATCCAACGCAGCTCGTCAACTGGGCTAACAGCCACCCCAGGATAAAGTCCTACCGTCGCATAGGCGATGACAAATAGTCCTAACAGCGGCCAAAACTGCCAGTACAGTTCAGCCGAAGCATTTAAATCTCCGTCTACCCACAGGCCCAGATGCGATGCGAGTAGTCCGGCGATCGCCAACCCCAGCAAATCGGCTCCGATCATGCAGATGATCGTAGGCCACGAGCGGGTCGAGACCGTCAAAGCAGAAAGGGCAGGTTTGAGCGCTCGATTTAGCTGCATCCGTTTACGTCATCATCTACTACGACTACAGAGCATGGGCAACATCTTCAGTGAAAGACGAATAAATAGTATCCCAAAGGGAAGAGTAGTAATACTGCTTAATACTGTATGCCATTCTCGTCACAAAACTTTGTCCAGGTTGTTTCCACGAATTTGGCGAATTCTCGCTGAAAACGCTCAGGAGAAAATCTCTCGGCCTGTTGTCTGAGAACCTCAATATCAAATGGGTCGGGTTGCGCCTCAAATGCCTTGATTGCACCGATGAGACTATCCAAAGTTTGGTGAGGAAACAAGAGTCCTGTTTTGCCTGGAATAACGGTTTCAGTGATACCTCCTTTGCCATAAGCAATGACAGGTGCTCCTGCGGCTTGAGCTTCTACGGCTGCAATACCAAAATCTTCATCGGCAGCGTAGACAAATGCTTTACAGCGGTTCATATAGTCTGCAATGACCGCATCCGATTGAGGCGGTAGCAGCGTCACGTTAGGCGTGGCAAGGCTTCTCAATCGGGATTCATCCGGCCCCTTACCCACGATAATCACGGGATAGCGAAGCTGAGCAAAGGCTTCAACAATTAGATCGACTCGCTTGTAGGGTACAAAGCGGGATAGGACAAAATAAAAGTCATCGCGCTGACGCTGGGGCTGAAACCGATCAACACTGACGGGAGGATAAATCACCTGAGCCTCGCGACGATAGGTTTTTCTGATGCGGCGAGCGACGTAGTGAGAGTTGGCTAGAAATGCATCGACTCGATTGGCGGTGGCAACATCCCACAGCCGCAGGTAGTGCAGCATGACGCGGGCGATCGCTCCCTTCACCCCTGTTCTCAGCCCTGCGCCGCTGAGATACTGTTGCTGCAAGTCCCAGGCGTAGCGAACGGGTGTGTGAATATAGCTGATATGAAGCTGGTCGGCACGGGTGAGTACGCCTTTAGCAACGGCATGGTTGCTGGAAATCACAACATCGTAGTCGTTCAGGTCGAATTGTTCGATCGCCAGGGGCATGAGGGGCAGGTATTGGCGGAAATGCTTGCGAGCCAGTGGTAAATGTTGAATGAACGACGTTGTTACAGGCTTGTGCTGAATGAAGTCGCGTAGGTCATCTGCCAAAAAGTCCACTAGGCTAAACACATTTGCTTGGGGATAGACCTGCAACATCTGCTCAACCACTCGTTCTGAGCCTGCGTGCTTGTCTAGCCACTCGTGGGCGATCGCCATTCGCTCTAGGCCATTCCCCATGATCTGCTCCTACTGTGGGCTACTATCTGGCACTCGACTATTCATTAACGCATGACTTTCAATGATAGGTGACCTTGAACGGTCAGTTTTTTCCACAGTCTGATAGGGTTCTGATCTCCGCCAATATGAAGTATTATCAACACCTACCACAAGGATTTGAGGAGGCAGCCCTTGCAAGCCAGGAACGTTAAGGCCGACTTGCCTGTCAAGATATATACGCCTGAGAGTCGTTTGCGTCGTCCTCTTGCGCTCTTCGACGAAATGACGACCGACTTGCTGTCTTCTCGTGAACTAGCCTGGCAGTTTTTCTATCGCCAAATCAGTTCTCGTTATCGTCAATCGGCGCTAGGGCCATTTTGGGCACTGATTCCTCCGGTTTTGGTGGCGTTAACATCAACGGTGCTGCGCCGCAGCGGAGTGATCTCCGTTGAGGAAACGGGCATCCCTTATCCTCTCTATGTCATGTTTGGCACGGTGTTGTGGCAGTTGTTTGCCAATAGTTTAGAATTGCCCCTCAAAGCGATGCGTTCAGGCATTCAGCTATTGAGAACGATTCGAGTCCCTGTGGAAGGGCTGCTCTTAGCCTCCATTGCTGAGTTGCTGTTTGACCTCGGGATCCAGTTTGGGGTGCTGATGGTTGTCTTCGCATTGTTCAAGGTGTCTATAAGCTGGGGAGTCTTTCTAGGCGTTGGCGCAATGGCGATGCTAATGTGTTTGGGAATCGGCATTGGGCTGTTTTTGGTTCCTTTAGGCAGTCTCTACACGGATGTGTCGTCTGCGCTGCCGTTTATCACGCGCTTCTGGTTCTTCCTAACGCCCGTGATTTATACGCCTCCAGAACAATGGCCCTATTCGCTGCTAGTCGATCTCAATCCAGTGACGCCGTTGCTGACTACGGCTCTGGACTTATCCCTGGAAGGAACGGCAAGCAACCCAACGGGGTTTTGGATCATGTCGGCGATCGCCATCGTACTTCTGCTTGTAGGATGGGTCTTTTATCGGGTTGCAATTCCAATCCTGGTTGAACGTTAAGGGTGAAGGTGAATGTCCTCTGACGATTTCTTAGTCAAGGTAGAAGGGGTCTCCAAAAAGTTCTGCAAAGAACTGCGGCGATCGCTTCGCTATGGCTTGCAGGATGTAGCCAGTGAAGTTCTGCTCCACCAAGAGCCCAGTTCAGAGCTGCGTCGCCAAGAGTTTTGGGCGCTTCAAGATGTCAACTTCGAGCTCAAGCGGGGTGAATCATTCGGCATTGTCGGAGTCAACGGTTCGGGCAAAACGACTCTGCTGAAGATTTTGCAAGGTTTACTTAAGCCCACGACAGGCCGCGTTATGATTCGGGGTCAGGTTGGTGCTTTGATCACGTTAGGTCAAGGATTTCAGCCCCTTTTGTCTGGGCGAGAAAACATTTATATCAACGCCGCAATCCTAGGAATTCCTCGGGTTGAGGTGCAAGACAAGCTTGAAGACATTCTTGCCTTTGCAGATTTGGGCGAGTTTATAGATGCGCCTGTCAAGAACTACAGCTCGGGAATGAAAGGGCGGCTTGGCTTTTCCATTGCGACAAACCTCGTTGTGCCTGATGTGCTGCTGCTTGACGAAGTGATGGCAACGGGCGACTGGAAATTTAAGGAACGATGCTTCCAGCGGATGGAAGAAATTGTCAATTCAGGGGCAACGATTGTTTTTGTTTCCCATCTCGTGCCCAAAGTAGAGCGGCTATGTAATCGAGCCATGCTGTTGCACAAGGGTGTGGTGAAGCGAGTGGGGACAGCAGCAGAAGTCTGTGAAGAGTACTATGCTCAGCCAGACTCCTTTGACGGTCGCGGAGCCCGAAAACGACGGAGGCAATTCATCAATGCCGCCAAGCGATCGCCAGAAGACCATCAGGAAGGAATGGATTTCGATTCAGACTCCTACGACGAAGCGTACGAGGAGGAGACTGAACCCATCGAAATCCAAAATATTGAGCTTTTAGATGACGACCATGCTGAAACGGAGCAAATCAAAACTCTAGATGCACTGACTGTGCGAGTTTCGTTTACTTCTGAACAACCTCTTGCTCAGCTCAAAGTTGTGGTGCAGTTGATGACGCTGGGTGATGAAATCACCATTGTGGGATTTGAATATTACTTCTCACCGGAAATGCCGATGCCATCGGACGGAGAAATGACCATCGACTGCCGCATCCCCGAAGTTCAGCTAAGAGAGGGAAAGTATCGCGTTTCCGTGACGGTCGCTGATGCTGATGAAGTGAAGGGGAGCGGCGGATTCAAAGCCTCGGATCTGGTGCGGCTGTCTGTGAAGCGCAATGCTGCCCTTGGGGTGCGACCTGCAAGATCACCCGGTATGGTTTACATGCCAGCCACTTGGGAGATAAGAGGCTCTGGTGCAGTGTCTCTCATGGACACCTTTGGTCAGGAAGCCGCAGACACCGACTCAGGTCCGTCATCCGTGCAGCCCATGAGTTCGACGGGCGATCGCTCGGGTGGATGATGAGTGCAGCAGCGACTAGAACATGCCGGGATGATTGATCACTATCAGGAGCGAAAGAGCATCAACCATGAATTTGTCAGGCAGGAATTTGTCGGGGATGAATGTTTTGGTTGACGGGTTCAACCTAGAATTAGCAAAAGGGACTGGCATCAAAACCTATGGCGTCAGCCTGGTGCAAGCGCTCGATAAGTTGGGTGCAGATGTCAGTGTCTTGTTTAGTCGAGATGTGAACCAGACTCGCGATCCACTGCTCGACGAAGTTTTGTTTTTTGACACCGAGCCTGAAGATTCTTACGCAGGCTCGGTGGGGCGCTTGCGCAAATATCGTGACCTTTCCAAAATTCTCTACAAAGCGGCGGCAAAACGCCCCTACAAGGCTCAGCACTTACCCAACAGCGATCGCGTCGTCAAAAAGCCTGTGCAGGGAAGTTTCGTCAGTTCCCTTGCAGATGTAATCGACAAGGTTGATATTTACAACCTGCGGAACTGCTACAAGCAGGCCAACACTCTATTTAAATACCTGAGCCAGGAAACCTATATCGATCTGAGTCAATCGGGTTCCAGCGCTGATAAAATCGACGTGTTCCACTCCACCTATCCCTTGCCTGTGCAGGTGAAGGGTGCCAAAAAAATTACCACGATTCATGACCTGATTCCCCTACGACTGCCCTACACCACCCTCGACAAGAAGCCGTTTCACTATGAACTGGTGCGCCGCAGCCTCAAGGAATCAGCGGCGATCGCCACCGTTTCTGAAAACTCTCGTCGCGACATTCTAGAGCTGTATGATGTCGATCCCGACAAGGTGAAAGTCACCTATCAGCCCATCGCCCTGCGCCAGATGGACGACGATGAAGCGACGGTGCAGCGGTTCTTGCGAAAGTACGGCCTGGACTACAAGAACTACATCCTGTTTGTGGGGGCGATCGAGCCGAAGAAAAACGTCGGTCGCTTGATCGATGCCTATCTGGGACTCGATACCGATATTCCCTTGGTCATCGTCGGCAAGCTGGGCTGGCTCTGGTCAGAGGAAGTGGGTCACGTGGTCGATGGAGCCGGAAAGGACAAGTGCAATGTGCAACTGCTCCAATATGTGTCCAGCAACGACCTGCGCTACCTGTTCTCAGGAGCCACCTGTTTTACCTTCCCCTCGCTCTACGAAGGGGCAGGGTTGCCCGTGCTAGAGGCCATGAGCTTTGGCTGTCCGGTGCTGACTTCCAATACCTCGTCGTTGCCAGAGCTGGGCGGCGATGCGGTGCTCTATGCCGACCCCTACGATGTTCAGAGTATTCGCGAGCAGTTGAGCAAGCTGTTGTCTGATGCAGAGCTGCGCCAAACCCTGAGCCAGAAGGGGCTTGAACAGGCTCAAAAATTTAGCATGGAAAACTATCTCAAGAGCCTGGGCGAACTCTATTCTCTTGTCACTTGATGAGCTGAGAGAACGATAAAGATAACGTGTCACTTCGTAATAGGGAAGAAGTGATTGAAATGTATTTAGAAGCTTGGCAAGCTGAAGGGCAAATCATTCCCGAACCTAGAACAATGCAGGTGACAGCAGAAGCAGAGGCGATCGCCCAAAC
>CAKZMO010000586.1 GCA_937128595.1 uncultured cyanobacterium | reverse complement strand
TTTGACGGCCAGTTCTTGCAGGCGTTCTTCGCTGTGGTCGATGCCGTCAAGTTCGGCGCGGGCTTTTTCCCCATATTCGATGACGAGTTCAATCGTCACCCCATAGCGGCGGCGCAGCATGTTGATCAGTTCCAGGCGTTCTTCCAACTCGTTGATGCGATCCGGGTCATATTCGACCTCATCGCCATAGCCCGCCATCTCCAGGGCCAGTTCTTGTGTTTGCGCGGCCAGGCCGTCGGCCATCTCCGCCAATTCGCCCAGGTCCGTGTCGATGGCGGCCAGCTTGACCAGCATGGTACTCACCCGCATCATCTGATCAACCGCGCTTTCTTGCTCGTCGGCGGCCTCGCCACCACTGAGGATGGCGGTGACTTCCCCGGCAAGGGTTGCCAGTTGTTCGCTGTTGCTCAGCCGTTTAAGTTCGGCTTTGATCTCATCATCTTCGCCGGGTTCTAGCTGCGCTACCTCAATCTCCTCGACCTCGCGCCGCAGCCGGTCTGCCCGGCGTTGTAATTCGTCCTTATCACTCTGCAAACTCCGCATTTCGCGCCGCACATCATGCAGCTTGCCGACGGTAGTCCGTAACGCCTCACGGATTTCCATCAGATCAGCATAGCGGTCCAGCAAATCCAGGTGATGGGGTGGGTTAAACAGGGACATGTGCTCGCTCTGCCCGTGGATGTCCACCAGGGTATCACCGATTTCGCGCAGCACATCCTGGTTCACCGTCACCCCGTTGACGCGTGCCATAGAACGGCCCGTCTTGCGGACCTCCCGCGTGAGCACCACAAAGTGCATCTCGTTGGTATCGGCCAACTCCTCACGGGTGAGCACCTGGCGCACACTGTCACCAGCCGCATTATCCAGGGCAAAAACCCCTTCGATCACGGCTTTATCCGCGCCGCTACGAATCAAAGAGGCATCCGGTTTGCCGCCCAATAGCAGCTCAACCGCATCTACAATGATGGATTTACCGGCACCGGTCTCCCCGGTGATGACGTTCAGCCCGTCCGTTAAGTTGAGTTCGAGCCGGTCAATAATCGCGAAATTTTTAATTCGGAGTTCTTCAAGCATGTCCTATGATTTCATCCGTGTATAGACCAAATAAGCCGTAATGCCAGTGAACAGGATCACGGGTAAGGTCAATGTATTGTCGAAAACGTAGCCCATCTGCGTAAATTCGCTGGGCACTTCGATGCCCATCGCCCGCGCTTGATCTACCGCCTGTCCTAATTCTTCGGGGTAGTCAATATAGGCGTGGATGGCCCCGCCGAGAATGCCACCCACAACCGCCCCAGCAGCACCCGCTTGCCCTGTATAGCGTCCACGGCGGCGATTAATGGCACGGAAGGCAGCTTCCGCAATACCCCCTGCCGCCACAAATGCGATCAATATCGTGAGGATCAAGAAGAACCCCAGGAAACTAACAATCGCCGATGCTAAAGCACTCAACCCGGTGACCACCGCAAACGCGACCAGATAGTCGTTCTGTGTGCCGGTGAAGAAGGTATCTTCCACTTGGCGCACACACTGCTTACAGCGATAGCCGACGGGTGTGCTCACCGCGCATTGGCCGCACATGTAGCGGTCACATTTATTGCAGCGCAGCGCGGTTTCTTTATCCGGGTGTACCTCACAATAATGGATTTCATCCTCATCGTTTATGGTATCAACCCCTGGTGTGTCTGTCATTATTGGATCGTCCTATACGCCAATTCACAATTGTATAGAAGCATTGTAACGGCAATGTGTTGTGATTTTGTTATCAATCAATGGTGATTGATGACCTTGGCGTGAGAATCACACAGCATTCAGCCATCCACCATGTAGGACAGCCAGAAGGCTGTCCCTACTACATGGTTTAATCCGTTGCGCTGCTACGCTTTTGCAGACGTTGCCCGGCCAGCGATTGAATCCGCTCTTCCGGTTTGGTGCGCTGCACACGCGGCTCCAGCCGATCCAGAATGGAGCGGTAGAAATAGTTGCGTCCACGCAGGCGTACAAATCGGCTGACCAGGTCACTGACCTGCACCCGGATTTGATCCAACCCTTGTAACTCGCAAACCTCTGCGCCATCCGCGCTGAACACAATCGTACCGCGTGTTTTGCCGCTGATGACCACATCCACTATCGACCCATCAGCCAGCACAATCGGGCGAGACATGCTCAGATGCGGCGCGGCTGGCACAATCAAAATGTTGATCAATTCCGGCGGCAGTATCGGCCCACCACAGGCCAGCGCATACGCCGTAGAGCCTGTCGCGGAAGCGATCACCAGGGCATCAGCGCGGTAAGTGGTGGTCCAGTCCTCATCAATGAAGGTCTCCAACTGTACCATACGCCCGACTGTATCGCCGCTGATGACGATGTCATTGA
>CAKZMO010000585.1 GCA_937128595.1 uncultured cyanobacterium | reverse complement strand
CATGGCTTGAGTCACCGTCTGCCAAATCGGTAAACCGTTGATGGCAAAAGACTCGTAGGAACACCAGAGCGTCCGTCCGCCCATCAACGCCATGCCCGCTGCCAAGCCGGAACAAGCATCTTCGCTCAGCGGCTCATAGACCTGACCATCGGGAGACTGATTGTAGAGTTCATCCACTGTTGGGTGAACGATCTTGAGGGCATCGTTGATGTTCTTAATGCCGGACGCTTCATTGCCGTCTGCATTGGTGACGACGAAGCTAGGATCTTTTTGGCCGACGTGAGCCACGATGGCTCCCATCGCTGTGGTAGAGACTTTGCGATCGCCCCCCACTTCATACTCCTCTAGAGCAAGAGTTCCTAGATCCGGGAGTTGGCGTTCTGATTCGGTGACCGCGACTTTTCCAGCGGGGCCGCCCCCTGCTCGCTCACAGTTTTGTCGCACCAGTTCCCACGCTTCGATGGGGAGAGACCGTGCCTTGAGAGCGGAGATAATATCAGGATTGTCTAAGGTATGAAAGCCGTAGAGGTTGTGAGACTTGGAGCCTCGCGCATGAACCCCTGCTCCCTTGAGCTGCTTGATGATGAACACCGTCAGGTGTCCACCCAAGGCAGACTGACTCGCACAATCGACTGCCCCCAAAACAGCCTGGGTAAACTCTAGGCGTTTTTCGGATGAGAACTCAGTGCTATCAACATAAGCTCCGGGTTGCCCCTTGTCGTCGTAGTCCTTTGCATCAACCAGCACGACTTCATCAAAGCCATTGCCCTTCCAGTAAGCAATCATTTGCTCATTGGTCATCAGTGACACCATGCTGTGGTGCTCTTGGGAAAAGCCATTCCACACCAAGACAGGCAGAAAATTTGTGACCTGGGGGAAGGCAGTGTGAAAGTGAGCAAAGGCACTCATGACATAGGGTTCGCCTATTCCACCATCGCCCACGGTAAAGGGAAAGAGGGTATCGCGATTGAGCATGGCTGCCGACATGGCAAAGTGCTGTCCTTGTCCCAAGGGACCAGCCGGAGCCAAAATTCCAGGAATGAATCCCGACAAATGTCCCAATAGCCCATGCAGCTCGCGGAAGCGATCGCGCAACTGCTGCACCGTATTGATCTCCATCCCTTCTAACGAGCGATCGAGAAACATCGCACTGTAGAAGCCGGGGGCATGGTGTCCCACTTCAGTAATGATGTTTTTGTGACCCAGCATCACCAGGGAGGCATAGGCTTCTGCCTGACTCGCAAACCCACCAGGGTGTCCCGACGCCTTACTAGCCGTCACTTGCAAAATCAGATAGCGGAGAGCATCGGCATAGAGGAGAGTTTGAAAGGCTGCTGCAGGATCAGTGGAGTCGGCGATCGCCATTTGACCTTCAGCAATCACCGGAGATTTGCCATAGGCGTCAAACCCTGCTGGGGCTTCACCAAAATATTGAATCCCTTCGCAGAAAGCGGGCATTTGGGTAACAGCAGTCATGAATCGAATACCTCTAAGTCGCTGCGGATGGTGCGGTTGATGGCACTGTATCTTAATCTCACATCCTATCGCTTGATGGGGACACCCACGATTTGGAGGTCATAGGATAATCATAATGACCACTAATATTGATTTGGATTTAGTCGGGGTTCTCTGTGCTTCACAACCCCTTACAATAGCTGAATGGGAACTGTAAAAGCGATTCGAGGAACACGCGACATCCTGCCAGAAGACGTGGGGTACTGGCAGTACATTGAAGCGATCGCCCGCCAGACGTTTGGGCGAGCCGCTTATTTTGAAATTCGCACCCCGATTTTTGAGCAAACCGACCTGTTTGAACGGGGCATCGGTGAAGCAACCGACGTGGTCGGCAAAGAGATGTATAGCTTTACTGATCGAGGCGATCGCCCCATCACTCTGAGGCCAGAAAACACCGCTGGAGTGGTGCGGGCCTTCGTAGAACACAATCTCTATGCACAAGGTGGCGTGCAGCGGCTGTGGTACACCGGGCCAATGTTCCGCTATGAGCGACCCCAGGCGGGTCGTCAGCGCCAGTTTCATCAACTGGGAGCCGAGGTGTTTGGGAGCAACGATCCCCGTGCTGATGTCGAGGTCATCGCCCTCGCGATGGGTCTGCTCGAAGAATTGGGGATCAAAGATCTGATCCTGAATCTCAATTCTGTAGGTGATTTTGGCGATCGCCAGACCTATCGAGAAGCACTGATCAACTATTTCACGCCCTACAAGGATGAGTTAGATGCCGACTCGCAAGAGCGCCTCACCCGCAATCCCCTACGGATCTTGGATAGCAAAGACAAGCGCACCCAGGAAATTGCCCAAGAGGCTCCCAGCATTCTCGACTACTTAAGGGACGACTCCAAACACCACTTCGATCGCGTGCAGGCTTTGCTTACAGATCTGGGCATTGCCTACGACCTCAATCCTAGGCTGGTGCGCGGGTTAGACTATTACACTCACACCGCTTTCGAGGTGATCTCCAACAACTTGGGAGCCCAGGGAACCGTCTGTGGCGGCGGACGCTATGACGGGTTGGTGAAACAGCTCGGTGGCCCTGACACTCCAGCAGTGGGCTGGGCCATTGGGATGGAGCGCCTGATTCTATTGCTCCAGCAACAACAGCCTCAACTAGACACCAGCCCCGATTTCTACCTGGTATCGCGGGGCGATCGCGCGGAGGCTGATGCTGTGAAAATTGCTAACACGCTTCGCAAACAGGGATTTTCTGCCGAACTGGATCTGAGTGGCAGTGCTTTCGGCAAACAATTCAAGCGTGCCGACCGGAGTGG
>CAKZMO010000584.1 GCA_937128595.1 uncultured cyanobacterium | reverse complement strand
AGATCCAAAATTGATGCATCAGTTCGGTGAATGAATTGCTGTGTCAACTATATAACCGCATCGAACAAGGGTGACTCAATCCCTGTTCATTGGAGCAGAGATCAAATCAGCGACAAAAAGCGATAGGAGACCGAGAGCATTGGATTTTACCTCCTCAGGTGAAATCATCCAGTTTGCATTCACAACGTTATGCATGTTTCCAACGCTAACAGCGGGATCAAAAAACGGCAACACTTCTTTATAAAATGCGGTTTTTGCAACATTGGTTCATGAATTTCTCAGGTTCTTTGAAACAGAACAAACTCGACTCTCTAGTCCAAAACGCTTTTTGGTGGATTGTCTTGACCGTTTCTAAATCAGAAAATATCACTCTACTTTTCTGAAAAATGGGCGATCGCCCTCTCCATTTATTCAGTTTATTGACCTTCAAATCGAGGCTATCAAAATGCTATAAAACCGGGCAACTGCGACGCAGAGCAAGCAAGATAGTTCCATAAAAACAATTGTGATCTAAAACTGATCTGAGACACCGTTCTAGTGAGTGTCGAAATAGCCAAAGCCCCACTCCGTGATTAGAGCAGGGCTTTGCTTTCGAAATGATTCCTAAAAGGGAACCAGGCCAACAATTAGACGCTATGTGACTTAGAGGATGTTGGAAAGGTATTAGACAACACGCTGGAACAAGACTGATCCCCCTAAATCCCCCTTTTTCAAGGGGGGCTTTGATTCCGGTTCCCCCTTTTTCAAGGGGGGCTAGGGGGGATCTGAAGTCGCATTGACGACTTCTCAAACATCCTCTAACGTTCTTACAAAGCAAGGATTTCACCGCTTGTGGGTAAGCCATTTTTATCGTTCCCTCTTCACTACAGAGCGGTGCAGGCTAAGATGTTCTGCTTAAGAAAACTTCATCATTCATCATCACAACTACTTATATTTCATCTTGTCTTGATAAGCTCGGGTTGAGTCATATTGGGTGTAGGTACAGATCTATAGCAATCTCCAATGATTTATAAGAAGAGTTCACAAGCGATTTAGTATCGCTATAGATCTGATTCATTTAATTCATTTACAATTATTCTCTTCCTGCGCTAAATTTTTTCTATGCTGGTCATTGGATTTTTAATAGGGTTAACTAGCGCCGCACTGGGGTTTGCCTACATCACTGTGCGGAATTCTAGAAAAGCAATACAGCAGGCTCAAGCGACTGCTGTATCAACGGTGCGATCGCAGCTAGAACAAGAACTAGAGCGGCGTGTCGCAGAACAAACAGCGTCTCTCGAAGCTTCACAGACAGAACTCCAAACGATCTTAGATCGAGTGCTTGCCGTTATTCTCAAGCTACGCCTTTATCCTGATCAGACCGTCAGGTATGAACTCATTTCTCACCGATGTGCAGAATTCTTTGGTTACACAGCAGACGAGTTGATCGCCAATGTAGAAAGAGAGGGACGCAACGTCCTCTGGCGATCGCGCATCCACCCTGACGACTTAGACAACGTTGTCGATCCCGCGATCGCCTCCGCAACGCAAGACCCCAACAGTGCTGAACAGTGTGTAGAGTATCGGTTTTATAGAAAAGATGACTCCCTCTGCTGGATCTTGTCTCACATGCTTTTTGCATGGAATGACGCTGGACAATATTGGAATGTCACCATAGTGGAGACCGATATTACTGAACGCAAACAAGCTGAACAGGAACAACAAGAAAGCGAGAAGCGGTTTCAAACTATTGCTCAAGTCATCAGTCAGCTATTTTTTGTACGATCCGAGACCGGACAGTTTCTCTACGTCAGCCCTGCTTACGAAACGATTTGGGGACGTACCTGTGAGAGCCTCTATGCGGACTCATCCTCTTGGATGGAAGCCATTCACCCTGACGATCGGCTCATTATCAGTCAGTCTGTCAGCCAGCAATTTCAACATACTAGCGACAGCATCACACGAGAGTATCGCATCATTCGTCCAGATGGAGAAGTTCGCTGGATTTTTGCTCAGGTGAAACAAGTCAGCGATGATGTAGGCAATACCAAATCTTTTGTGGGCTTTGCCGCAGACATCAGCGATCGCAAACAGGTCGAGATCCAACTCCAAAAGGCTGTGGTTGAAAAAGAAGCTCTGCTTCAAGAAATTCAGCATCGCGTGAAGAACAACCTACAACTAATTATCAGCATGTTGAACATGCAGCAGCGACGCGTCACTCATCCAGAAACGCTAGAAAAATTGCGCGACAGCAATAGCCGCATTCGCGTCATCAGCTTAGTTCACGATTTGCTGCAACAAAGCGATAGTCAAGCTGAGGTCAATCTAACTCGCTACGTTTCCGTGCTGATTCGGCAATTTTCAGCAACCCACGAGGTCTCCTCATCAGCGTTATCGTTTGATCTGCATCTGCAACCTGTGGTGGTGTCGAGCAAGGTTGCCAGCATTTGCGGACTGATGCTCAATGAACTGCTTACCAATATCTTGAAGTATGCGTTTCCAGATGGCGATCGCCCTGAGCCAAATCTCGCTTCGATAGACTCAGATTCTGTGTCTTTGTCTCCAAAGAGTTTGGACTCTTTTCGCCTTTTACACCCACCGAAAATCACCATTCGCATCAGCGAAAGCCCTTCAGATGATTCTGATGTTCCAATCGTTCACCTTGTCGTGGCCGATAACGGAATTGGGCTACCAGATACCTTCGATATCAATGCGAATCAAAATCTTGGCTTGCTCTTGGTGCGAAGTTTTGTCGAGCAGTTGAACGGAACTGTAACGCTCGACACTCATCTTGGCACCCAATTTCAGATTCGATTTCCCAATCGCTAGCTGTTCTGCGATGAATCACGCTTGTTTCTCGACCTGTCGCTGTTGGAGAATCTGAGGTAGCCATTTCAAAACAGTCTTTGACAAGTCTTCTATCGAGACGGGTTTGATGAGGTAGTCATCCATACCTGCCTGCAAACATGTGTCGCGATCGCTCGACCTCATTAAGGCAGTTAGCCCAACAATTGCCACTCGTCGGTTCACTCCTTCCTGCTCTCGAATATGGCGGGTTGCTTCATAACCGTCCATGTTTGGCATACAGCAATCCATAAAAATAAGGTCAAAGGTCGACTCGGAAGACTCTGTACTCCATTGCCATTTCTCAAGCGCTTCAGCACCATCTCGGGCTGTAGACACGACAATTGGGCGATCGCCAATCATGAGACCTCGCAATATCAGCGAAAACACCCCTCGATTAGCCGGATCATCATCAACACAAAGAATATGCAGGGCATGAGCAGAGTGAGTCATAGTTTTCGGTGATGAAATACGGCTATAACCGTTCAAATTTTACTCGTAGCCCATCTTTGGGGTGAGGCGTCGGCACAGTCACAAGACTCAAATCTTGGTCGGGTAATAACTCCCAGTCGTAAGCCTGAAGCAGTCTTGCCATGAAGATTTTCATCTCTAAACGTGCAAACTCCTTGCCCAAGCATTCCCTCATGCCGCCGCCAAAAGGCACATGTCCAAATGGTTTTGCTTTGTCTTCTGCCCGTTCGGCTGCAAATCGAGCAGGGTCAAACTGATTAGGCTCGCGAAAAAGTTCGCTGTCGTAATGAGTCTGAGCAATCTCGTACAGCACATTCCAGCCTTTTGGGAATTGGAATCCGCCATATTCGCAGGTCTCCAGCACAGTGCGAAAACCACCTCCCACTGGAGCTGTATACCGCAGCACTTCTTTGAGTATCTGCTCTAGATAGGGCATCTGCTTCAACGCATCGGCAGTGAGCAGACTGTTCTTAAACGGAGCCTGTTCAGCACGAGCGTGCGATCGCACCTGTGGATGTTGCCCTAGCAGCAAACAGCAAGAAGCCAGCGCAGAAGTGAGAGTTTCGTGTCCGGCAAACAACAACAGCAGCACCTGATCCTTCAACTCTTCAATCGACAAAGAGTTGCCTTCGTCGTCTTGAGCTTTTAACAAAATTGCCAAAGCATCATTGCCTAAATTTTCCTGTTGCTGCCGCTGTCGAATCAGGGACTCAATTTCTTCCAATAGCAAATCTCGGCTGTGATAGGCTTTGCCAAAACGAGTCCAGGGAAGCCGCACCGGAATGGTAAACAATCCTTGGCACCACGTTTCAAACAAATGTCCCATCGCGGTTTCGTGAGCGTTGTCGAGACCTACAAGCAGTTTTCCTGCAATGTCAAAGGTCAGATTGCGCAATTCGGGATACCACGTCAAGGTTTCTTGCTCGACCCATCGCTCAAAGTAGCGATCGCAAATGTCGTTCATTGCCGGCACATATCCCGCCAGCGCCCGAGGCTGAAAGGCTTGCGCCATCAGCTTGCGCCGCTGCATATGAACATGCCCACTTTGCAGCGCCAGAGACAATGGCCCCAACAGTTGTTTGACACTGTCGGGCCACTCAACCCGAAAATATTTGTTTTCGTGGGTCAGCACAAAGGTATTGGCTTCAGCTCCCTTCACAAAAATGGTGCGTTGACCAAGAATTTTAGCTTTGAAAATCGACCCATATTGGCGGTGGCGTTTAGAGGCAAAATCGGGATCGCGCAGAAACTGTAGCGTGTGACCGATCCAAGGAAGCCCTAGATCTCCTGGTGGTGAAGGCTTGGGTGCAGTTGCAGTCATGTCATATAAGAAAAAATACGCAGGTCGCTAAGTCGCTAACTTTCATACCCTAGCGCGGAATCATCTGAGCGAACATACCCTGGATGATTTCAATCTGCTTGAAAACTGCATAAGTATCGCATCCGAGGAAATACGGATAACCAGAGAGAGTTAGAGAGTATTTCCATGAAACGCATCCTGCAAATGATCCTATTGACTGGACTCCTCGCCACTGGGCTTCATGAAACGGGATGGATGGCGATCGCCTGTTCTTCTAGTCCCGGTGTCTCATCAACAGAATTAGAATCCGCTCCTGCACCCATGCCTGAAGCTGCCAGCTCTAGCCGAGCCAACTACTTTGCACCCACAGTCGGCCAGCCCCTTCGCACAGAGGGTGGAGGTACCCGTTAATGCGAATTCGGGGCGCGATCGCCAGAACAACGCTATCTTTTTGCATCCTAGACTGCTTCACGGGGCTGAACGAGCGGCAGTTGTGATGCATCGTGAGAAGTCAAATGCTGGCCAATTCCTAGAACCTCTAATTCTTCTAACCTTGCCTCAAAGGCTTCACGAGCGATCGCTCCATCGGTAGACGACTCAACCACATCAAAAAGAGGTAAGAAACGGGAAAACACGTTCGGATCGCCTCCCTGGCTTTGCCAATAGTGAGCCAGTTGAAACTGCCGCATGGTTTGGAGGTCGAGAGGATCTGCACAAGAGATAGCTGGACGTAGATCGGTGCTAGTGTGGTTGGTGTTCATAGTGGTATGGATGACGTGGATAGATGACTACCCACTATCCTCTATGAAGTCAGGGGATCCATAGTGAAGACACAATGACAGTTTTAAAATAGGCTGTACGGGCGATCGCGATCGCTCTATATTTCCAGATTCGTTTCTGTGCTTCTCTATGCCGCTTGGCCTAGCTCGGTGAAGTACGCTCTATTTCAGGATGACGCTGGAAAAAATGCCTACCGCAGGATGATCGCACCTATAGCAATCTCAAATAATTTGTGAGAGTAGGAACGCAGTCCGACCCTCCTCTCACTTAGCAGTTCACAAGCGATTTAGTGTCTCTATATTCGTACGAAGAGAGATAACTGAAGTAAGAATGAGCAATTCTCTTCTTTTGTTCAACCCACCCAAAATAGTTTTCTCAAAGATAAACTTTTAGTCAGATTACTAATCGCTATGGCAATGCGCAGATAGGTTAGGACAGAGATTGATGGAGAAGCCGCGCACCGCGCGGCTTCTCCATCAACTATTGGTTTTATAGCAGCGCGTAACGCTATACCATAACGCAGACGAATCATGGTTCTAAGATTTTATAGCCTCCAGAAGTAAACTTTTGGTTAGATTGCTAAGAGCGCATTCAGGCTTGCCATTGCAGTACGAA
>CAKZMO010000583.1 GCA_937128595.1 uncultured cyanobacterium | reverse complement strand
GGGATCAGTCTTGTTCCAGCGTGTTGTCTAATACTTTTCAAACATCCTCTAAGAAATGGCAGACGTAATTTGGTCGATCTGGTGCTGATACTTTTCATCAGAAAGGACGGGAGTCGTGGAACCAGGATCGACTTCTCGCTCTAGCTCAATCCACGACCGACATCCTTTGTAGGTGTCGCGATAGGGAATGATGACGCTTTTCTGAAGACGATAGGTTCGCAGCAGCAGTAGATAGAGAGGCGATCGCGGCTTCCACTTAAATCTTTCTGTGGCAAATGTTTCTGTCCAGATGTGAAAGGGCTGAAGCTTTTCTAAGGCGATCGCCTCTGTAATGGAAAAAATGTGAGTAATATCAGCCCATCCTTCAATCGGCACGGTTGCTGGATGCCAGCCGGATTCGACGGGTTCGACTTTCGCTGCATAGGGTTGCTTGAGCCAGTTTGATTTCTGGTGCTCATAGGTCGGGTATAGCCAGACTCGACGATGCTGTACTTCAAAGCGACCCCGTTCCTCACGAATGCCTCCTTTTCGCATCAGCAGGATGGTCTCACCGTCGAGCAGGGCTTGAATGGCGATCGCCCATTCCTTCAGCGCATGATCAAATGGAGTTGCTTTGTCCTTAGGGGACATCGAGGCTGCTAGTTTTGAAGATAAATCAAGGGATGAATTCATGTTGAATTTCGACTCTTGTCTCCGAAGAATCAAAGAATTCTAGATGTGCTTTTGTCCATCCTAGCGGCGGCGCAGAAAAATTTGGGTGATATAGAATCCTCCAGCGCGATCGCGGGCAACGCCAATGCCAGTCAAATCGTAGCGTCCGCCAAGATTGTCGCGATGAGTGGAGCTGTTGAGCCAGCCTCGCAAAGCCCGTTGTGCAGGACTCATCATGCCTTGGTTGAACGCGACGTTTTCGCCAATTCGACGATAGCGAATTTCTCGCCCAATTCGATCGACTCTTTGTGAAAATCCTCCATGACCAAAAGATATTTGGCGAGTGGCGATCGCCTCACTGTGTTGGCGTGCATAGGCGCTGATGCGATCGTCTAGCTGTAGGGGTGAGAGTCCTCGATCGACTCGATATTGGTTCACCAGCTCAAAGACCTGCTGTTCGATATTGCGAATCGTTACCTGATGAGAAGGGCGCGGGCGATCGCTCCATCTGTTTTCTTGAGCAAAGATTGTTTCCAGCAGTGATTCATGAAGCGATAAGTTGAGCGGCTCTAATTCAGTCGCTTGGTTTTTGAGTTGGGGAAAGGAAGCAAGAGGCTGATGATGATCGAGGAAGCTGGCTCTGTGAGGACACGCCACAGCCGTGCCCTCATTGAAAGGATGGTTTGTACCGAAGCATTGACGGACGAGGGGCGATCGCCCCTCGTTGAGTGAGCCTGCTTTTGCCTCCGAGACCGATACCTCAAGACCAATACAGACGATAACTCCGAACAGTCCCCACAAGATTCGAGAGTTGCGACTCTTACATTCGCACGTCGGGATGCTCATCCAAATATTTCGCCACGGTCTGGACATCTTTGTCCCCTCGCCCTGAGCAGTTGATGACAATGTGGGGGCTACCCTCCAGTTGGGGGCAGAGGGTTTCGAGATATGCAAATGCATGAGCCGTTTCGAGGGCTGGAATGATTCCCTCTAGACGCGACACCCGCTGGAATGCCTCAATCGCTTGGCGATCGGTGACGCTGTAATATTCAGCTCGCTGAGTAGACATCAAATAGCTATGTTCTGGCCCGACACCGGGATAGTCCAATCCGGCACTGATGGAATGAGCCTCAATTACCTGACCCTCATCGCTTTGTAGCAGATAGCTCATCGCTCCATGCAAGACACCGACTCGGCCATGAGTCAGAGTCGCAGCATGTTTGTCTGTCTGGACGCCTTCTCCAGCAGCCTCGACGCCAATCAATCGCACTGAAGCATCGTTCACAAACTCGTGAAACAGCCCCATCGCGTTCGATCCGCCACCGACGCAAGCCATGAGGATATCGGGCTCTCCACCCCACTTTTCTTGGCACTGTCGTCGCGTTTCTTGCCCAATCACGGCATGAAAGTCACGTACGATCATTGGGTAGGGATGGGGGCCTGCGACAGAGCCAAGAATGTAATGAGTGGTTTCGACGTTTGTCACCCAATCACGAATAGCTTCTGATGTTGCGTCTTTGAGAGTGCCTGACCCCGCTTCTACAGGAGAAACCTCAGCTCCCATCAACCGCATTCGAAAAACATTAAGCGACTGCCGCTCCATGTCATGAATGCCCATATAGATCACGCATTTAAGACCAAATCGAGCACATACCGTAGCGGTTGCAACCCCGTGCTGTCCTGCACCTGTTTCTGCAATGATGCGCTGTTTGCCCATACGCTTTGCCAGCAGCACCTGCCCTAGGGCGTTGTTAATCTTGTGGGCACCTGTATGGTTCAGATCTTCGCGCTTAAGATAAATCTGAGGGCCAGAGCCATCGGCACGAGCATATTGTTCGGTGAGACGCTCAGCAAAGTAGAGTGGATTGGCTCGCCCTACATAGTCCTTGAGTAGCCCATTGAGTTCTGACTGAAACCCCTCGTCATCGCGATATTGGTAAAACGCCTGCTCTAGCTCCAGCAAAGCAGGCATGAGAGTTTCGGGAACATACTTGCCCCCAAACTGACCAAATCGCCCTAACGCGTCAGGCTGTGAAGAGGCATCGGCGATCGCCTCTGTCTTCGATGGGGCTGCAAATGAGGGATTGGGAGAGAGGGGTGCTTGTGTCACAGGCCAATTAACGCAACAGTAGAATCACATTTCACGAACAGTCTTCATTATATAGATAGACCCCAGCACAATCACAGGAACAATTCATCCAAACAGCGACCGTTACAGATATGGCATCCAAACGCAAAGACAAGTCAGGTTCATCGGGCGATCGCGTCGTCTACTCAGAGTTTGGCTCAAGCGGCAATGCAGCGTTTGAGCGAGCTACACCCGATTTGCCTCCCAACCAGCAAGAACTCAAGGTGCAAGCCTCTCGCAAAGGCCGAAAAGGAAAAACCGTCACCGTCGTAAGCGGCTTTCAGTCTAAGCCTGAAACCTTGACAACTTTGGCTAAGCAACTCAAGGCTCAGTGTGGTTCTGGAGGAACGGTAAAAGACGGCACGATCGAGATCCAGGGCGACCATGCCCAAACGATTCAGCAGTTGCTGACTCAGAAGGGTTACAAAGCGAAAATTAGCGGTGGACGAGGCTAGAGGGGGGGGTAGCAGGCTAGAACCGAATCTAGATCGTGAGCACTGTTTGTCTTTTCACAGAATTTCCACAGAAATCTACAGGAAATCTATAGAGATTACTCACAACTCGTTATAGACTATTAGATAATTTCAAATAAGTATACTTACTTACCAAATTCCGCACTTACCAAATTCCGCTGATTTTCGGGATTGTCAGGAGCATTCACGATTAACAAGTACGACGATGCTTGATGATAAATTATTTTTGCAAGCAAAACTCAGGTCACTTCTCATTCGATCGTTGCCACTTCAAAATAGTGATCCCGATATTCCTTAAAACTCTGGAAACGCTTCGGATCTGCTTAGCAGGTCAAGCCCTTTCTTGCTCACTCATCCCCATAGTGGGATGATGAAATGTGGTTGCGTGGAGGCGTTTTTGTTACTCCCTCTCGTGAGTGACTGTTGTTAGCACTATCCGTTGTTCAGAACAAAATATTATGGCTGTCGTATCCCAATCCCTTGACGAACTTTGTATTAATTCAATTCGATTTTTAGCCATTGACGCAGTAGAAAAGGCAAAGTCTGGACATCCCGGTTTGCCCATGGGGGCTGCACCTATGGCGTATGTGCTTTGGGATCGCTTTATGCGATTTAATCCGAAGAATCCCCAGTGGTTTAACCGCGATCGCTTCGTCCTATCTGCGGGGCATGGCTGCATGTTGCAGTATGCGCTTCTCTACTTGACTGGGTTTGATAGTGTCACCCTCGACGAAATCAAGAACTTCCGTCAGTGGGGCGCAAGGACGCCAGGACACCCAGAAAACTTTGAAACTCCTGGCATAGAGGTCACCACAGGGCCTTTGGGTCAAGGGATTGCAAATGCAGTCGGATTGGCAATGGCAGAAGCTCACCTTGCAGGTCGCTTCAACAAGCCCGACTGTGAACTGGTTGA
>CAKZMO010000582.1 GCA_937128595.1 uncultured cyanobacterium | reverse complement strand
AGGGGGGATCTGAAGTAGCATTGACGACTTCTCAAACATCCTCTTAACGATTCCTGACCTAGATACTGCTCTTTTCTTGCTGTTTTTTATGAAAGCCACGATCGCCACTCTGAGTCAACGTTTAGAATCTGCCCTGGTTTCGGCCTTTGGAGCGGATCTTGCAGGCACTGATCCCATCCTTGTGCCTGCCAGCAATCCCAAATTTGGTGACTACCAGGCCAATGTAGCGATGTCGTTAGCAAAGCCGCTAAAGAACAATCCACGGGCGATCGCCACCCAGATTGTCGAGAACCTGGAGGTGAGCGACCTATGCGAGCTGCCAGAGGTGGCTGGCCCTGGCTTTATTAACCTGCGCCTCAAGACCGATTATTTAGAAGCTCAGGTGAAGGAACTTCAGCATGATGAGCGGTTAGGGGTCACTGCCATTGACCCACCCGAACGGGCGATCGTAGACTATCCCAGCCCCAATATTGCGAAGGAAATGCATGTAGGGCACTTGCGTCCGTCAGTCGTGGGCGACTGTCTCGCTCGCATTCTCGACTTTTTGGGCTACGACGTGCTGCGGATTAGCCATGTAGGCGACTGGGGCACTCCGTTTGGAATGCTAATTGCCTATGTGCGCGAGGCATTTCCTGATGCGCTTAAGTCTGGGGAAAAGCTGGATTTGGGTGATTTGGCAAGTTTCTACCGTCAGGCAAAACGGCGATTTGATGAAGATCCGCAGTTTCAAGACTTGGCGCGGCAGTCGGTTGTGGACTTGCAGGCAGGCGACGAAGAAACCCTGACAGCATGGAAGCTCGTCTGCGACTTGTCAAACCGCACGAATCAAAAGCTATTTGACATGATGGGGCTGTCGCCGCTGATTATTCGAGGCGAGTCTTTCTATAATCCTTTTTTGCCGGGAGTGGTGGAAGAACTGCAAGATCAGGGCTTGGCGGTGAAAGACCAAGGAGCCATGTGTGTGTTTCTCGACGGCTTCACCAATAAAGAGGGTAAGCCGCTGCCGATGATTATCCAAAAGTCCGATGGGGGATACAACTACGCCACCACGGATCTGGCCGCCATTCGCTATCGGGTGCAAGAAGACCAGGTGCAGCGGGTGGTGTATCCGGTGGGAGCAGAGCAGACCAATCATTTCGCCCAAATTTTTCAAGTTGGCAAGCGAGCCGGATGGATCACGGATGATGTCGAGTTTGTCCACACGCCGTTCGGTAACGTGCTGGGCAAAGATGGTCGCAAGCTCAAGAGCCGCTCTGGGGAAGCCGTGAAGCTAGAAGACTTGCTAGAAGAAGCATGGCTGCGAGCTGACCCCGATCTCTATGAAGTGGTAACGAGCTACGACTGGGAGGCGTTGGCCTGCCCGAGCGTAGCTCGTATCGCCCCCAATTTTCTCGACGAGCCGGACTGGGAAACCGCCGCTGCAAAGCTCCCCGGCGATGAGAGCCTAGACGAAAAGATTGCGTCTCTCAAAAAGATGACGGTAGACTCTCTTCAGCGGCAGGCTCCCCTGTGGCTTCAGAACTACGAGACAAATCCTGACTCGGTGCCGCAAGCAGTGCAGGGGGCGATCGCCACGGTTCGCAAGGAGCTAGAGCCTCGCTGGACGAAAAATCGCGGCTTAGGCGAAGACCGTTCCTTCTCATCAATTTTGTCGGACGTTCAGATTATCGGCATCAGCGCCATCAAATACGCGGATCTGAGCCAAAACCGCACCAGCAACTACATCTTCAGCTACGACAAAATGCTGGCGCTCCAGGGCAATACGGCTCCCTATATGCTCTACGCCTATGTGCGGGTGCAGGGCATTAGCCGCAAAGGAAATATTGACTTTGATGCCCTTGATGCTGATGCTCCCCTCATCCTCGAAGATGAGACGGAGCTGGCGGTGGCACGGCACATTCTTCAACTGGATGAAGTGCTGTATGAGATCGACCAAGATCTTTTGCCCAACCGTCTCTGTCAGTATTTGTTTGAGCTAAGCCAGAAGTTTAACCAGTTCTACGATCGCTGTCCGGTGTTGCAAGCGGAGGAACCAACCCGCACCTCGCGGTTGCTGCTGGCGCATCTGACCGCTAAGACGATTAAGCTTGGCCTTTCTTTGTTAGGAATTCCTGTGCTGGAACGCATGTAGTCTTGGAAGTTCTGAGAGTTTTGGTCGTGCGATACGGACTATGTACGGACTATGTCCAGACAAGCCAACGCCCTTGTCTCGCCATCCATAGTGCGATCGCCACGGTCGAAAGTGGGTGGTGAGGTTGGTCAGTTGAAAGGCTTCGCTGAGGAGAGCTTCTTCGAGATTGGGGATGATTTGCAGAGTGAGATCTGTGTGGGGATTTGAGGCTAAAAGGACTCTCTTGGATTTAGTGTAGCGACTCCCTTGGAGTTTAGATTCTTGGCGATCAATTTCAATGAGGTGTGGAGAGAAGGCGATCGCTCCCCGTGAATCGTGGGGAAAGGGCGATCGCCCTCATGCAGCGTTGAGAGAAAGGCGATCGCTTGCCTGGACGTAGCCCGTATCGCTCCCTAATCCAACAACCAGCCAAAGACAGTTGCTACACTACTTGGGGAGGAAGGGCGATCGCCCCAACACTGAGAAATCAAGTGGAGAATTTGGGTAGATAATGGGAATGTGCTCAGTGACTCAAGCATCCCTGTTAGCAAGCGTGTTTGCGCTTACTCTGTGTCGATCTCTCAATCCTTAGACGTTACGTCATGTCTCCTCAACTAAAAGAAGTGCTGCGCAACATCGATCAGCTCTCAACTCCAGAACAACTGAAAATCATTCGCCACATCACTGATCGCTTACAACGGCAAGAGTCAGATCAGCCAAAGCATAGGTGGCTGGATCTGGCAGGTACGGTTCCATACCCTCTGTTTGGAGATGATGCTCAAGCTTGAGTATCGCGTTCTTGTCGCGAAGATCAAGAGCAGCGCAATCATCGGCTAGATTAATCCCATGATCATTCGTGAGGCACTGTTGGGAGTCAACCGATTATTTCTTGACACAGCTCCGGTCATTTATTGGGTTGAGTGGACTGGTAATGCTGTATTTTATTTGGCGTCGAAGGACTCTACAGCATCTAACGGATGAAGTGATGCCCATGAAGTTACCAAATGGCGCATCTGCCGTCATTCCTATGGAGAAATTGGTGAGCTATTGTCTCAACCCAGGGCACTCATCTGGCAAGCATAAAGCGAGGGTGTTTGCGTCAGCTCTAGGAATTACAGCAAAAAATGCAGATGACTTGCAAAAATTAATTGCCCAAGCTGCGATTGAAGGCGATATTGTTCAGCAAGCAGAGACAAAGTTTGGTCGATTGTATAAAGTAGACTGGAAAATCGATGGGCGAGAAACAATCGTTTTACGTACGCTCTGGGAAATTCCTGCTGGACAGCCCAATCCTCGTTGAGTTTCGGCGTTTATCAAGTAGAGATTATGCCAACCTTAACCAAACTCGATACGGTCGCCAACACAAAGCCGATTGCTCGCGATCGCTTAACCTTGGTTGAACCAGAACTGCAAGCAATTCCCTATCTTCCGGTTGGTCAAGTTGGCACCGTGTTAGAAATCTACGATGACGGGCAGCCCCAGTATCTGATCGAATTTGCCGACTTAGGGGGGCGCGAATATGCAATGGCGGTCTTACAGCCTGATGAAGTTCTAGCGCTCCATTACGAATTAACGCTAGCCAGTTAGTGACTCAGTACGATGTACTTGTACTATTTGAAAGCCACGCTAGAAGATGGCGATCGCGCGGCTTTTGTGCTGGCGTTGAGCAATGTGGCTGAGGCTCAAGAGAAGTCACGGACTGCTGCAAATGAGGCTAACTGTGGTTCATCAGGAGAACTTGGCTGAAGCAAAACAGATCGATTGTCTGAGTGTTGAGACGCTGTTGACGGTGCTGGATACGGTAGGTCTAAAGATGGAATTTAAATCGGCATAGCCTGAAGGAGGCGTTGGCGTGGCCGCCCCCATGGGGCATCGCCCTTCATGAAGTGGTGGAAAAGTGGCGATCGCCCTTCTCATACAATTACTTTGCCTATGTCCTATGCCACGCAAACCACGCGAACTAAAAAACGAATATTGCTATCACATCACCGTGCGCTGTAACAATCGAGAGTTTCGCCTCAGCCGATTTGAATGTCGAGAAGTACTGCTGTTTGCG
>CAKZMO010000581.1 GCA_937128595.1 uncultured cyanobacterium | reverse complement strand
TGTCTACCTCCGGGTTGTTATTGATCTCTACCAGATCTGCGCCGCTGCTGAAACCCTTGCCCATCCCGGTGAGGACGACGGCCCGCGCCGCTTTACGGGCAGATTTCATCGCCTGGGTGAGTTCGCTGATGGTGGCGATGGTCAGGGCGTTGTAGCTTTCCGGGCGATTGAGGGTGATGGTGGCTACGTTGTCTTGTACGTCGTAAAGGATATTTTTGTAAGTCATTTTCGGTCCTCGTTCGAGTGATAAGCGAATGGCTGCGATGTGACCTATGCTAGCGGTCGCCTCCCTGGATCAAACCAGGTGCGCAGGGGGCAAGTTCTACCGTGCCCATCTCCGGGAATTCACAGGTCACAGTGGATGTGTTGGTATAGGCATAAGCCAGTATCTCATCATTACGGACGACTTGACCGCAATACTCATAAGCATCGGCTGCCAATGCGTTGAACTCCCCTAAAAAGAAATGCGGGCGCACGGGACGTTCCACCCCGACCACCCACATAATCGGTGCATCGGCTGTTGTTTCGGCAAACATGGTGGCATAGTCTGGTGCATGGAACAAGAAGCCGCTGTTGGGATTATAACGGCGCATATCCATGATGTTATCAATCTGGGCGAACCGCTGGATTGAATCACCGACATAGTAGGCCATTGGGCCACCGATAAGGCGTTCAGTGGCGGGGTTGTCCTCAGCGTGCATAAATACGACCAGATCGTCATCTGCGGCACATTGCCCGCCAAATTCGATCCCCGTTCGCAGCGAGTCTAGCTTAACTGTTCGGAAAGTCTCGGTGAAGGTATACATATACTCAAAGTTCTGGTTATATACGACGCCCAGACCCACCCAGATGCTGAGGATGGCAATAGTGATGATGGGCTGCCACTGCATGATTCGGTCCAGTGCGAAAGCCATGATAAGAACGGCAGGCAATAGTAAGCCGATTCCGTGCCGGATGTGCAACAGAAAGCTGATATACCCGTTAAGTGTGAGCAGCATCAACGCACCCAGGAATAACCAGGTCATGCTAAAGAGCATGGCTTTGTTGTCTGCTTCTTGCTCATCGACTTCTTTATCAGCCCGGTAGATGCCAAAGGCAACCAGCCCGATTAGTAACGGAATGATCCCGTTGCTAAAGGCACGCCCCCACTCATAGATGAGAGTCAGCGTATCAATGCCTTCGCTTTCGCCCAATTCGCGCTCTAGCACGCCACTTAACGCCCAGGTCAGCCAGGGGAGGAAGGCCAGCGCCGTTATGCCGAGGACAATCAGCGTATATAGCCAGTGTTTATCACGCTTACCAGATAGAAACAGATGAAATACACCAATCACCCCGGCGGTGAAGGCTGCACCATAGTGTGTGTGTAGCAGGGCAAGCAGGCTCATGGACATCAAGATGCGCATCAACCAACGGTTGTGATCGCGATAGGTTGCCAGCCAATAAAACAGGACACTCATGGCGCTGAATAGCACATAGAGCGTATACCCGCGAAATTCGTGGAGATAGTAGGCGAAAAATGCGGTTGTGCTGACCATGATGGCTGCAATAAAACCGATGCGGCGCGAAAACATCACGCGGCCCAGTTGGTAGGTAATGGGAACGACCAGAACACCCGTAAATAATGAGGAGGTGCGTACAGAAAATTCTGACCAGCCCGCGAGAGTTGCCCATGCTGCCCCAACTAGACTATGAACGGGGGGCCAACTCTGGCTACCCCGGACGCGTTCTAAAATGCGGCCATAATCAACCGGGCCATCCATTGTGCCATCAGAGCGCACAAACTGGATGAGTTCGTCATTCCATAGAAAATCATGATTCAGGTAGACGACACTCATCCAGAAAAGGAGGAAAACAAATGGTACTAACCCTAACCAATGCGGCGCTTTATTTTTGAGTTGTTCCAACACGTGAGCCGTACTCCTAATGAGATTGGTCAAGTTTCATTGTACGTTAAAAGCACGGCTTGGCGGGTTAAGACCTGCGTGCTTACATCGCCATGCCGCCATCGACGTTGAGCGTCTGCCCGGTGATGTAGGCGGCATCATCGGAGGCGAGGAAAGCGACGGTTTTTGCCACATCGCTGATCTCTCCCCAGCGGCCCAGCGGAATGAAATCATTGAGTTGGGCGGTGAGGCTTTCGTCTAAGTCTTTGGTGAGGTCGGTGAGGACGAAACCGGGTGCGACAGCATTCACGGTGATTCCCCGGCTGGCAACTTCGCGCGCGAGTGATTTGGTCAGCCCGATGAGGCCCGCTTTGCTGGCGCTGTAGTTCGTCTGGCCGGATTGCCCCATGACGCCGCTCACACTGGTGATATTAATGATGCGTCCGTAGCGTTTGCGCATCATGCTGCGGACGGCGGCCTTGCTGCACAGCCACGCACTACGCAGATTGGTGTTAATCACCGTGTCGAAGTCGTCCGGTTTCATCATCATGATGACGTTATCGCGGGTGGTCCCGGCGTTGTTGATGAGAATATCAATTTTGCCATAGGTGGTGGTGGCCGCTTTGATGAGCGCGGCGGATTGTGCCTCATCGCTCACATCGGCCTGGACGG
>CAKZMO010000580.1 GCA_937128595.1 uncultured cyanobacterium | reverse complement strand
AACTACAAAGTAGAGTACCGATTGCAGATGCAAGACGGGAGTTGGAAGTGGATTTATGCCGTCGGTAAAATTGTTGCCTGGGATGAGACGGGGCAACCGTTGCGCATGTTGGGAACTCATACCGACATCGATGAACGCAAACGAGCAGAAGAAGAGCTACAAATCCTAGTCTCGGTTGTCGAAAACAGCAGCGACTTCATTGGCGTGGCTAATCTGGATGGCACCTCTAAATACGTGAATCCTGCGGGAAGACAACTTGTGGGACTGGAGAGCCTAGACGCTGTGTTTGCAACTCACATGTCTGACTATGTTTCACCGCATCTTTGTGAAACCTTCTTACAACAAATTATTCCGGGGCTTGATGAGCATGGACAATGGCAAGGTGAGTTTCTATTTCAGCATTTCCAGACAAAAGAATTGATTGCTGTTGACTTTAACTGTTTTTTGGTGCGTCATCCAGAAACTCAATCGCCGCTGTTCTACGGCACCGTGACTCGCGATATTACCGAGCGTAAACGGTTAGAAGAGGAACAAACTCGGTTGCTCAGCATTCTCGAAGCATCACCTGACCACATTGGCATCGCAAAACCAGATGGCACCGTCATTTGGAACAACAGACAAGCCAAGATTTTGAGCGGGCTCCCGCTAGATGTTGACGTGACTCAGATTCCTGTTGATGTTTATTATCCTCGATGGGCATTTGAGCTGATTCTACGGGAGGGAATTCCAACCGCGATTCGTGAGGGCATCTGGATAGGGGAAACCGCCCTTTCGAAGACTGGAGAGCCTGAAATTCCAACATCACAGCTTATTTTGGCTCACCGATCGGCAACGGGAAAAGTCGAATATTTATCGACCATCATTCGAGATATCAGTACGATCAAAGAGGCGGAACAGACTCTTAAAGAAGCCAATGCTGAGCTTGAAAGAAGAGTGGCTGTACGAACTTCTGAGCTGATAGCGGCGAAGGAGGTAGCTGAAGCAGCTAATCAGGCCAAGAGCCTGTTCTTAGCCAAAATGAGTCATGAGCTTCGTACTCCTCTCAATGCGATTCTTGGTTTTAGTCAACTCCTTGCAATGGATGAGGCGACATCCAGTGACCATGCGGAGAAGATCCAAACTATCAATCGCAGTGGTGAGCATTTGCTGACTCTGATCAATGACATCTTAGACATGTCGCTGATTGAGGCCGGGGAGTGTTCGTTCTACCCGATTGAGTTTGACCTGATAAGACTCGTCAATGACCTCTCTAACATGTTGAGCTTCAAGGCGGAGACGAAGGGACTGACCTTCATGGTCACATACGAGTCCTCGCTATCGCGCTACATTCGGAGCGATCGCAACAAGCTCAGTCAAGTGCTGATTAACCTCATTGGGAATGCGATTAAGTTTACCCAAACAGGGCATGTGTTGCTGCGGGTCGGGGCAGGCTTTCCTCGCTCGTTGTCCCAGGCCAACCCAGAACCAACCTCGGAACAGTCTCCTTCTGATATGCGTCAGTCTTCTATGATGATTCGCTTTGACATCGAAGACACAGGCTGTGGCATCGAGTCTACAGAACTGGATCTGATCTTTGAACCGTTTGGTCAGACCTTGAAGGGGCGTCTCTCTCCAGAAGGCACAGGGCTGGGGCTTACGATTAGTCAACAGTTCGTACAGATTTTGGGTGGGCAGCTAGAGGTCGAAAGCCAGGTCGATGAGGGCACAACCTTTTCGTTTGAAATCCCTGTTGAAATTGTGAGGGGGGGGATTGCTGATGAGGTAAAAATAGAACCGAAGGCGGTGGCGATCGCCACGTCTCAGCCGCCATTTCATGCTCTCTCACCCACGGTATTGCAAGCCCTTCCTCAAGAGTGGTTGGTTGAATTACATGCCGCCCTCATTCAGCTTGACAGAGAATATATGCTAGTGCTCATCGAGTCACTTTCCTCAGAGCATCAAACCCTTGCCCAAACCCTTACCCAAAAAGTGGACAACTTCGAATATGAAATGTTGCTAGAGCTGATTCAACCCTTGCTTTCATCTCAGCTTTAATCGGTTGTTGCCACAAACCCGAGCGATCGCCTACAAACATCAAATAAAGCTAAGTTAAAGTTTTACTCCTCTAAATGTTTTTTGTAAGAATTGCAGAACATGAGCCAATAGCAGTGTTGGAATGCTGGGCAATCTAGTGATCAGTTCCATATAGATAGATAAAATTTACATCGATCCAACAAAACGCTACTAACCAGAATTAGACCTGTTCTTTGTCTTTGCCGCTTTGCCGCTTTAATTTTTGTTGTATCCGTTTGCTTCATTTGAGATTTGCTCCTGGAAAGGTTTGAGAGCTCACAGTTTGTACTTTTCTGAACTCGTGCTTGCGTAACTTCTCGCAATCATCTTCCTGGTCGTAAATGTCTAACATTCCTCTTTCTAGTTCTACTCCTGAACTAGTTCCCAAAACCATTTTGATTATTGACGACACTCCAGATAACCTGCGGTTGCTGGCAAGTCTGTTGTCTATTCATGGTTATTCTGTGCGGTTGGCTCCCAGTGGAAAGTTAGCGCTGATGTCGATTTCGCAAAACTTGCCAGATTTGATCTTGCTCGACATCCGAATGCCAGAGATGAATGGCTACGAAGTCTGCCAGCGACTCAAGTCCGCTCATCTCACACGCGAAATTCCAGTTGTTTTTATCAGTGCTTTGCAAGATGGGGGTGACAAAGCCGAAGCCTTCGAAGTGGGTGGAGTAGATTACATCACCAAACCTTTTCAGGCAGAAGAGGTGATTGCTCGCATCCGCAACCAACTCCAGCTGTTGGAGCTACGGCAACAACTTCAACACCAAAAGCAGCTTTTGGTGGAGCAAAATGCTGAGCTTCAGCAGGCGCGTGAAAATGCGGACGCAGCCAATCGAGCAAAGAGTGAGTTCTTAGCGAATATCAGCCATGAATTGCGGACTCCGATGAACGCCATCCTAGGCTTTACTCAACTGATTTTGGGTGAAGAGAATATCGGCGTCACCACTCGTGAATATCTCGACATTGTCAATCGCAGTGGAGAACATCTGTTAACACTGATCAATGACGTGTTGGAAATGTCGAAAATCGAGGCGGGCAAGATATTCCTTCACTCGCAACCACTCGATCTTGAAGCGTTGTTGCGTAATCTTGAGGAAATGATTTTTCTCAAGGCCAGAGCTAAAAATTTGCAGCTCAAGTTTGAACGTGATCCCCATCTACCCCGCTATATCAACGCGGATGAAAGCAAACTTCGCCAAGTTTTGATTAATCTCCTGGGAAATGCGGTTAAGTTTACCCAAACTGGGCATGTGACATTGAGAGCGAGATGCATTTCAGCTCTGGCAATGTCCCCCTCCGAATCAGCGGAGATCGTCGATGATTCAGAAGCTTCCTTGATCCGATTGTTGTTTGAAGTTGAGGATACTGGATCGGGAATCGCACCTGATGAAGTCGATACCTTGTTTGATCCCTTTGTTCAAACTCTTACAGGTTGCGAATCTCAGGAGGGAACAGGACTTGGCCTTCCCATCAGTCAACGATTTGTGCAATTAATGGGAGGCTCAATTCGGGTGAAAACTGAGCTTGCACACGGCTCCACTTTCTCATTTGAAATTGATGTTTTGCCTGTCTCTTCTATCGCCCAACCCCCGCCTCTTTCTCCACATCAGAGAGTGAAGCACCTCGCACTGGGACAACCTCGCTATCGGCTTTTGGTTGTGGAAGACAATCCTGCTGGACGCTTGCTGTTAATTCAGTTGCTAAAAGGGGTGGGGTTTAACGTTCGTGCCGTTGAGAATGGGTTGGATGCGGTGACGGTCGCAAAAAGCTGGAAACCTCATCTAATTTGGATGGATATTTTGTTACCAGAACTCGATGGGTATGGCGCAACACGCCAAATCAAGGCTGCTGGGATCGACCCAATGCCGATCATTATTGCACTGACCGCTAGCGCATTTGAAGAAGATCGCACTCGTGTTTTAGAAGCTGGATGCGACGATTTTGTGAGGAAGCCTTTTAAGATCAACTATCTGCTTCACAAGATCACTCAGTATTTGCCTGTGCAGTACGTGTATCAAAAACAACCTGAAAATGGGGCGATCGCCAAGAGAGCGATCGCTACTTCCGAAACGGTTGCCCTACTCAGAAACACGCCTCCCGACTGGCGTCAGAACTTGAGGACAGCCGCTATTAAGGGATCAGATGATCACATTTTTCATTTGGCAAGTGAATTACCACCAGAACAGTCAGAACTGGCACAACTACTAAAAGCTTGGGCCTATGACTTCCAGTTCAATGCGATTTTAGAATTGTTTTGAGTTATACACAGACTCAATGACTCAATAAAATTGTGTTATCTGCACATGGATAAGTTGAATCTATATTGAGTTTTTCTGAATATCAAGTTAGCGTTTGATACAGTGTTTGGAAGGCATTGACAGCTTTTCATGTTTCTCAGCTTTCCAGGGTATCTATACGTTGATTTATCGATGTCTTCTAGTGATCGATACGTTAATAAAAACATTGCTTAGACACTAATAAAGAATTGAAATGAAATACCCTTTGGAACGCTCGAATAAAAAACAAATTTTGGTTGTAGATGATAAGCCCGACAATCTTCGACTTCTGTCGGCGATGCTTGCTCAACATCACTATGAAGTACGTAAAGCTTTAGATAGCAAGCAAGTTGTTGCTTCGGTTGAGGCAGATGCACCAGACTTGATTTTGCTCGATATTAGAATGCCAGAAATAAACGGATATGAAGTCTGTCGAACCCTTAAAAGCAATCCTGCAACCACCGAAATTCCTGTCATCTTTTTGAGTGCTTTAGATGACACCTTAGATAAAGTCAATGCGTTTTCAGCGGGAGGCGTTGACTACATCACGAAACCGTTTCAAGAAGCAGAAGTGTTGGCTCGTATTGAAAATCAGCTCAAAATTCGAGATCTTCAGCGTCAGCTTCAAGTTCAAAATGAAGAGTTGTCTCGGTCAAATCGAGAACTTGAGCAATTCGCCCATGTCGTTTCTCATGACCTGCAGCAACCTCTACAAACCATCATGGGCTATACCCAATTGATTGCTCTACAGGAGATGGAGGCGGAGGACTCCGGTTCTCATGAATGCATAGAGAAAATTCTATGTGCGGGCGATCGCATGCAACGACTGATCAAAGACCTCTTGAGCTATGCACTGACTGGGCAAGAACTACAAGAACTGACACCCGTAGATTGCAATAGTGTGTTGCAGCAGGCTCTTGCAAACCTGAGCATTGTGATGAGAGAAAGCGAGACTGATCTCCAGTATCCGGAGTTGCCTGTTGTTTTAGGGAACGAAACTCAACTCATCTTGCTGTTCCAAAATCTCATCAGCAACGCCATAAAGTTTGTCTCCGCTGAAGTCAAGCCAAAAATTATAATTACGGTGGATCAAACGACAGAAACAGATTATATTTTCTCGGTGAAAGACAACGGAATTGGAATTGATTCAGACCACCTAAGTAATGTATTCAAAGGATTTAATCGGCTTCATTCTTCAAAAGAATATCCAGGTACGGGCATTGGCCTTGCAACCTGTCAGCGGGTTGCCGAGAATCACGGCGGAAAAATTTGGGTTGAATCGCAACTAGATGAAGGAACAGTCTTTTACTTTAGGCTTCCAGCTCAAATAGAAACTTACATTAATGAGGAAGAAAAATGATGAAATTCTTGTTCCCAATGTCGAGTGAATGAACAAAAAATCTATATAGCAATGCGCAGATAGGTTAGGACAGATATTGATGGAGAAGCCGCGCACC
>CAKZMO010000579.1 GCA_937128595.1 uncultured cyanobacterium | reverse complement strand
GCGTTGTTTGGGCTATGTCTCTACACGGGTTGCCGTATTTCCGAGGCACTGGCGCTGCGCTGGGAAGATATTCAACCGGATCTCATTACATTTCGGCGGCGCAATACAAAGGGAAAATTGGCAACTCGTGCCGTCCATCTGCATCCTCATTTGCATGAGTTATTGACCCATTACCGACGGTCTACGATCGCTACGGGATACCTTTTTCCAGGGCGATCGCCTCAGGCGCTGCCGTTGACTCGCTTCATGGCTGATAAGATTTTGCGAATGGCCTGCGATCGTATCGGTCTTCAAGGCATCAGCACCCATAGCTTTCGTCGCACGGCGTTGACCACTATGAGCAATGCCGGTATTCCCCTGCGCCACATCCAGGATATTTCGGGACACCGATCTCTTTCTGCCCTCCAGCGCTATCTTGAAGTGGCTCCTGAAGACCGTCAGCGGGCGATCGCCACACTCCACTTCTGAAGCGCGGTGGGCACATTGATGGAATTGTGGCTGATTGATTGACAAAACGACAAAACTCTTGAACCCCCTATTTTTTCGTAGGATGGGTAGCGTTAGCATAACCTATCCAAACCGTTGCTGGCGTTGGGGTTCGCGTTGCTCAACACCAACCGACATTAGAATGTTTGCCAATCAATTAGGGTCGATCAGGTTTCTATTGTGCAAGGGTTCAATACCGGGCCAGTCAAGATGCTGAAAATTCAGTAGCATGAAAAGAGTTGTGGTGGAATGAATCGAGTACGTGGCGGTGTGTGGGTCAACGGTTTAGCGATCCTGCCCCATGCAGACCCAAGCTTACGATGTTTGTTACCACCCGTATTCATGAACAGTCACGAAAGAAATCAAACTACCAAAAACTATGGGCTTATTTGGATTTGGCAAAAAATTGACCCTGCCGACCCCTGCAGAGGCACTTCCCGGACGTGACGAAGAGATGCCCGTTCCGGCTCAGCATTTTGTAAATGGAAATTCCTTGAAAGCGCCATTTCCAGAGGGGATGGAAACCGCCATGTTTGGCTTAGGCTGCTTCTGGGGCGCAGAGCGTAAATTCTGGCAGCTATCAGGCGTGTACACTACTGCGGTAGGCTATGCGGCTGGTACTACGCCAAATCCCACCTATCAAGAGGTTTGCACCGGCATGACTGGTCATAACGAAGTCGTGCTAGTCGTGTTTGACCCAAATGCGATCGCCTACGATACCTTACTCAAGGTTTTCTGGGAAAGCCATGATCCAACCCAAGGTATGCGTCAGGGCAATGATGTTGGCACTCAGTACCGCTCTGGCATCTACGTTTATTCAGATGACCAACGTCAAACGGCAGAGGCTTCTAAAGCTGCATACCAAGCCGCACTAAATAAGGCAGGTTATGGACAGATTACCACTGAAATTCTGGATGCACCTACCTTCTACTATGCGGAAGCGTACCATCAGCAATATCTCGCCAAAAATCCAAATGGATATTGTGGCTTGGGCGGAACAAACGTTGAATGCCCGACAGGCGTTAGTGTTGCTGCCCAATAGTTTGCCAGATTAGTGCAATCATCAGAGTCAAAAATAAAGGAGGATGCATTTGCTTAAACAAAACATCCTCTTTTTATTTCTTATGTCTCAATGACTTTAATAACTGGCTAAATGACTGGAAAATGGACTAGATATCAAAAGCCAAAACGCCATAAGGTATCGGTTAAACTTTAATCCATGTGGATATAAAATCGCCGAAAATCCATACGCTCTTAGCTAAAAAATAGCTCAAGCACCGACCTGTTCGGCAGTATTCAATTCTTGCACCAAAGCATCAACATTATTCGCAATCAGTTTACGAATTTCTTCATCATAGATGGGAAGATTCATAAACCATGCTTCAAGTTCATCTAGTTCGTCAGAAGTTAAGTTAATCAGTCGAGACTGAAGTTCTACCGGCATTTCCATAGCGACTCTCATGGGGCTGCTAAATATTCAACAGTACAATCTAGAAAAAATTATCAGTGCTTTGAAAAGCAGTGATAACCTATCGCGTTTATTCACATCAACATATCTAAACCTAATCACAAACAAATTCTGTACCTAAACTTACAGAGAGTTCCACTGATATGGAGAATCTGTCGTGAGAAATAAAATATAGAGACTCTATGCTGGGGCAGGTCTGTCTCAAGTAAGGTGATTAGATCGTTGTGTAAACAGCAATCAAATAAATTTTCGGCAGGAGGGGGAGTCCTAAACAGAGTGTGTCTAAATTCAGCACACTCTCAGTACAAACCACAGTATCAAGGTGATGGTTTCCAGAAACGAGTTAGCCAAATATACAGCGTACATCGCACTAAAACGCTTCATGGACTAGATTGTCGCAACTCCGAGTCTACGCGTTGTAAAAAAATCGCGATGCAGTCAGAGCGATCGCCCTCACTGCGTTGCAGATATCAAGTAGATGCGACCCTAAAGAACAGCGTACTTCCCGACAAACTCAACTGCGTTAGCCAACCACTGCTGTAAAGTAGCAAGCGCTACAATCTATAATCGTGTGTCAGCGTATCCGCAATATTGCTGAATTTGATTAGAATTTTATAAGTATTTCCCCATAACTTCAAGTCTTCCATTAGTAAAACCCGTGGTTTTACGCAAACAATACATTTTGAGCCAGCTAGCTTCACAAAAACTATTTACTTCGACCAGAGAAAATTGTGCGATGCATTAGTTTATGACGGACTTTTGCCGAATAGAGCGCACTATGGCAAGAAACAGTCAATGAAAAGTATAAAAATATACAATTGGTGGGTCAGAAGGCTATATAGCGCTCAGTAGATAGTTTAGGGAGTTTTTGTGGGACGGCTGAGTGCCTAAAAACATCCTTGTCCTAATCAAGATGGCGACTGCCATATGGCTCAGGGTAATGGGATCAATGCAATGCAGGTTGCTGGCGAATATGTGGAGTTGCGATCGCTAGGTCGAATGTAAACATGCATCCTTTCTGAGTATTGCTAACAATGTCAATGGCGCTACCGTGGGCTTCAACAATTTGCTGGCAAATATAGAATCCTAGCCCCATGCTGAGGGTTTGCCGGGCATCTGTGCCACTGGTATAAAGATCGAACAATTGGCGGCATTGATGGGCTGACCATCCCTGTCCACTATCTGACACGGTGAGTTGCAGGCGATCGCAGCAAACTTGAGCATCGAGCGTTAGAGTAATGCCTGGTGGGTTATAGCGTAGGGAATTGGTAATTAGGTTTTCGTACAAACGATAGATTTGTAGGGGATCAGCAATGACGTGCGGAGTATCTTCTGCGATCGCGAGATGGATCGTTGCTTGAGTATCTTGGATGAAGGGCAATAAATCGTGAATGACGGTCGTGGCCACCTCACGAATGTCTATACGTTGGCAATGCAACTGTATGCCGTGAGATTCAACGTGGTGTGCTTCTAATAGAGAATCGATGAGCTGAATTTGGCGATCGCCGCTATCAATCATCCGATCCAAGATTGTAGTGGGCAGAGTAGCGCTATCCGTTGTTGTATTTCGGAGATTTTTCAGCACCATCATGGTGCCTAAAACCGGGTTGCGCAGATCATGGGATACAGCGTGTAAGAACAATCTAAGCTGTTGCCGTAGTTCAAATTCGCGTCGGAGCAGGCGCTCGTATAGGTAAACACCTAAATCAGCAATAAAACAGACAAATAGGGTTCGAAAGCCTACCGAGATATAGACAGCGCTGGTTACATTTTCTGAGAAATTGGCGGCTCTTATGAGATCGGGGTCTTGCAATCCAAGCACCAACATCCCAGTAAACACCGTCAGCATGGTCACTTGCGATATTAGATGAATGCGCCACCGGACGGGAATGAGGATAGCCTGCGCCATGTAGACGATGAACCACACTGTGGGATCAAAGAACCCTTGCCCTCGTAATGATGCCTGGAGTTGGGGCAGTAACAGAAGTGACCAGGATGACCAGATGAAAACAAGGTTAATGGATGACTGAGTTCGCTGATAGCGTAGCAGGATCAGGCTCAATAGCAGTCCTAATTCTTGGACAAGCCAGCGCCAAACATACTGCTGAATATAAACAGAGCCGGTGACGCCTGTTGCTGCAGCATTGCCCTGAGACGCCGGAAATACCACCAATAGGTTTAATAGAAATACGCAGCCCAGAATGATCATGGCAAGGCCGATGAAGAGATGAATGCGCCCTGCCATGAAGCGCTCTTGCCACTTTGGGTAATGAGTAGACAACATCGGCGATCGCCATATTTCTAAGCGATCGCTCAGTTGACGCCTCAAGAATTGCCGGAGCCAAGACCAAACTATTGACGGCTGCGGAAGCAATGCATTCACATTCTAGTGTGTTAGCGCTACCCCTCCACACTAGAGCAATCTACCGGTCGGTATCTAGATCCAGATGGGTCATCCAAAAGGATGAGGATGCCCCGCGATCGCATCGCTAACCCCCAAGGTTACCTATCCATTATGCAGATCTCGCTGAAACCTGCATTCTTGCGTTCAACTATTGGC
>CAKZMO010000578.1 GCA_937128595.1 uncultured cyanobacterium | reverse complement strand
TTCCGAGCGATCGCCGCATTATTATTACCGGATATCAGCATGCTTAAGATGAAGGGTCTTGACTTCTCAAAAGAGGTAAGAACTGATCCAAAACTCAATCCAACGCCGATTGTTGTGTTGACGACATCAGACGAAGTCAAAGATCGTGTTGAAGCCTCTCAACTCGACGTTGCAGGTTATGTCCTCAAGCCGCTAACTCTGACCTATTTGCCCATACGGTTGCAACCTTCAGTCAGTTTGGGGTCTGTGCGAAATGCCCTAGGGTTGAGGTGAAAGGGCGCTGAATGAAGGTGTTAGCAAGAGCTACAAGGCCGTCTTAGAGAAGATTATGGACGAAGAGTTGCGAGTACTAATTGTAGATGACGATGAGGTTGATCGGATGACTATCCGTCGGTCTCTTCGCCCTTCGTCTCTGCCGTTGACCATCGAAGAGGCAAAAGATGCCGCTTCGGCGATCGCCATGGTGCAGGACAGACCCTTTCACTGGATTTTGCTGGACTACCGTCTGCCTGATTTGGATGGGTTATCTCTTGTCAAGCAGTTGCGTCGGCTCAAGATCACAGTTCCCTTAATTATTCTGACTAGACAAGGTGACGAGCAAGTGGCAGCCGATGCGATGAAAGCCGGAGCCTCTGACTATCTCGCAAAAGGACGTATCTCTTCAGAAGGTTTATCGCGCTTGTTGCGCAGCTCGCTGCGTCTCCACAAAGCCGAACAGCGTACCTTATTAGCGAATGAGAAACTGAAAGAAACAAACGACCTGCTACGGAAAAAAAATCAAGAATTGAAAAGCCAACAGCAGAAAATTGAACAGCAAAACCGCCAGCTCATCGATGTTTACCAACTGAAGTCAGACTTTCTAACAACAATGTCGCACGAACTGAGAACTCCGCTCAACGCAATTTTGGGGTTTTCCCAAGTGCTTAGCAACCAGAACCGTGGCACTCTTAACGACTATCAGTCGGAAGTGGTGAAGCGTATCTTTTCCAACGGCAAAAAACTTTTGGATTTGGTAAACGATATTTTGGATTTATCCAAGATTGAAACCCAGCAATTCAAGCTAAAAACGGCAAGCGTTGATGTGTCACAACTGGCACTAATGACGGTCGCTGAGTTGAAATCTCTAGCAGAAAGTAAAGATTTAGACTTTAGAATTACTATTCAGCTGCAAAATCCGATTGCTCAACTGGATCAGCGTTGTTTGCGGCGGATACTCTTTAATTTGATCACAAATGCGATCAAATTTACTGACTCTGGATTTGTCAGCTTAAAAATCGTAGACCCTCATCCTGAGTATATCGAAATTTACGTTCAAGACTCTGGTGTGGGCATTTCTGAGGTGCAGTTACCTCACATTTTTGAAGTCTTTCGTCAGGCCGATCAGAGTATTCGGAGACGTCATTCTGGGATAGGGCTAGGACTTGCAATCACTTACTCAATGGTACAGATGATGCAGGGCAAAATTTCTGTTGATAGTGTTGAAGGAAAAGGTACAACATTTCAGGTCACTGTTCCTCTCACGCTATCTCAGCTTAAAAAAACAGGAAAGTAAATAACTTAATACCTCTCTCGGTTTTGGTTTTTCCAAGCTGCTCTTATCCTAATCTGCCCTTAGGTATAGTGCTACACGCTGATATAAAACCAATGGTGTTGCACAGTATAGAATGATGCGGAAAGATTCAACTCATGGATGACCTGCTGTAGGGGCATCTCATTGCGATGCCCCTACCAAAATCACTCTTCGAATGTGCAACGCCAAACCAATAGTTGATGGAGAAGCCGCGCACCGCGCGGCTTCTCCATCAATATCT
>CAKZMO010000577.1 GCA_937128595.1 uncultured cyanobacterium | reverse complement strand
CCAATAATTTTTCTGACTACTCCTTGAATAAAAAAGATTTCTTGATTCTCCTCATCAAGCTCAATAGGAGTATATTCTTCCTTTTTTTCCTTGTTCGCTGATATTAAAATCACTTTTTTATCCTGTCGCTGAAAAATTTTCACCATTTGAGAACCCATACTTGAAGCGACAACAACAATATCGCCGTTTCTAGGCTCAAAACTGTTTGGAACTGGTTCTACTACTAGAAGACTATCGTGATTGATACCAGCATCAATCATCGAATCGCCCGTTACAGGTAAAAAATAGATGTCCTTTGATTTGTCTACAAGAATTTCGTTTAGAGTAACAACTTCAAAGTCATCAGAAAATGATGTTTTATTTGGTGTAGCTGCTACCGCATTAGAGTATTTTTTATATTTTTTGGGTTCTTCAAAGTCAATAATTTTCGAACTTTTACTGAATTGCTGTAGCTTAACTTCTTGTAGATTGCGAAGAAACCAATCCAAAAAACTAAGACAATTGGATGTTTTTTTTGAATTATTTATTGACGTGCTTCGGTAGTTTACGTACGCTTTTAGTTTTCCTTCAATAACTGGATAAAAACTGAGAGGGAGTTGAATGGGTTTAGTATCTTCTCCATATTGACCACTTCCTTTCCGGCGACCAGCTCCTTCCCGGCGACCTCCCCTACCTGTAGTTTGTTTCTTCTGAGAAGTCATAAAGTAGTCTCTCACTTGATTGGTGTACAGGAATCATCCTATCCAGAAAAATCTCTAGAGAAAAGACGTATGAATGTTCTGGCTTTTGAAATCCAGAGAGTTCTCCATTGGTGGAGAATTCTCTATGACTAACCTAAACTTATTTTTGAAAGATTTGAGTTTCTTCGTTATTGGAATAGCAGATATTCAATGTGTCATTCTGTGCATACGAATAGCCCGAGAAAAATGAGACGACAGAGCATGCACAGAACAAGAAGGCTCTAGTTGTCAGCTTGATTTCCATTGAGACAATCTCCAGAAACATAAACAATATAGTTCATATGAACTATATTCAATATACTTGATGAGATTGCTAAAGAGTAGTGCGTCTGCGTAGCTTGTGTTGAATAGAAAACTGTACGAAAAACAAATTTGAAATTTATACAGAAATCTATTCATACTTCGCTTTTGAAATAAGAGTTTCTGAAATTTGTACAGAAATCAATTTTATTGAAACCTGATTATTAAGAAATATAAAATATCAGTTGCTTTTCAAAGACTTTTGACAAACCGTTTAGGTGTCATTCCTCTGACTTGCTTAAAGGTTCGGGTGAAGTGAGATTGATCCGCGAAGCCGAATAGATAGGCGATTTGGGCGATCGCCCCTCAGATTGATGTAGAAGTTTTATTAAATTTTCTGCCTCGGAGAATTTAGTGATAAAAAGCTATGCTTTGCTAGCTCTATCAACGATTTATACAGCATTTACACCGCGATGCTTTTTATCACCAATCGAGTGCTTCAACAAGGGCCAACCCCCATGACGGATGACGGGAACTCGATTTTGCCCCGATCCATAGATTTCGACTTACAAAACAACCAAGCCGAACAATCGATTTATCTCTGTCGTCGCAACGCTTCCGGAGACTATACCGAAATTGGCAGCCTTGCTTTTTTTCAAGAGCTGCGCGACTCCGACTGCGATGAACTGCTGATATTCCTGCATGGATTCAACTCCTTACCCGAAGGCGTTTTTAGCAAAGCTCAAGAGCTACAAAGTTTGTTGTCGCAGCAGCAGCAGCGATCCGTATTGGTGATTCCCCTAGTGTGGCCTTGTGATGCTGATCGGGGACTTGTGCAAGACTACTTCGATGACCAAAAGTCGGCAGACGCCAGCGGCTACGCCTACATGCGACTGATTGAAAAGTTTTTTGCATGGCGAGAAAACAACAGCACTCTCGAAACTCCTTGCCTCAAGCATGTCAATGTCCTGGCTCACTCTATGGGCAATCGAGTGCTGCGAGCGGCTCTTCACCTGACTCATCGGTACTACCAGCAAAATGGACTCCCAATGGTTTTTCGGAACACGTTTATGGTGGCAGCCGATGTTGTGAATGAAACGCTTGAGTTCGAACATGAAGGACGCCACATTACTCAAGCCTCTCGCAACGTAGTCGTGTACTTCGCCGCCGATGATCTAGCACTGCGAGCCAGCAAGGTGGCAAACGTTGCGGGAAACATTGCCTCTAGACGCATGGGTCATTCAGGGCCAGAACGAATAGAGCAAACTCCAAAAAACGTGTACGCTATCGACTGTAACGACTTCAACACTCCCTACGACCCGCCAATCGGTCACACTTACTTCACCACAAACGGCAGTGGAGAGACTGGGGCTGTATTCAATCACATGTGGCAATGCATTTTGACAGGCAGAGTTCCGATAGCTCCTCCTGGGATGCGTACGCTTATCCTCAACGATCAATTCGAATAGAGGGTTCAGCACAGTCTTGTAGAACCTGCCCCATCAAAACAGCTACTGAAACCTGGAAAGAGATTGATTCTCAACAACCTGCCGCTACTGACGACTGACAAAGCCTTTCACAGGGGCTTAATACAGGTCATTCCTGACTACAAAAAAACTGAACCCTGACAGAAGTGAATCAGCTCTACCCGGAGACACGTCTGAGTAATGGGAAGAATGAACTCAGCTCAGCTCAGCCTATCTAGATCGCGACGTGCGAGCGATCGCACCGATCAACTCTCGACCGTACACGACTCCATGAACGAAGCTGAAACCCACGCTGAACTTATTGACCCCGCCCCTCGCACTGCGGGCTGTGGCGTCGTCGAAGGTCGCCGCATTCGCCCCGAAGTCATCGCCCCTAGTCGCCTCGTTGGCAACGGACGACGAGCACCCGCTGAATATGCCGACTATATCTATCGTGGTCACAAACTCGCCGTCATCGAAGCCAAAAAGCGAGACGCCGACGCCTTCGGTGGCGTCGGCCAAGCCAACAAGTATGCCCAAAAGCTCGAAACCCGCTTTGTCTACTCCTCCAACGGCGACGACATTTACCAGATTGCGCTCTGGCTCTCTGCACTCGTTCAAGTTTTGTCCTTGGAACTTGCAGTGTTGGTTGCAGTGTTGGTTGCAGTCTCATAGACTACCGTCAGACGCTATAAGCACAAATTACCTATGTCAATGCCCGTTCCGTCTCGCCCCAGTGGGTTTCGTTTAGGATCCGGCGATGCCCCTGTCCAGGTTGAGGTCTTTGTCGATCTAGAATGTCCTTTTTCTAAAAAAGCCTGGCCCACAGTGCTGGCGGTAGCGAACCAATACAAGGGCGATCGCGTCAGTATTACGGCCCACTCCATCGTACTGTGTGACCATCGCCAGAGCTGGGATCTGACTAAAGCCGTGGTGGCGATCGCAGTGGACGATTCGCTGCGGGCTTGGCAGTTTATAAGCCACCTTTACCAGCACCAGGCCGACTACGCCCTGGAGGCCTTTGACCACAAAACCCGTCACGACCTGCGACAGCTGATTGAAGATCTAGCCGCTCAGTTTGACCCAGCCTTGTCAAATAGCGATCTGGCCGCGCAGGTCAGCGATGAGGAGGGGGCAGTGACTAGCCGAGCCAAGGCTTCGGTTCGCTACGCGATCAGCCGTGTGGTCTGGTCAACGCCGACTATTTTCATCAACGGCAGCCCTATCTCCGAACTGGAGTCGAGCTCGACGATGAGCGATTGGCAAGCAGTTATAGACCCAATGGTGTAGGCAGACCCGACTGGTTTGACTACACCAGCTGCCTTGGCAGCCCTGATCTCGTCAGGGTTGGTGTTGTCGGCGAGGTAGAGGGTTCTCAGGGGCTTGACCTGTCGACCAGCAGGGATCGTAGCCAGGATGCGATCGCGGTAGGCTGCCGCCTCGGCAACTGAGCGCACGGGGAGCTTTAAATTTGGCATGACGATGGCGCAATGAGCGCACCATGTGGGGCAAGACAGCTCTCAGCACGTCTCGTCATCCCGCCGATGCCGATGCCAGTCTTCGGGGCGAATGAGGGTCAGCTTATCCACTGATTCAAATATATAGCAAGCCGCAGATAGCTTAAGCCGAATTTTGGAAGGCTTCGTCCACGCCTT
>CAKZMO010000576.1 GCA_937128595.1 uncultured cyanobacterium | reverse complement strand
TTACGAGCACATCGACTTTTGTAGCGACTCTTATGGCGACTATGGTGATGATGTCGGCCGTCCAGACTGGTTCGAAGATGCGCGCGTTCGTCAAGCAATGACAATGTGTACAGATCGCCAATCTATGGTTGACAACATCTTCTTTGGTCAATCAGAAGTAATCCACACCTATATTCCAAGTGTTCATCCTCTCTACCCAGAAGGTGAGTTGACAGAATGGCCATTTGATGTGGAAGCGGCTAACGCATTGCTTGACGAATTTGGTTTTGTTGATGGTGATGGTGATGGTATCCGTGAATATACAGACGGTACACCATTCTCAGTAACTTTGGGCACGACCACTGGTAATGAGATGCGTCAGCAATTGACACAGATCTTCAAAGACAATATGTTGCAGTGTGGTATTGATATTGAGTTGTACTACTTGCCTTCCAGCGAGTGGTTTGCTGACGGCCCAGACGGTCCACTATTCGGCCGCCAATTTGATCTTGGTGAGTTTGCTTGGTTGACTGGTGTTGAGCCATCTTGTAACTTGTATCTCTCTACCCAAACAACTGGCCCAGTTGAAGAAACCAATCCAAAGAATGGCTTGCCATTTGGTGGATGGGGCGCCGCTGGTAACACTGGCTGGTACAACCAAGAGTTTGATGATGTTTGTAATGCCGCTTTAGGTTCATTGCCAGGTACGCCTGAATATGAAGCAAACCATAAAGCCGCTCAGGTCATCTTCTCTCAAGAAGTTCCAGTTATTCCATTGTTCCTGCGCTTGAAAGTAGCTGCGGCCGGTAACAACGTTGTGAACTTCAGTGTTGATCCAACTCAGAACTCTGAGCTGTACAATATGTACGAAATTGACTTGTCTACTGAGTAGTCTAGTTATTTGAGCCCTCCCGTGGATTGATTCATTAGCGGTTTTTGTAAGAGTAGTGATGATAGATATATCATCACTACTCTTCTACTTTGATTGAGTATCATCTTTTGATGAAGTTACTAAATGAAGTTAGTAATTTGCTGAATAATTGCCAGTACCACAGTATTGTGTAACAATTTAGTATCATCGTGAGAGGATGATGTGTTTTCCTATAGTATAGATAGAAGATTGCGCACAACACTAATACTTAAGAATTGTTGTTGGCTGTGAAAATGTTAACATACAATTTTTATGCAAATAGGTCATGGAAGGTGAGGAATGACAAGTTATTTGATTCGACGTAGTTTTCAGATGCTCTTTGTGGTGATTTTATCTACTATCGCCATTTACCTGCTTTTGAATGCAGTTCCGGGTGGCCCCCTAGCTGGGCTGGGGCGTGATAGTGGTGATCAGAAGTCACGGTTGACGGAAACAGATATTAAGCGTATTGAGGCGACTTTGGGTCTCAATAAGCCTATTTATCTTCGTTATCTAACTTGGTTATCTGGTGAGGATTGGGTGGATGAGGTTGGAAGCGCACTGGGCAATCCGGGATCGGCCGATAGCATGTTCTTTACGGGAACATGGGTTGATTATCAATCACCGACCTGTCAAGCGGCCGGAGGAACCAATATCGGGGCTGATCCAGATAGAGATCTTCCGTGTTCAAGAGGAATCGTAAGGTGGGATTTTGGTGAGTCTTGGTCGCTGGCTCGTGGTCAATCTGTGTCTGATATTATCGCCGGACGGTTTATGAACACTGTGCGGTTGATGACGGCCGTTGTCGTTCTATCGCTTCTTATTGCAATTCCTATTGGTATTATTTCGGCCGTGCGCCAATATTCCCTGCTAGATTACTTTGTAACCTCGTTCAGTTTTTTCGGTATTGCGATGCCTGTCTTCTGGTTCGGTCTACTACTTATACTCTTTTTTAGTATCCAGTTTCAACGGTGGGGCATTCCATTCTTCCCTACAGGCGATGTGACCACACAACGGATTCTTCCAGGTAGCTTACAAGATGTCTTGAACATCGAAAAAGAATCAATTGGGGATTATATTTTGCATCTCATCTTGCCTGTAGCGATGCTTTCCCTTGCCTCTGTGGCAGGGTGGAGTCGTTTTATGCGTTCATCGATGCTAGAGGTTTTGCGACAAGATTATGTGCGTACCGCCCGAGCTAAGGGGCTGCGTGAGCGGGTGGTTATCATTAAGCACGCGGCAAGAAACGCGCTTATTCCGATTGTGACTATCGTAGTTTTTGCCATTCCCAATATTTTTAGTGGTGCAGTGTTAACTGAAACAGTTTTTAACTATCCTGGTATGGGACGTTTATTTGTTAATGCACTGAGCCGTAACGATTGGCCTATTGTGATGGCCTTCTTGTTTATTTCTGCCATCTTGGTAGTGATTGCTACGCTGATTGGCGATGTTCTATACACGATTGTCGATCCACGGATTCGCTTCGAATAGATATGTAGGTTTGTCCACTGACAGGTTCTTTGCAAACTTCTAGGCAAACCTACTTTCATTCTTTCATTGCATTCACTATTGATGACATCCCTTTATCAAAATTAGGAAAAAGTTATTTATGTCTGTTGCGAAAATAGATACTGATGCTTTACAAGCAGAAGCTTTATTTAGTGAAAAACCAGAACACATTCTTGTCACATACTGGAATCGGCTAAAGCGACATCGCTTAGCCATGGCGAGCTTATACCTGCTTGGTTTTATCATTTTGGCCGTGATTATAGGGCCGATTATTATGGGCAATATGACCTATTATAATGTGCAACAAGGTCAAGAAGTACCCTATGCACGTGATACACAAGACTTACCTAATGCGAATGCTGGTCCTTCATGGGAACATCCATTGGGAACGGACGATCTCGGCCGTGATACGTTAATACGCTTACTAATTGCTGGTCGATTGTCACTCACTATTTCATTCACAGTGGTGTTCATCGCAGAGACACTTGGTATTTTCTTAGGAGCGGTGTCAGGGTATTTTGCCGGATGGGTGGATAGCTTTATCCAGCGCTTAGCGGAGTTCATTATCATTTTGCCTACCTTGCCTCTATTGCTGACTTTGGCATCTTTGCTCCGTGATCGCAATATACCTTGGCTTCCCCCTGAATGGAGTCAGGCATTTATCATCATTGTGATTCTTAGTTTCCTCACTTGGACAACTTCCTGTCGTCTTTCACGGGCGATGGTTCTGAGCTTGAGAAATCAGGAATTCGCGGAAGCATCACGAGCATTAGGTATGTCTGACTTTGCCATTATTTTCCGACATATGATGCCTAATGCGCTTCCTCCAGTAATTGTCAATGCCACCCTGAGTCTTAGTGGTGTGATCTTGCTTGAGTCTGCGCTGAGCTTTTTAGGGTTTGGTATTAATCCTCCTGTAGCGACTTGGGGAAACATGTTGCAGGATGCCCAATCTAAAATGCATCAGGATGCCACGATCGCTTTATATCCCGGTCTTTTTATTTTCCTGACTTCTCTGGCATTTAACTACTTAGGTGATGGTCTGCGTGATGCGTTAGACCCGCGCCTTAAATTGTAGATATTCTCGGGGAGCCAATTCAATAATAACTAGAACGTGTGCACGAAATTTTGTGTGTCTCAAACTATAGAAAAGGCAAAAACTAGTGGAAGAAAAGGAAACAATTCTTGACGTTAAAGGGTTGAAGACTCAGTTTTTCACCGAGGGCGGTATCGTTCGGGCCGTAGATGGTGTTGATTTCCGCGTCAGACGAGGGGAAGTGTTAGGCATCGTCGGTGAATCAGGGTGTGGGAAAAGCGTTACCTCCCTGTCAATCATGAAACTTGTGGGTCAACCCGGCCGGATTGTTGAAGGTCAAATTATATTTGATAACCAAGATTTGGTTGATATGAGTGACAACCAAATGACCTCAATTCGGGGTAATCGTATTTCAATGATTTTTCAACAGCCTACTAGCTGTCTAAATCCGGTATTCCGTGTAGGGGATCAACTTTCAGAGGTTCTGCATATTCACCAAGACTTAGGTAGAGAGGCTGGTCAAAAGCGTGCTGTGGAATTACTTTCTATGGTTGGAATCCCTGAGCCAGAAGCGCGAATTAAGGCGTTTCCACATGAGCTGTCTGGTGGGATGGCTCAGCGCGTGATGATTGCAATGGCTCTAGCTTGTGTGCCAGAATTACTAATTG
>CAKZMO010000575.1 GCA_937128595.1 uncultured cyanobacterium | reverse complement strand
TATCCTCTTGTGGAATTGAGAGAGGAATTGTTATGCCAAGTACCCCATTACTCGACACCATCGCTGCCGGTGGTACCCTTATCGCCGATGGTGCGATGGGCACCATGTTACATCAGCGTGGTGCTACTATTGATGCCTGCTTTGATGCATTGAATTTATCCCAACCTGATCTCATCCAGTCCGTGCATATGGATTATATCTCGGCGGGTGCGAACTTGATCGAGACCAATACCTTTGGCGCGAACCGCTACAAACTCGCGGAGTACGGCCTGGCTGATCAAGTCGAGGCGGTCAATCAAGCGGGTGTGCAGATCGTCAAAGACGCCATCGCCGCCAGCGGGCGCGATGATGTGTACATCGCTGGGTCGGTTGGTCCGTTGGGGATGCGCATGCGCCCCTACGGTAAGATCAACAAAGCCGAGGTCCGCACCGCATTCGTTGAGCAGATCCGTGCGCTGGCCAAGGCGGGTGTGGATGCCATTCTGCTGGAGACCTTCACCGACCACGACGAGATTTTGCTAGCGTTGGAAGTGGTCAAGTCCGTGCGGTTGAACGATGGCGTTGATTTGCCCGTCATCTGCCAGATGACCTTTGCCCCCGATGACCGCACCATGCTGGGTTACACCCCGGCGCGTGTCGCCAGTGAGCTATCCCGCGCGGGTGCGGATGTGATCGGTGTGAATTGCAGCACCGGGCCGAGTCAAATCGCGACCATCTTGCAAGCGATGAAAAACGCCGTACCGGATGTGCGCTTCTCCGCCATGCCCAATGCTGGTTTCCCGGAGGCCGTCGGCGGGCGTATTATGTATTCGGCCAAGGCGGATTACTTCGGTGATTACGCGCTGACCTTCAGATCGCTGGGGGCAGCAGTCATCGGCGGATGTTGTGGCACCACACCTGATCATATCGCGGCGATGCGTGAGGCCCTGGACGACCCGAACCGGGCTGCCGCGACCTACATCGAAGTCACCGAACAGAACAGCGAAGACATTGAAGCGCAACAACTGCGCCCGACATCACTCAAGCAACGGTTGCAAGATGGCCTGTTCACCGTGACCGTCGAAATCGCACCGCCGCGCAGCTTCGCCGTGGATAAATTGCTGGATAGTGCCCGTCTGCTGCGTGATGCTGGGGCTGATTTACTGGATGTGGCCGATACCCCGGCAGCGCGTATGCGTATGAGTCCGTGGGCGGTGTGCCATCTGCTGAACACACAGGTCGGCATGGAAACGGTGCTGCACTTCCCAACGCGCGGGCGTAATCTGCTGCGCGTACAGGGGGATTTGCTGGCCGCCCACGCGCTTGATCTACGTAATTTGTTCGTGACGATGGGGGACCCCACCAAAATCGGCGATTACCCCGAAGCGATGGACCAGTATGATATTGTGCCCTCCAAATTGATCGCGCTCATCAAGCAGAAGATGAACAATGGAGAGGATCTCGCCGGGAGTTCTATCGGCAACCCAACCGGGTTTACGGTGGGTTGTGCGCTGAACATGTTCGCCGATGACCTGGATCGGGAGGTCAAGCTGACGATTAAGAAACAGGATGCAGGCGCGGATTTTGCCCTGGGTCAATCGGTGTTTGAACCGAGCAAGGTCGAGCGGTTCTTGACCCGTTACGAGGAGATCGCTGGCAAAGCCTTTGATCTGCCCGTGTTGATGGGCATTCTGCCGCTGTACAGTCTGCGACATGCGCGCTTTCTCAACAACGAGGTGCCCGGCATCAACATCCCGGATCATCTGATGAAACGCATCGAAGACGCAGGCGATGACGCTCCGCAAGAGGGTGTACGCATTGCAAAAGAACTGGTGAAAGACGTCGCGGGTATGGTCGCCGGGGCTTACGTGATACCCGCATTTGGCAAGTATCATCTGGCCGCTGAAGTCATTGATGCGGTGCCTGTACCGAGTTAATGCCATTTCCTGGATGTGCCTGTGATGTGTGCGGTATGGGTATTGCCACATCACGCTGGTATGTTGCCAGAAAACCTAAGGGGCACACTTATTGTAACCTTCGGTTAGTTTTTAGGAATCAGGAATTGTATCTGTTCACCTTGCCATGAGATTTCCCATATATCATTCAGCCGGACAGGGCAGGCCCGGTCCCTACGGATCATGAAAGGTATGTAGGGTCGAACCAGAGGTTCGTATGCCTGCGTTGTCCGCTAGCAGAATCCAAGGACATCTGAATAGTTACCCAAAACTTGTTACGATAGTTCCTTACCTATCATGACAGACCAAAACTGAGAACTTAAAACTAAAGACCTACCACTTTTTACATATAGAACCATTAGGGTGTTTCGATTTTGTAACAACATGGGCTATAATGTGAATATCATGTTCAATGCATGATAAGGTCAACCAAGTTGTACTGGATCAACCAATGAGTGAGTCAACCCTAACCAGAGATGCCCTGGACGCGCTGCAAGAGGTGTTCAACCATACCGATATTCAACCGGAGACAGTACAAATTCTATTTGATCATGCCCAGGTCACCGATTATGAGGCGGGCACCGTGTTGTGTCGTGAAGGCCGCATTGAGCATACGCTCTATATTTTGCTTAATGGCCATGTGGACATCAGCCGGACGTATGGCGGTGCAGAGCAATTTATTGACACGCTCAAGCCGGGCGCATGCTTCGGTGAACTCGCGCTGATTATGAATGTGCCACGCACGGCCCAGGTCACCGCTACGGATACGGTCCGGGTCATCGAATTGCATCGTGAAGACTTCAACCGCTTTATCAAGTCGGAGCCAAATGCGCTCCTGGCCATCGTACAGTTAGTCATCCAACGCATGTTGGATCAAGACAATCGCCGTCTGGTGCAGCAGGCCCGCCGCAGCAAATATGATAACGCCGCGCAGAAGGTATTTATCAGCTATGCCCGCAGTGATGAGGCGTTCGTCCGCCGCATGGATGCCGACCTCAAGAAACACGGCATCAACACCTGGGTGGATTTTGATGACATCGTCGCGGGGAAAAGCTGGGCACGGCAGATCGGTGAAGCCCTGGACTCCTGCGATATTATGCTGCTGGTCTTCTCCCCAACCGCGATGGAAAGCACCAACGTCGAGGACGAGTGGAATTACTACCTGGATCGCGGCAAG
>CAKZMO010000574.1 GCA_937128595.1 uncultured cyanobacterium | reverse complement strand
TAAAAAATAATCATAGAAAATAATCATATAGTGCTACGCGCTGATATAAAACCAACAGTTGATGGAGAAGCCGCGCGGTGCGCGGCTTCTCCATCAATATCTGTCCTAACCTATCTGCGCATTGCTATAAAACTGGTCGTGAAACGATTCTTGTATAGGAAATAGTCTCTTTAGGCTTCCTGATATCCTGAGAGACCTCATGCAAATGTCAATAGCATTTTGTTCCACCCTAAAAATTGAACCTTTCTTCTACTGCACATTGAGAAAGTTGGTTGTAGAATTCACGAGTAGATTGATAACTGCTGGAGCGGCCTATCACGCTAGCCATTCAAACTCATCCTCAAACTTGCAGTCCATTTCCTTCTTGAACAGATCACAGAGGTTTTTATGAAACGACTTTTAGCTCTTCCTATGGCGATCGCCGCCCTCGTCGGTATGGCTCCTCAAGCTATGGCTCATATGGTTGAGACTTTCTTCGATTTCAACCCTGAGGGATTAGAGTTTCAGTCTAAGTTCAGCTCTGGTGAGCCTGTGGAAAATGCTGATGTTCTGATTTACGCTCCCAACAATCCCGATGAGCCTTGGGCCAGGATGACCACGGACGAAGAAGGACGCTTTAGCTTCGCGCCTGATGCTTCGATTCCAGGGGAGTGGGAAGTCAAAATTGAGCAGGGAATCGGTCACGAAGATTTGTGGATGGTGCCCGTCTCAGAACAGGGCCTCATCGAATACGAAAACATCAGTCAGGCAGACGACGTTCCTGTAATTCAGATTGCAGATTCGGGCAATCCGCTGATTGTCGCGGGTGCAATTGGACTAGGAACCTGCATGGCGATCGCCGCCTACGCATCCCGCAAAGAAGAGTAATAGTCGTTGACAACTCCATACACGAATTTGTAGGGGCATGGCGTGCCATGTCCCTGTGGTGTTGAATTATTTTTTCTCTTTCCAGGCTGACGAAACATACAGCTCCTTCAACTGTTTTTTGTCTACATCGGAAGGAGCATTGGTCAGCAAACAGCGAGCCTGCTGAGTTTTTGGAAAGGCGATCGCATCTCGAATCGACTCTTCACCCGTAAGCAGCATCACCAGGCGATCGAGACCATAGGCAATGCCGCCGTGGGGCGGGGTGCCATATTCAAAAGCTTCCAGCAAAAAGCCAAACTTGTTATCGGCTTCTTCTTCAGACAAGCCAATGGTTTCAAAAACCCGCTTCTGCACGTCGGGCTGATAGATTCTCAAGCTACCGCCGCCGATCTCAAAGCCGTTGAACACAATGTCGTAGGCGATCGCCCGTGCGGTTTTCAGATCGTCGATGTCTTCCGGGTTGGGAGCCGTAAAGGGATGGTGGAGGGCTTCGAGACGCTGCTCATCGGCATTCCACTCGAACATAGGGAAATCGGTGATCCACAGTAGGTTCACGGCATCGGGATCGATCAGATCCATTTCCTTCGCCACAACTTGCCGCAGCCGATCCAGCGTCTTGTTGACCGTAGCCGTGTCTCCGGCACCAAAGAGCAGCAGATGACCCGGTTGCGCATTGGTCAACTTGAGAATTTCCTGCTTTTGCTCCTCTGAAAGGTTGTCTTTGATCGCCCCAATGGTATCGATCGCCATATTGTCCCGCACGCGAATGTAGGCGAGACCTTTTGCCCCTGAGGTAGCCGCTTCGTTGAACAAATCGCCACCGGGCTTGATCCGAACATTGGACACGCGATCGTTGCCCCCCGGAATTGGCAGGATTTTGACAATGCCACCTGACTTCACCGCACCTGAAAAAACCTTGAAGCCGCAGTCTTGGACAATTCCTGAAACATCTACCAGCTCCAGACCGTAGCGAGTATCCGGTTTGTCGCTACCGTAGCGATCCATCGCCTCAGCGTAGGTAAGACGTGGAAAAGGAAGGGGCAGGTCAATGCCTTTCACCGCCTTAAACACATGAGCCATCAGTCGCTCGTTCAGCTCCAGAATTTCTTCCTGGGACATGAAGCTCATCTCCATGTCAAGCTGGGTGAACTCAGGCTGGCGATCGGCTCGCAAGTCTTCGTCACGAAAACAGCGGGCAATTTGGTAGTAGCGATCCATTCCGGACACCATCAGCAGTTGCTTAAACAACTGAGGCGACTGAGGCAGGGCATACCACTGACTCGGATTGACACGGCTAGGCACCAAATAATCTCGGGCTCCTTCTGGAGTCGAGCGGGTAAGAATCGGCGTTTCAACCTCATAGAAGCCTTCGTCATCTTCCAAAAATCGACGAATGGCCTTCGTAATGTCATGGCGCATCCGCAAATTGCGGGTCATGCGATCGCGCCGCAAATCTAAATAGCGATATTTCAGCCGCAGTTCTTCTTTGACGGTCTCTGTCTCCGCCGTAGAAACCTGGAACGGAAGCTGCTTGCGAACGGCGTTGAGCAGCTCAATTTCGTCTGCATAGATTTCCACTTCTCCCGTTGGCAACTTAGGATTGAGAGACTCCTCAGGTCGCTGAGACACCCGTCCCACTACCTTCACCACATACTCATTGCGGAGATCTTCCGCCAGGGGATAAGAGGCTGGAGTCCGCTCCGGATCGCTGACGATTTGAGCGATGCCCGTGCGATCGCGCAGGTCGATGAAGATCACACCTCCGTGATCTCGACGTCGATCAACCCATCCATAGAGAGTAACGGTTTCTCCGATGTGAGTAGCGCGTAATTGACCGCAGTAAAGACTCCGCATAGCTTGTAAAAGGGGTGGCTCCAAAAACGTTGCAATCTGGTCATGAATTCGTCAACGACTGAGTTCCCAGCACACAATCTCAGCCATGTTTGCAGTTCCATTAAAGTCATACACAGACTTAAAGTCCTGTATAGGCTCTGCCAACGAAAACCTTTTCATTATCTAGCATCGTGGGTCAGGCGAATCATTAAAAACTAGAGAATTTCGCGAAAACCATAAAAGATAGGGTATAGCAATGCGCAGATAGGTTAGGACAGATATTGATGGAGAAGCCGCGCGGT
>CAKZMO010000573.1 GCA_937128595.1 uncultured cyanobacterium | reverse complement strand
AGAGGTCTGACAGACAGTCAAAACCGTGTGACTTTAGGCAAAGTCTTAACCGTACGTGCTCAACGCCTTACGGCATCAGAGGTCTGACAGTGCGGTGCTTGAAATCCTTGCCTAGCCTGCATTCCTGAAGACTTTTGCAAGGTTGATTTCAAAACCACCGTTTGTTGTCCCATATCTGTATCCTAGCTATAAACCTACACCCTCAAACTGTTACATTACAAAGGTTTCAAGAAATGCAAGGATCTCCAGCCTTTCAAAATCAGGTTGCAAACTAAGCCAGAGAAGCCTTTCAGCACCTTCAATCCACCCTAATCTTTCAACAAACAGAGATCCTTGCATCAGAAAATTTGGTGCATGTCATGCTCAACCGTCCATGATTCTGGTCGATTACAGGCTTCGACCCGTTCCACACATCGAGTACACAGCCCTGCAATCAACAGACTATCCTCCTTCTCCAAAATCTGCTCTAGCTTCCACCTCAGCCGCTCTCGATCTCGCGGGTTGAGCCGACAACGAAAAATGGAATACTGGAGGCGATCGCCATGTCCTTGCAGCAGCTTGTAAGCTTTCCGCCACCGCTTTGGATCACGAATGTCGTAGCAGATCATGTAATAGTTCTTGCTCTCAGCCATTTTTCTTCACCTCAGCGGATCACCAACTGCCCAAACAAACCACCCTCACCCATCCATTCTTTTTCCAGGAGCCGCACTTCCAACTCAATCAAACGGCGATAGGTCAGCGAATATTGAGTCACCGGATGCTTCCAACTCTCCTCTTTGCGCTTCTCATACAGGCTGATAAGCTTGCGACGCCCCTCATTGCTAAGCCACACTTGCTCGCCCCGGATCTCAAAATCAGCCTCGACATCCCACTGATTCCGATTGATGGATGCCATCACAGGCATATCGACCAGGGGCACTCTAAAAATCTCCATCAGGTCTAGCGCTAGAGGAGGAGCTTGAGTGCGAGGTTGATGGTAGAACCCCAGAACAGGCTCTAGACCGACTGCAAGAATCGAGTTCATCACATCCTTTAGCAGCATCGAATAACCAAAGCTCAACAGCGCATTGAACCGATCTTTCGGAGGTCTGCGGTTGCGGCCTGAGAACTGAAATTCAGCAGGAGCACTATCAGACAGCAACTTTGGCAGCGCCTTGAAGTAGAGAGCAGCCAGATTGCCTTCTAAGCCCAACAGTGACGAAATTGCATCGGCCTTGGGAACCTGCTTCAGTGTCCGCTGCATCTGCTCAATAACCTCAGTCAGCACCGTGTCCGAGCTATCAGTTCCCCGCTGTCCTCGCATCAGAAACTTACGTTGACTCTGCCCTCGACAGGTCACAAGCTGCTGTGCCAGCTTCAGACACATCTCAGAATCAGTCAACGCTTTGTATTGCCGTATCCGTCGTTGAATACTGCCCTGGCGACTGTCGAAGCTACCTAGATAGCGCCCACCGCCAGAGATGTAGTGAACACCAATATCCTGCCATGCACAAAAATGTAGCGCCTGGGTAGAAAGCTGAACATAGCTATGGATGACAAGTTGACCGACCTGATGAGCTGGAACCTTTGCAACACTGCCATCTCGCTTCGTGATTTTTAACTGTTCTCCATTCTTGCCAATTTGAGTCCCCGACTCTGTGACATGAATGATTTTACGCTCGTCATCTTCAGGAAATAACCTCAGCGCTTGATTGGCCTGTCCCTGAGCCAGCCGAGTTTCTTCAGGTAAACACACTGAAGCCAGCGAGCATCGACCACACAATCGCTCATTCGTCGCCACTGGAGGACGTTCTGAGGATTGCCTGAGCTGTCGCGCCTGGGCGATCGCCCGATACACATCCTGACGAGCGGCATCATCAAAGGCCACATGCACCAGCACATTCTCAGCATGGTAACGAATCCGCCCCTCAGCAACGGTAATGCCTAGCTCTGCCTCAATCAGACAGGCATAGGCCAAAATCTGGATGCGATCGCTCTCCCATGCTTGGGGGCGATTGTTCCCATCTCGATACGGTCTGCCCCGCTTGTGCTCATAAGGAATCGTTTGACCATTGCGAGTCCGCAGGGCATCCACCTTGCCTCGTAACCCCAGGTTCTGATTCTCCAAAACAAGCTGCTGCCACTCGCCGTCCTCATCCTTCTCCAGCTCCACATGCAGCCGTCGTCCTGCAAAGACCGCTGCATCCTGGGTATAGAGTTCTTCAACCTCCTCTAGATAATAGAGGCGAGGGCAGTAGGTGAGGGCATGAAGCGCATTAACGCGAATCGTATCTTGGGAATCGGACACTGAAGCTAACGCAATAGTAGCCACTGAAGGTCATCCTTATTGTGATGAGTGAACTACTAAGAACTACAGCTA
>CAKZMO010000572.1 GCA_937128595.1 uncultured cyanobacterium | reverse complement strand
GAGTTGGCCTGAAGAATAAGCGAAGAATAGAACAAGGGAGGCGATCGCCCTAGTCTTCAGATGCGCGATTAACCCAATCTGTGACATCGTCTAACGATGAAAAGTCGAGCAGAGCGTCGGCAATTCGAGCTGAGCCAAAGTTAATTGTGCAAGGGGCGATCGCAGCTCCAACGGCAGTTCTCCAAACTTTCGCCCTAGCAACCGGGTGATGAGAGTCAAACCTTCTTGCTGTCTGCCTTGTTCGAGTCCTTCTGCTAAGGCGTCTTGATAGACTCGGGGTTGTTTCAAATCGCTCAAATTCACCATCTGCTCAATCTCTTGACGGCTTAAGCGGGGAGATTTGTAAACTACGATCGTTTTAATTTTTTAGGGTCGATGTTTTGCGGCGATCGCGAATGGCTAGCGCGGAGATTGTTGCTCCGATAAGCAGACATCTCTATCCTAGAGTTTCTTCAGAGGCGTCATTTTTTCCATTAGCCGTTACTTTACGGATATCGTCTTCGAATCAGCAGATTCATGCAGGATTCCATTCTTGAGAAAATGATCGGTGTCATTGTCGCGGTTTTACTGGGTTCGGGGGGAGTCGTCGCTCTCTTTTATGGGGCAAATTTTCTCATCGGACTGCTGCCGCAAAAATGGCGATCGCGCTTACTCCCCTGGGTCTATCTTGGCCCTGCCCTAGCGGTGTTGACGGCATACCTGATTTTGCCAACTCTCAACACGATTTATCTCAGCTTCCTGGACGCGCGATCGCAGAACTTTGTTGGGCTGGACAACTATGTCTACGCCTTCACCAATGACAATATGCTTGTTGCCTTTCGCAACAACATGCTGTGGCTGGTGCTAGTGACGGGAGTGAGCGTTGGCCTCGGACTCATCCTGGCGGTGCTAACGGATCGGGTTCGCTATGAGTCTGTGGTCAAAACGCTAATTTTCCTGCCGATGGCAATTTCCTTTGTGGGAGCCAGCGTCATTTGGCGATTTGTGTATGCCTTTCGACCAGAAGGCTCAGAGCAAATTGGTTTGCTTAATGCCATCGTGACGAGCCTTGGTTACGAACCTGTGGGGTGGCTAGTTGAGCGATCGCTCAATAACTTTGCTCTAATTGCCATCATGATCTGGCTGCAAACTGGATTCTGTATGGTGCTGCTGTCGGCGGCAGTAAAGGGCATTCCCACAGACATCCTCGAAGCTGCGCGAATTGATGGGGCAAATGAGGTTCAAATTTTTTGGCGGGTTACTATTCCGATGATTCGCTCAACCATTTTGGTTGTGGCAACGACGACCGTAATTCTAATTCTGAAGGTGTTTGACATTGTGTTTGTGATGACGGCCGGAAATCAGGGAACCGAAGTCCTCGCCAGCCGCATGATCAAGGAGATGTTCAACTTCCGCAACTTTGGTCACGGTAGTGCCATTGCCGTAATTTTGCTGCTGGCTGTCATTCCCGTCATGGTCAGCAATATTCGTCGGTTTCGTCAACAGGAGTCGATTCGATGAGCAAGTCTCCTGTGCCTCAGTCTCAGCCTCATCGACAGCGATCGCTCCAGTCCCGGCTCCAGCGGCTAGAGTCTTTGCTCAAAAAAACTCCGGTTCATGTAGTTCTCGTGGCGATCGCCCTCCTGTGGACATTGCCCACGATGGGACTGCTGATCAGCTCTGTGCGGCAGCGAGATGCTGTGCTGCAAACAGGCTGGTGGACTGTGTTTCAGCATCCCTTAGACTTCACCCAGTATTCTCTCCAAAACTATATCGATGTGCTCACTGCGGAGGGGATGGGGCAAGCTTTTCTCAACAGTCTGGCGATTTCGATCCCGGCCACAGTGATTCCGATTGCGATCGCCGCCTATGCCGCCTATGCCTTTGCGTGGATGGAGTTTCCGGGACGACAGGTGTTGTTCATGCTCGTGGTGGGACTACTCGTGGTGCCGCTACAAATGACCCTGATCCCGATTTTGCGGATTTATAGCGTTTTAGGCTGGTCTGGGTCGTTCCTTGGGGTTTGGTTGGCTCATGCAGGCTATGGAATGCCCCTGGGAATCTATTTACTGCGAAACTACATTGGAGCTTTGCCCCGTGATTTGATCGAGGCGGCGGCGGTCGATGGAGCGTCTCACCTGAATATCTTTACTCGGCTAATTGTGCCGCTATCCATGCCTGCGATCGCCTCCTTTGCCGTCTTCCAGTTTCTCTGGGTCTGGAATGATTTGCTGGTGGCTCTGGTCTATCTAGGCGGCACACCCGATGTGGCTCCTGTGACGCTGCGCCTCGCGAATATGGTGGGTTCGCGAGGACAAGATTGGCACATTCTCACCTCCGGTGCGTTTGTCACGATGATGGTGCCTCTACTTGTTTTCTTCGCCCTCCAGCGCTATTTCGTGCGCGGTATCCTAGCAGGTTCAGTGAAGGGATAGTCCCTGCTTGAGTCATGATTCGGAATTACAAGGTGGGGAGTCCGTCCTCAGAGGTTCTCAACGCAAGAGTTAGGCCTTTTGAAGCACGATTCATTCAAAACTTAGAACTCAAAATATCAAACTTCGGCTCGTTCAATCCCTTACAAAACACGTCCACTTCAAGCATTCCTATGGCCAGCGTTGTCTTCGAGCAAGTCACAAAGCGGTTTGACACGGATACCGTGGTCAAAGATCTCAATCTCACCGTTCACGACCAGGAATTTTTGATTCTCGTCGGCCCGTCAGGCTGCGGCAAAACGACGTCGCTGCGGATGCTAGCTGGACTAGAGCAAGTTACCCAAGGCAACATCTACATTGGCGATCGCCGAGTCAACACGGTTCCTCCCAAAGATCGCGATATTGCCATGGTGTTTCAGTCATACGCTCTCTATCCCCACATGACCGTGTATGAAAACATGGCCTTTAGTCTCCAGCTTCATGGCACGGCAAAGAGCGACATCGACAAGCAGGTCAACGCTGCCGCTCGGCAAATGGGCATTGAAGCGTTGCTCAACCGCAAGCCAAAAGAACTATCGGGCGGTCAGCGCCAGCGAGTAGCCGTCTGTCGCGCCATTGTCCGCAATCCTGCCATATTTCTGATGGACGAGCCACTGTCTAACTTGGACGCCAAGCTGCGGGTGCAAGCACGCGCCGAAATCAGCAAGCTCCACAAGAAACTGGGAACTACTTTTATTTACGTAACCCACGATCAGGTCGAGGCCATGACGATGGGCAGTCGGATTGCCGTGATGAATCAGGGCATTTTGCAGCAGGTGGATACGCCCGCCCATCTCTATCGCCATCCCAACAATTTATTTGTGGCTGGTTTTATTGGCAGCCCTGCGATGAATACCTTTAGCGCCACTTTGATCAACCAGGATGGAGAGTTTTACATCAAGAATGAAGCGTTTCAGGTGAAACTGCCAGATCGTCGCGAAGCGTTGATGGCGATCGCTCCCTACTCTGGCAAAGAAGTTATTTTTGGCATTCGCCCTGAGGCCATTCACGATCCTCAATACGTTCCCCCTGACATTATTCCAGCCACGCTTACTGCTACGGTTTCCCTCACTGAAATGATGGGAAACGAAATTATTCTCTATCTGACCCTGCCCAACAAGCAAGAATGCGTTGCGAGAGTCGATCCGCGTTCAACCCTGTCCCAGACTGAATCAGTCCAGATCGTGCTTGACCTGTCGTCTAGCTATCTCTTCGACGCAAACTCCGAGCAAATGATCATCAGCTTCAATCCGTTTCGATAGACCTCAGAGAGATGAATCAACGTGGGTCGTCTGCTCGTTTTGTTCAAGCGCCGTAAGGAAACAAAACCCATCTCGATAAAGTCACTTTATCAAGAGCGCTTACCCAAAAAATTTCCAAGATCCTCAGTAATTTCACCATCTCGACAAAAAGCATCACATCCGTATCTTCAAGACGACCCAAAATATGCTAAGAAGATGACACATCAGGATTTCAGCACAAACTGTGCAATGTTGTCAGGGGCATACAGCTAGCAAATTTTGCTACCGACTACTTAGTTATGATTACGGAAATACATCCGGATTGACTGCCAAAAAGGACGTATAAGAGAAACAGCCTCCTAGAATCTTAAATCCAAAATGTACGGCTGCTATTGAGCTCAAACTTAATACTCAAAGTCTTGCACTGGAGGCGTTTGGAACTACATTTGCAACCCGACAAATAGAGTGACTCCACACGGATCATCGCGTAAGCAGACCACCATTTTGCCATCTGCGTCAAAACGAATCAGGGCCAACCAGAGACCGACTCAGTTTGTGAGTCTTCGAGTCAAGCTACTGGTTGGATTCAGTATGATCTTCAGCGTTGTTTTTGCTGGAGCATTTTACTGGTTTTATACGTTCACAACAGATAAGACAATTTCTCGATTGCGAAACGACCTCCGCTCTACCCTCGAAGGCGCTGTAGAAGGGATGGATGTCGATGAGCTGATCGCTCTCTACGAGGAAGGCGAACCCAACGAAAAAGGCTTTTCTGACGATCCGCGATACTATAGCCAGCTGGAATGGTTCGAAACGGTTAAGAGCATCGAACCCCGAGCTTGGCTCTATTCTTTTATCGTCGATTATCCTTCTGATGCTTATCGGACAAAGGAATCGTATCCTCCATCTGCCAATGGTCAACTTGTTGTCGACTTGTCAAAAACCGAAACGGTGTATCTAGTAGATCTCTGGGCAAACTACGACGTAAATAAAGCCGTTCGCTTTTTGCAGTCAGACACGACGAGTTCCCGCGCTGTTCAGGTTATAGAGTCAGGAGAGCTGATAGAAGAACCTCATATCTACAGCGACGAGTGGGGCACTTGGATGTCTGCATTTGCACCTCTCAAAAACAACCAAGGGGAAGTCGTTGCAGTTTTAGGGTTGGATATTGAGGCCAACTATGTATTTCTCCTTCAAGAGCGCATTCGCAATCGTGTGCTCGTTTCATTCATCATTACCTACGGCATTCTATTTATCTTGATTTACGTTCTGTCGGGCGTGCTAACGCGAAACCTGACAGAGCTAACCCACTCGGCTGAGCTGATCGCGGCGGGCAACTACGACCAAAGCCTCAACTTACCTCACAATTTGAGAACGACTTCATTGCGCGATCGCCCAAATGCAAATCCTCTTTTAAGACCTGTTAGCCGACTCTCTCGCCAAGTTAGAACAGCTCTGCGAGATGAAATGAATATTTTGGCTCAGGCGTTTGAGTCGATGGTAAGCAGCATTCGCACTCGTGAGCAACAAATCCGCGAGGGCAAACAAATTGAGGACGAAATTCGTCATGCTCTACAGGTTGAAAGGGAGCTGAACGAACTCAAATCCAATTTTGTTTCCATCGTGTCTCACGAATTCCGCACTCCCCTGACGATTTTGAGAACTTCGGTGGAGCTATTAGAAAACTATGGTCACTGCGCCACTGAAGAGCAAAAGCAAGTCTATTTTCAGCGAATTCGCTCAGCTATCACCAACATGAAACAATTGTTGGAAGATGTTTTAGTCGTTGGCAAAGCAGAAGCGGGCAAACTCGCATTCAATCCAACTCCTCTCGATCTAGAGCTGTTCTGCCAAGAGATTGTTGAAGAGATTCAACACGGCGTCGGTATCGATCACACCATTGTATATTCCTGTGAAGGAGACTTTGAACAGGCTTGTCTCGATCCAAACCTGCTACGCCCAATTTTGACGAACTTGTTGTCCAATGCAGTTAAATATTCGGACAAGGGCAGTCAGGTTGAATTTACGATGACTGCTGATCAAGGCAATGTCCGCTTAGCGGTCACTGACTACGGTATCGGCATTCCCAAAAAGGATCAGCCCCATCTGTTTGAACTATTCCACCGAGCTAGCAATGTTGCTACCATTCGCGGTACAGGACTGGGATTATCCATTGTGCAGCAGTGCGTCACTCGCCACGAAGGACATGTTAGCTTCGTCAGTAAAGAGGGAGGCGGCACAACCTTTGACGTGACTCTCCCCCTCCACTCTGAACCTAACGACAACAGCGCTGCGGCTTAGGTTGGGCCTAACTTTTTCTGTAGCCTATTGCAAATTCTGAGAGAAAGATTTTGCAATAGGCACCGTTCCGAGATAGAGCTACAGCCTGACGATCAACTTTGGCTTAGCCAAAGTAAGCAGGCTCGTTGCCGGGTTTCCACTTGATGTTGCAACCCACACTCGGCATCTGATCAGGGGCAATCGGCTGGCCCGCTAGCGCCGCATCAATGGCCGCCCTTAGATCTTTGCCGTTGAGAGGATCGTCATTGCCAGGACGGCTGTCGTCTAACTGGCCTCTGTAGACAAGATGGCGATCGCCATCAAACAAAAAGAAATCGGGGGTACAAGCTGCCGTATAGGACTTAGCCACCTCTTGAGTTGCGTCGTGGCAGAGCGGAAACACAAAGCCAACCTCGTCAACCATGTTTTTGAGACTGTCGGGAGCATCGTCAGGATACTTGTCTGCGTCGTTAGCGCTAATTGCAACGATGCCTAGGCTTTTGTCAGCATAGTCTTTCCCAATCTGAGCCAGTTCTGACTGCACATGTTTGACAAAAGGACAGTGGCGACAGATGAACATCACCAGCAGCGCCGATTTGCTGGAAAATGTTTCGAGAGTAATTGTTTCGTCAGTTTTGACATCGGTCAGCTCAAAAGCTGGAGCTTTTGTTCCCAGATCCAGCATGGTAGACATCGTGCGAGCCATTGAGACCTCCTTGCAACGAGATGAACGTTTAACGAATTCAATGCTTGCTCACAGTCGAGAACGATCGGGTTTACAAGAAAAACCGGATTGTTCCGTCTGCTGAGAACTTGCCTAGCTCATTCTTTCCGAAAGCTTTGGCAAACCTGCCCTAGGCTCAAAGACTAATCTTCAGCAAGCACTCCACACTGTCCTTGCTGACGCAACAGATGGTCACACAGGACAAGCGCCACCATCGACTCCACCATGGGAACTGCACGAGGCAATACACAGGGGTCGTGGCGACCTTTTGCAGCTAGAACGGTTTCTTCGCCCTCTTGGGTGACGGTTTTCTGTTCTTTGCGAATGGTGGCTGTGGGCTTAAATGCAACACGAATAATAATGTGTTCTCCGTTGCTAATGCCGCCCTGAATGCCACCGGAACGGTTGGTTGTGGTGCGCATGTCACCGGCTTCGTCAACATAAAACTCGTCGTTATGCTGACTGCCCGTGAGCAAGGTTCCAGCAAAGCCAGAGCCAATTTCAAAGCCCTTACTCGCAGGCAGAGACATGACACCCTTTGCTAAGTCAGCCTCTAGCTTGTCAAATACGGGCATACCCAAACCGCGAGGGAGTCTGCGCGCGACACATTCCACAACGCCACCGATGGAGTCCCCAGCACGCCCGGTTTGCTCAATCAGGTCAATCATCCGCTCCGCACAGTCAGCATCCGGGCATCGCACAATGTTACTTTCGACCTGTTCGAGCGTCACTGTGTCGGCGTTGATGACGCCTTCTAAATCCTTGATGCGCTTGACGTAGCCGACAATTTCAACGCCTGCAGACTGCGTGAGAATTTTTTTGGCGATCGCCCCCGCAGCGACACGCCCGATTGTTTCCCGAGCCGAAGAGCGTCCTCCCCCTTGATAATTGCGAATGCCGTATTTAGCGTCATAGGTCGCGTCGGCATGGGATGGGCGATATTTTTTCACCATATCGTCATAGTCTTGGGGGCGCGTATCTTTGTTGCGCACCATGATGGCAATGGGAGTCCCTAGGGTTTTCCCTTGAAAAACGCCTGAGACGATCTCGCAGGTGTCCGTTTCCTTGCGAGGCGTCGTGATTTTGCTTTGCCCAGGACGCCGCCGATCGAGTTCAAACTGAATATCGTCTTGAGAGATATCGAGTCGAGGCGGGCACCCGTCGATAACGACGCCAACCCCACCTCCATGAGATTCTCCAAAAGTGGTGATGCGAAAAAGATGACCGAAAGTATTGCCCATGATGATGCCCAGCGAAAAAAATGCCCCGAAATGCCCCGAATTGTGAACTTTGGGTCGATGCTCAGTCAGCAATACCCGTCAGCAATACCCAATCAGCAATGCCTAATGGCGATCGCCCAAGATTCACATTCCAAATCTCATCCTATTGTCCCAAAATTCGCAATTTTCTAACATCAACGTTGCAGCGTCACAGGCATTGAATCGTCAGAAGCACGAGTGGGCAACTCGAAATCATCTGACACCATAATCAGATCCATCTGCACATCAGCTTCCAACGTGGCAGAGATGCCAGCTTCCGTGACAACCGTTGTGGACTGAGTGTTGACCGTGAGGTCAGACCCCAGAGGCATGATCTGGTTGAGGTTGATAAATGTTCGTCCAGTTCCAGTAGAGTCTAGGCTCTGATCGGACACATCAATGTTGTCGGGAATAGGAAGCAAGTTTGAGATCGGGACTTCGCCTGTTTGCTCAACGCTGACAGCGAGTTCAATGAGGTCGCCCTCTAGCTCAACTAACTCAAATGTTGCCAAACTGCTGATGGCAGTGCCGTTCACTAAAATGCTTTGAGGAACCTGCCAGATTGCCCCAACACCGACCGCTTCAGAGGGCAGTGGGCTTGAAATTTGCTGAAAAGATTGAGCCATTTGCTCCATGCTGGCACGCACGGTCGGATCAAGATCTTCAGAAACGTCTAGCGTAAAAGACTGGGTTGCGCCTTGGGCATCCAGCACAATGATGCCGCCTGTGCCGACCAGAGACGAAATTTGCGATCGCATCAGTTCCACGACTTGGGGAGGTAGCGCCGGACTCCCAATCATCTGAACATCGGTATACACAAACTCAAGGGTGATTAGACCGTTTTCATCAATGTCAGTGACTACGCTATCCATCACTAAACGGGTGCCAGGAGCCTCAAAAGACGGCTGAGACTGACCATTGATGGCGATCGCCACTTCAGTAGTGATGTCCATGATAGTGCGCTGCTCGGTTCCAACCGTGGGAGTCATGCGGAGCATCTGACGTGGCTCCGCACCTTCATTGAGCACAATAGGATCAGCCGATGGCTCAGGCACAGAAATCGTGTTTGATTCTGCTGGTAAATCTGTCTCTAGAGCAGGCGCAGACTCCTGAGCCATCTCAAGACCAGTCGCTTGCTGAGCCGAAACCCGAGTAGCCGAGAAAAACTCGTAGCCGCTGGCGATCGCCAATATCGCAGCCCCTATTCCCAACATCTTGTTTTTGCGCATCGTTTTTGCTGTCCTTCCAGTTAGGTTCTAAGACTAGATTCCAATTCGCAGCAGCTCAACGTCAAAAATCAACGTCGCATTTGGTGGAATCACTCCGCCAGCACCTCGGGCACCGTATCCCAACTCGGGTGGAATAATCAGCTTGCGCCGACTGCCCACGCGCATTGTAGCAACGCCTTCATCCCAACCTTTAATCACCTGGCCGACGCCAATTCGGAAGGAAAAAGGCTGATTGCGATCGCGCGAACTATCGAACTTTGTGCCATCTTCAAGAGTGCCTGTGTAATGCACCACCACAGTCTGCCCCGTTTGAGGCATGGCTCCCGTGCCTTCTTCCAACTCTACATACTGCAAGCCGGATGATGTGGTCACAACATCGTTTGAATTGTCCATAGTTTCCTCAACAGTGCTGTCGGCAGGCTCAGATGTGTCAGGTTCCTCTGCATCAGGAGCTTGCGCAACTAACTCAACGTTCGATCCCGAAGCCAAAGATGACGGCTGCTCCGGTGCAAGATTCATCCACTGCTCTAACTTCGAAGGAGTTGAATCAGGCTCAGTACGGGATTCCATAGCTGGTTTGGCTAATGGAGCAGATGGGTTAGCGGCGATCGCATCGTCCCCTGATGCCGTGAGCTGTGCCACAAGTGCAACCACAAGGCAGGCCACCATAACGCCCAGACTAATAAGTATTTCTCGCATAAGAAGATTTCCTGACGGATTGTTTGTCTAAATTATCGTTCTGTCTTTTGCCCGAAGGTCTAATGGATGATTCTATCTTCGCTAGTCTCCATCGGTCGTTTTTGAACCGGATCGAGACGTATTCAGCAACGGACTACCGCCATAGGCGATTTTCGAGATCACGGATCTGCCGCTCTAGACGATCAAGCCGTCCCCGCAACTCATCCATCTCATTCTGACGAGGGACTCCCAAATCTTGCAGCACATTCTTCATCTGGCGCTGGATTTGGGCTTCAAAATTTGTTTGCTCAGAGCGAAGTTGACCCATCAGGTCATCCACAAATCCCTTCGCTTGCTCGGAGTCTAACTTGCCGTCTTTGACCCACTGGTCGCTTACCTCTCGCAGCTTTTCTGCCATGAGAGAGGTTGTCCCAATGCCAATCATGAGTAGCTGCTGGATTAAATTTGAGTTGTTGTTGGCCATGCCCTCGTCCTGAATATGTGATGGGAGGTGTCATAGGAGATTGCTGATCCATCTTCTCCCCCGTGTGCCCCTTCCTGAGTCGCAAATGTGCATCCGCATTCATTGTGACAAATCTATCAAAGAATGAGGGATGCGATCGGTCAGGTTTTTTCTCGTTATTCCATCATTGAACAACGGCGAATGCATTGAACAGCGGCGAATAATTCAGAGATGATTAGCATATAAAGAGAGACTGGCAATCATCTGGCTCCAACCAGACCCACTGACTCGATCAGGCGCTGTGCTGTGCTGAAATCAAAGCTGTTAAAAGAAGAAATGAGGATGGCATGATGGTGATCGAATGGCTAACGTTCAGGGTCGAGGAGGATCTGAGAGAACGTTTTGTGCAGCTTGACACAGAGATTTGGACGCCAGCGCTAGCCCGTCAGGATGGATTTTTGGGTAAGGAAGTCTGGATTAGCTCAGAAAGGCTTAACGAAGTCATTACTGTAATTCGTTGGAGTACGGCTGAAGCGTGGCATTCCATCCCCTCGGACGAACTTCAGCAGGTCGAGCAGCAATTTTCGGAAGCAATGGGGCAAAACAATTATGAATTACTCGATTCTCGTGAATATCAGGTGCGGAAGTTTTCTTCTACGGATGACTTATCTTGCTGATGAATCACTCCTGAATTGAACCCGCATCCCTACGTCGAAATTTTGCGCTAATCCTGTTGGAGAGCTGATCCCAATGGCTGAATGTCCTCGTTGTCATACCCCTGTGGATACTCAGGCGATCGCCTGTCCCTATTGCAAAAATCCGCTGAAAGCCTTCGGGCATCCGGGCATCCCTTTGCATCAATCCAGCGAAGGTTATCTCTGCGAGACCTGCGTTTATCACCACGATGAGACCTGCAATTTTCCGAAGTATCCTTACGCGAAGGATTGCACCCTCTACACCGATATTTCGACTCCGATGGGTGAACCTGATTTGCCTGCGCTCCCTCTATCCACAAATCTAAATCGATGGATCAGACGCCATTCGACGCTGCTGTTGTTTGCAGGACTGATGCTGGTCAGTGTGGCGATCGCCCTTCGTAATCTTTAATCCTTCAATATTTCTAGCGTGTCCCTGGACAGAACATTATGCTGATTGCTCAGATCACCGACACTCACCTATTTGCCGACCAGCAGCTCACCTCAACAGGTTTTCCTACATGGGATTCTCTCCAGGCGGTGCTTGCGCGAGTGCGATCGCTCTCCGAGCCTCCTGATGTGCTGCTGCTGACGGGAGATCTTTCCCAAGATGAAACGCTAGAGTCTTACGCTCAACTGCGACGGGCGATCGCTCCGCTTCAGATTTCTACCTACTGGCTGCCAGGAAACCACGACCAAGAGCCAGCCCTCATGAGCCAACATCTCAGCACATCTCCTTTTTCTGAGCAAAAACGGGTTCAACACGACAACTGGACGGTGCTGCTGCTCAACAGTACCGTCACTGGAGCAGTCCACGGACATTTGCCGCCCAATCGCCTCATCTTGCTAGAGCAAGCACTTTCAACCCTT
>CAKZMO010000571.1 GCA_937128595.1 uncultured cyanobacterium | reverse complement strand
CCGCGCGGCTTCTCCATCAATATCTGTCCTAACCTATCTGTGCATTGCTATAGTGACTGATTGAAGCGAGACTCAGTGGGACAACCAGGGTTAAGAACAGCACAAAGCTAGCGTCAAAAGAGCAACCCGCTTGCGCAAGCGCTCTTGCTCGGTGAAATGAAAGGCCTCCAGGCAGAAGCCGCGAGTCTTGAAGATGCCAAAGAGAGTTTCGATGCCCCATCTGAGGGCGTAGCCTGCGACCAAAGGCTCGCTATTCGGTGGAGCGATGACAACAAGCAACTTGCCCTGGCGCTCGATGTTATCCGTGGCCCTGACTCTTATCGGAAGACTCAGGGTCGGTTCAAGCAGCAGGTCGCAATCACACCTGGCCAACAACCTCTCTATCGCCGCACAAGTCGTCAACGTGTTCATCGGGAAACAGTTTGCAGAACGCCTCGATGAGGCCGAGCCGCTCTGGGCTGTTGGAATTCCCCTTCTTCGCTAGCATTCACCACATCGCGGGGAAGGCGTCCCCCTGATGCACAATCCCCAGCGTCAAGATGTTGAAGCAGAGGCTCCCAAACTCCCAGGTGGTGCAGTCGATATTCACGACCCAAGGCTGGGGAATGTCCATCTAGTTGACCACGATCTTGGCGATCGTGTCGTAGTCAATTTCGAAGCTGCGAAAGAACCGTTGTAGGCGCTTGTAGCTGGATTCAGCCAAGGCACGGATCCCAAAGCCGAGCGAGATGTCGCTCAAGGTGTCAGTTTTGACCTTCACGAGAGCGATCAGGAACAGGGCTAGAAATGATACTCTCGCGCCGTGCCAGTCGAGGTGGGGTTGGAGTGCCTGTTTCAATTCGCTATATTGACTCATGGGGTTTCTAATGAACGTCGTAATTCTGATGAAACCCCATCCTCGTATCATTTTCAAGCTTGTTGTCCTGTACTGAGGTGTGGTGCATGTCCGTGGGCTTGAAACTTTTCCCAACACCTAGCTCGGACTGGCAAAAACAGAATCCAATTGGGATCGACACATCAAGAAACCACCCTCCCCATAGCTATAGCGATACTAAATCGCTCTTGAACTGCTAAGTGAGAGGAGCGGGCTGCGCCCCTCCTCTCACAAATTATCTGAGATTGCCCTAGCACAGTAAGTAGTTTCGCAAGACTTCCTGATACATTTTCCAGACGGGGCGGTGGCTATGAGGTGAGGAGTGAAACTGAGTCCTGAGCTGACTACGTTGCTGAAGCTTCCTTCACAATCTTCATTTGCTCTCCGCAACAGATCTCTGAGTGAGGAACGCTTTCAGGGCAAGGGCAAGGCTTTTCATAAACGAGCTGGGCTCCGCACTTCTCGCAGGCATAACGATCTCCAACTTGACGAGCCATATTCATCTACTCCTTTACTTTTTTGCTTTGTTTCGTTTGCGGTTTCTAAAGATTGACTCTGGCTGCGCATGTTGTTGGAAAGCGATCGCCTACTGCGTAAGACTTTCCTTGTTGCATTGAATGCAGCTCATATTCCAAACATAGCGTGAGTTCGTCAACATCACGAAAGTCTGAAGCCACTCAACGGTCAAAATCTTTCAAAAGACGGAATCGGCAACTCTATCAAAATAGAGACGTAGTCACTGGATCGACCAATCGCTGAGGTAACGAACCTGTACGACATCTACTTTACGGTTCGCCCAACGCCATCCAGCTCGTGATCAACAGCTTGCATCAACGAGGTGATGTCGAGCCGAGCAAGTGGAGTCGTTCTATGCCCATCAATCGCCCCGGCGAAGTGATGGGCATTCTCACCAAGTCCTTGCAGATTGAGTAAACCCGAATCTATCAGGGTAAGTGCTGGCATCCTCATCCTGATGAACAATCAACATCGAATTGATCGCTACTCCAACATGGTGGCATAGAGGGCAGCACCAATCAGTCCCACACTTGGATTCAGCACAATGTTCACCGGAATATTCTCCAACAGAGAACTCACTCGGCCTTTTTCCAAAAATGCGCTCATAAACTCACCGGACTGGAGCAGCGCCAGATTTTTAGCCGCAATACCTCCAGCGATATAAAGACCACCATAGGGAAGCAGCTTCAGAGCCAGATTACCCGCTTCTGCACCGTAGGCTGAGGCAAAGATTTTCATTGTCCGTTCCGACAGATGATCATTTTCCTCGGCAGCGGCGATCGCAATGGTTGCGGCGGGGTCTACGCTCTTGTCTGCAACTCCTTTTTCTCGTTCCCAGATGCGCACAACTTCAGCTATCTCAGGAGACTCTTCTCCCATTTGGCGATCGCGCAAAAACTGGTAAATGGCGACGATGCCCTGGCCTGACACGACCCGTTCTGCAGAAATGCGAGTGATTCCAAACTTATCGAGCAAATATCTCAACAGTTCAAATTCAGTCTGAGAGCGAGGGGCAAAGTCGGCGTGACCTCCCTCTGAGGGATAAACTTGGTATCGGCTAGGAGATGAGGGGACAAGGAAGCCCTCTCCCAGTCCAGTCCCTGCTCCAATGACGGCGATGGGTGCTGTGGGAGAAGGGGTATGATCAGTCGATTGCAGAGAGCAAATGTCGTCTTCGCTCATGCCCAACACGCCATAGCCGATAGCAGCAAAATCATTGATCAGAGCGACCTTGCTAATGCCCAGATCCTTTTCGAGGCGATCGCCCTCTAGCAGCCACGACAGATTGGTGAGCGATGAAGCGTTGTCGGCAACAGGGCCTGCGATCGCAAAACAGGCTCGTTCTGGAGCCGGAACCGAGCCGAGCTTTTCTTGGGCTTCTGCCAAAAATTGCCGCACCATCGGTACCAAGTCTGGAAATTCGCCGCTGACGTAGCGATTTTCGTAGAGGGGCTTGAGAGACGCCTCTGTTGTAGTGCCGCTAGTTTGAGCATCGACCAGTCGCAAAATGGTCTTGGTGCCGCCAATATCGCCTGCCAAAAGAACTGTCATAGGAATGGTTTAGGAGTCACAATCGAATACATCCTACTCTTTTCGTAGCAGTGTTTTATTGCCAAAGTGACGGGTTTTGCGGTGAAATCTAGGGTTCTGGCGTTGGTGAAGACTTGTGACGAGCATTAGCACTGGATGGATGTTGACCTGCGAAGTAAAAGCCGAGGGCGATCGCCACAAGATAGACGCAAATTCCAAAGCTGTACACCAAAGCAGCGACAGTGTCGTCGTGAACCAGCAATCGCAAATCAAGCAAGATGAAGTGCCAGTCGTGCATCACCCCTTCTCCGCCGAGGAGGGGCAACATCCGCTCTTGGGCGTCTTTGATGTAAAGTGACACGTCAAGCAAGCTTTGTCCAGCCCACCAAAGAGCGACGGCTCCTGAAAATCGCTGCTTCGTCACGAAAAAGTAGCCACTAATCACAGCGGGAACTAAGACCTGCATCAGCGATCCGCCTAGAAGCATGATGAATCGACCAAAGAACGAAAAAATTGTGTGTCCTGCCTCGTGAAAAATGAGATTGATGTTGTGCAAAAACATCATCATCGGATCGCGAGCCAGCATGAATCCTTCAGGCGTGTAGTGATGAGAGGCAAAGAGACTGTGCAGAGTTAGGATCACCATCAGTCCCGTTGCAAAAGGATTCAGCTGCTTCAGTCGATCGACCAGCATCCAGCCCAGATCTCTTTGTCGGCGAGGGGCTGGCTGCCGATTTTTCTGCTCTCGGTCGATCGGCGAGACCATGTCGCCAGAGCGGATTTTTTGGGCGATCGCCGCTGCTGGCATCTGTGCAAGTTCTGCGGTGGAATATCCAATCTCTGCTTCCTGCTCCAGGTCTTGCTCCGATGAATTTACTCTTGAGCGGATCGGATCGCGGGGAGATGCCGGAGGATCTGGCATGTTGTTAGGAGTGACATCAGGAACGGGAGCATTGACATCAAATCCGTCACACCAGAGAAACTGAGCTTCATCGGGATGACGCGCATAGATTTCTACCGTCTCAAAACAAGCTATCTGGAGTTGGGCAATGCCCCTGTGGATATAAGCGACTAAGTGTTTGCGCGGTGGAAAGCGGTGAGCCTCTAGCAAAACCTGAAGGCTGGTGGGGGTGGCGTGGGCTTTCACTCGAATGCTCCGCGAGTAGAGGGCAATATGCAAAAGCTGGGCGATCGCCTCTGGGTCGCCCTGTTGTGCTCGTCGAATCCACTTCGCTTGTGACATGGCTGCTATAAGTCTTGGTCGGTCTGCTGTCAGCTTTATGGAGAACTCGGTGCTGAAGAACTCTGAACTAGAGACCTGTATTGTTGTTGCCTAGACTTAGAGTGCCCGCTCTGGTCGAAAGTCGTCACGCTGACTACAGCTATCCCAAATGACTAGCTGTGGGAACCAAGACCTGATAAATTTGTAGCGCTTTCGCTATGTATTTTTAACGCTTTCGCTATATAAAATAGTTCCTACATATTTAAGTTCCCTATACATCAACGATCGATCATGGTAGATCTGCAATCGGTAACCGTCAGAGTGCCTGCAACAACCGCGAATATTGGCCCTGGCTTTGATTGTCTGGGAGCTGCTCTCGCCCTTTACAATACGTTTTCGTTTACGTCTGCCCCCTCTGATCAATCCTCCCGTGTCAACATTCGCGTTACGGGGTTGGATGCCGACCGAGTTTCTACAGGAGAGCAAAATTTAGCCTATCAGTCTTTCCTCAAAGTCTTCTCGTTTTTGGAGCGAGAGGTGCCTAAAGTTGACCTAGACATTGATCTTCAGGTTCCCTTGGCACGAGGTTTGGGGAGTTCAGCGACGGCCATTGTGGGTGGGCTGCTAGGGGGGAATGCCATTGCCGGATCGCCGCTCTCGTCAGCAGAACTGATGTCAATGGCGATCGCCCTCGAAGGTCATCCTGACAATGTTGTTCCGGCTCTAAAGGGCAGTTGTCAGCTCACTACAGCAGATGCCTCAGGGGGATGGCAGGTGTGCGAGATTCCTTGGAACAGTGCCCTTGTTCCAGTGGTTGCAATTCCCAACTTTGAGTTGTCTACGGCTGAAGCCCGTCAGGCGTTGCCCCAGACCTACAGCCGGGCCGATGCCATCTTTAACACGGCTCATATGGGTTTGCTGATTCGGGCGATAGAGACAGGCAACCCCGACTGGCTCCAAACTGCCTTGCAGGATCGGATTCATCAGCCCTATCGCCAGCCTCTCATCTACGGATATGACGCCGTGCGGGAAACGGCCTTGGCAACTGGGGCGCATGGCGTCGTCATTAGCGGCGCAGGCCCAACGATATTGGCACTGACCTCATCCACCCATGCAACGGCGGTCAAAGCAGCCATGATATCAGCCTGGACTCAGGCGGGCTTTGAACCTCAAGCCCATACTTTAGCCATTGATACAGTAGGGGCGATCGCCACGATTCATTGATGCAAGTCGCGGCTAGATGCAATTCACGGAATATAGCGACTTCGGGTGCAGGTCGCGTGCGATTGATGGTGGCGAGGAAGAAACTACGGCAAGAGAGAGGAATTGCCCTGGACAACGCGCTTGATGCTTGTGAGCGTGTTTAATCCAATCAATCCTCGGTTGGAGCTACCCTGGCTAGACATGCCCAGGGCGATCGGATTGCCCCCTTTGGGATAGCGGTAAAAGCGAGGGGATGTGTTGATGTAAACTGTAGCGCTGGTGAGAGTCGTAACAAACTCACGACTCTCATTGTAGGATTCAGTCACGATACAGTCGGCATGACCATTGCTGTGTTGATTGATCCAGGTGATGGCTTCGTCTAGTCCGTCAACCAGCCGAAAGGCGACGGTCTTGTTTAGATAAGAATGATTCCACTCATCATCGCTCGTTGAAGACAAGCCTGGAAACTTGGAGACGAGTTCTGAATCGCCCTTTAGGTTTAATCCCTTAGCCTTCAGGTCAGCAAACAGCGAGGCCAAAGAGCCTGGGCTGCATCCTCGATGAATCAACACTTTTTCGAGGGCATTGACCGGATCGGGTTCGCTCTCGTGACTGTCTAGAATGACATGGCGCACCATGTCTTCATTGCCTGTGATAGACCAAAACAGGTAGCAATTTCCAATTGACGTGCGCAAGACCGGAGCCGTGGACTGCTTCATCACTTGCTGGACTAGACTGGCGCGACCGTAGGGAATGACTAGGTGAACATAGTGATCGAGGCTGACAAGCTCCCGCTGCACATCTCCCCAGTCTGAAGGAATAAGCTGGATACAGCTTTGAGGCAGATTGGCTGTAACAATGCAGTCTTGCACAATCTGGGTAATGACTTGGTTGGTTTGGCTGGCCTCAGAGCCGCCCTTTAAAAGCAAGACATTGCCTGTGCGAAGACAAAACCCTGCGGTCATTGCCGCGAGTTCAGGAAACGACTCATAGACCAGTGCGACCGTCCCGACTGGAGTTCTGGAACCATACACATCACAGTGCTCAACGGAGCTATCGCTGACCGTTTCTGCATGGAGTGGATCAGCAGAAACGCTTAACCGATCTAACACTCGTACCGTTGCGTGGATTCTTTCGGGAGTCAACTTGAGCCAGTCTAAAACCAACTCTGGCACGGCCATTTCTCGACTGGCTTCCAAGTCTAGAGTATTGGCTTCTAAGATGTCGTCTTGCTTTTGCCGAACCGCTTCTGCGATCGCCGCAATGACGGCGCTGCGACTCTCCCCCCCGGTTGCAGCAAGCGCAACTGAAGACTGTTGGGCACGCTGGGCGATCGCAAGCAAGTCAGAGGATAGGCTCAATGGATTCTAATTTTATAAATTAACGTCGGCATGCTAACCAGAATATGAATATTAGCATTCCGGTGAGGGTCAAAGCGGCAATGAGATGAAACTCAGAATTGTTGGAGCTGCCACCCGAATCTGCCAGTGTCGCCACTAGCAGTACCATCACCAAGCCGAACATGACAAGCAGAGCTAGAGGCAGATAGCTGCGGCTAATGGAAGATTTTGCAATGCTCCATTGCTGTCCTGTCCAACGCCAAGCCTTTTTATAGGGATAAGTTGTCGAGAGTTGTTCAATGGCATCCCCGCTTTCCTGAACCACGAAAATCTGTTGGCATCGGCTACAGCCAAATGCCTCAGTTAGGGCGATCGGAATTAGTTTCCCACGCCGCCGACAAGGACAGGGATAGTCGGCAGTTAAATCGATTTGACTGTGTCTATGTGTTTGCAAGGCTATGCAAATACAACGTGCTTAACATTAACAACAATGGATTGCCACACCGTAACCGCAGTTGTTTGACTGTTCGACCATTTGACAGAGGTTGAGATGCCATTTATGAAACTCAACGGATCGAGTCCCTCTATGCATGGACGAGTTGAGATCAATCTCGCGGGCAGCTAGTGTGCAGTAGCAGACGGTAGTCACTACTAAAATAACCGCTGATACCTGATTCGGACAGGCTAAAAACCTAAATTTTTAGAACACAGAATAGATTAAACCACGGATCTCCTCAGAACACGAAACTCTGTGGTTAGATTGCACATGGGGAAAACGCCAACCTTACATGAAAATGCTTGGACAAAGCTTATTTCTATAAAAATTTTTTTGAAAGCGGGTAACGCGATTCGAACGCGCGACATTCACCTTGGCAAGGTGACGCTCTACCACTGAGCTATACCCGCAAAAATCAGCCGATCATCAATATCTCAGAAAAGGAGACGAGTGTCAACACTAAACTAAAAAAATTGAGCCGAGGTTATGGCTTGTCTTCATTCCTAGGATTGTTCAGATCCTTCAGGAATGGCTCGCTGTACGGAAGCCTGGAGGGTTGGGGTCCCTTGAGCTGCGTTTAGCGACAGGTTGCTGGTGTTGGGGAAGCGATCGCGCACTTGACGCATCAGGCTGCCCATTTCGATGGCGCTCATGCCATATTCCCAGCCCAAGTTGCTTTTGATTCCAGCCCGCTCTAACGCTTGCTGCATCGTATCGGTTGTCAACACTCCAAACACGACAGGTACCCCGGTCTGAAAGCTGGCTGCTGCAACCCCTTTGGACACTTCTGATGACACATAATCAAAATGAGGCGTTTGTCCTCGAATCACAGCTCCCAAGCAAATCACCGCATCGTAGTGGTGAGTCGCCGCAAGCTGTCGTGCCAACAGCGGAATCTCGAAACTTCCTGGAACCCAAGCATAGTCAACCTGAGTGCCACTTGGATCAGGGTCAATTCCATGTCGTCTAAGACAGTCTTGACACCCTTCGAGCAACTTGGTAGTCACCAAGTCATTGAATCGACCAACAACCATCGCCAACTTGAGATCGTTGGCGTGGACAAATGAACCTTCAAAAACAGCCATAGAAATCCTGAACTGATACAAAATCGCGTCCAGCAGCATAAAGCTGCTAGCGAGAGATTCGCTAATCAAATGAACGCCATGATGGAGGCGCGATCGCGAAGCCTGCTACCGTCTAATCGCAATGAGTATGGCTGCTATGGACTCTTCAATCTTAAGCGACGAAGTAATTGAGCCCGCCGACAGCTAGCACAAGACCGACCCAGGCGACAGAGCCAAGCAAGATGAGACGCTTAGCCTGCTCCCAATATTGAGGAGATGCGTAACCCACAGGCACTGCGATTACCATCACAAATGACAGTACAACCAGCAGCGCTAGCAGCACTTGGAACAAAATAGTCAACATAGAACCTATAAACCTCCCAGTAATGCAGGTGCAGAGTTTGAGGAATGAATGAGCCGGAAAACCTGATCGATTAAACACTCTGCAATATCTTGACCCTGCATAGTACCCTATCAGAAATTGAGACCCACTTCTTAGAATATGACGCTGGATCGAACGGAATTTCAGAGGTTTTCTGAGAAATGTTACGAAAGCGTAATCTTAGGCGTGACTCTCATTTGTCGAGATGGTTTGGCGATCGCCCCTTTCGCAGTCTTGTGAAGGTGTACAGGGTTGGTTAGGAACTGTAGGAGTCCTGAGGATTGCCCGATAGCCACAGCGGCAGAATAATCGTTAAGGGAATGGCTGCGCAAAGATAGAGACCTAGCTGGTAGCTGTCAAAGACTTGCCTAAAGAGAGCCAGCAAAGAAGGGCCGATGGCGCTGGCAATGACCAAACTCATCATTTGGACTCCGGCGATCGCCCCCAAGTGTCGCCGCCCGAAGTAGCGCGGCATGGAGACCGTCGAGAGGGTGCCAAAACAGCCGCCACTCATTCCCAACCCGGCGATCGCCACGATTCTCATGACGGAGCTGTCCAAATGCGCCATGCTGACAATGCCTAGAGCCTCGACGACCATCATGCCGAGAAAGAGAAACTTAAGCTTGGCTCGATCAGATAAAATGCCGATGAGATAGCCCGTCAGGGTTGAGAAAATGGCGATTGGCAAAAACAGAGCAACAGTTTGGGTGCGAGTCAGACCCGCAGAGGTGCCGATGTCCACAATGTGAAATGTGATGCCTGTAATGGTGAGAGCCTGGGACGCGAGAGCCAGAGTGACTGCCCAAAAGGCCAGAGTTCGCAGTGCTTCTGCTCGTGTAAAGTCCCGCGTTGTTGAAATGGGGTGAAACGGCTCAGGGAGAGAAGATGCAGGAGTCGATGAGTTGGAATTGCTGGAACGCTGACCGGGGTCGGCAACCCTAGGTGCTTCAAAATTCTCAGGCGTGCCCCCTTGTTGCTCAGGTGGCTCCGTCGTTGCTGACCCTTCAAATTGCAGAATTTCGCCGTCCATTTGGAGACCACATTCTTCTGGATTGTCTCGATAAAACAGCCAGCCGATGGCTGTCATGCCGAAACCCACGACGACAGATAGGCACAACCATGCCCCCCGCCAGCCAAAGGTGTCGATCAGCAAGCTCAGGAGCAGCGGAGCCCCCGAAAAGCCGAACGAGATAAAGATCCCAGCGGTGCCGGAAACACGCCCCCGCTTGCGGTCAAACCACTTGCCTAACGTTGTGCGACTGACCATCGTCAACATGCCCTGACCGCTGAAGCGAAGGTTGACGAAGCCGATCGCCAGCAGCACAAACGCCACGGTTAAGGAAGACTCCAGGTTGAGCAGATTTACAATCATTGCAACGAGGCGATCGCACCAACTGAGGTAAACCAGCGTGAGTGCTAGCCACACCGATGCGCCGATGACCACAATCCGTGCTCCGAGTCGATCAATCAGCACTCCACCAAATGGCAGCAAAAGCCCACTGGTCAGGGTGCCAACCAGATAAGCATTGCTGAGATGAAGTCGCGATAGTCCGGTCGCTTCTAACAGGGGATCAGTAAAGACGCTAACTCCAGCCGTCTGCCCTGGAATGCTCATGAGAATGCCAATCGTTGTGACGATGACGATAATCCAGCCGTAGAACAGAGATACACGCTGAGGTCGAAACGGATAATTGGGCTGCATGAAACGACTTTGATGGAGTCGCTTGACTGGAGCCACGACACCTGAAGAAAGACGCTGAGCGATCGCCAATGTCGGTTTATGAACAGTGGATTTGGGAGAAGAACGGTTGGAGCGTTGAGAATGTTTCAGAGGAAAAGACCTTCCGTTTTAGGGTAGATGACAGGTTTAGGGTAGATGACAGGTTTAGGGTAGATGATCAGGTGATGGTGATTAGAACTGGAATAGTTGGGACAGGCTACGCGGCACAAAAACGGGCAGAGACCCTAGCGGCAGATGAGCGATCGCACTTAGTGACAGTCAGCGGTCGTGAGATAGAGCGAGTCCAGAAAATTTGCGATCTTTACGGAGCCAAGACCCTGACCTCTGGACTAGAGCTAGCCCAGCTTCCAGACTTGGATTTAGTGATCATTTCAACCGTGAATCGAGATCATGGGGCGATCGCCCGCGCGGCTCTTGAGTCAGGCAAACACGTCATCGTCGAATATCCCCTTGCGTTAGATGTGCAAGAAGCCCAAAGCTTAGTATCCTTGGCTCATCAAAACAAACGTCTCCTCCATGTGGAGCATATCGAGATTTTGAGCGGCATCCATGAAGCTCTCCTTCAGGATCTTCCTAAAATTGGACAGCCCTTTTATGTGCGATCGATCAACCTTAAAGCAGAGCAGCCCACTCCTGGGAAATGGAGCTACAATCCCCAGCTTGTTGGGTTTCCCCTAATGGCTGCCCTCTCTCGAATCCAGCGGCTTACCCATGTCTTCGGAGCTGTGTCTACCGTATCGTGTCAAAGTCGGTTTTGGCTGCAATCTGGAGCGATCGTCGAGCACCCTGATATTTCAGAGCCGTATGAAGCGTGCCTCTGTTCAGCGCAACTGCGATTCAACACTGGGCTGATTGCCGATGTGGTCTATGGGAAAGGACGTGCGATCGGTCAAACCGAGCGGCAGCTTGATATTCATGGTGAATCTGGGCTGATTCGGCTAGAGCGAAGTCGCGGCTGGCTGATCCAAAACGGTCAGGAGCAGGAGTTGTCCATCGGTTCTCGGCGAGGGTTATTCGCTCAAGATACGTGTCTTGCATTGGCGGCGATCGCGGGTATGCCTGAAAAGATTCACAATCCGCTCTACGTCACTCTGGAGCAAAGCCTCTATGCATTGACGGTTGCCGATGCGGCAAGGCGATCGGCTTTGCGTGGGGAAGTCATTTCTGTGTAGGAATTTACGAAAGCCCAATAGCCACTGTTGAGCTCAGGTGAATTTCGGAAAACTCCAATCCTTTAAAACCGATGTTGATTGACCGCTGTATCTATTACAGAACGTCGCTCATTCAACTAGTTTTTGGAGAACCACAATGAATCCCTTCCTCGCAAACCTTGTCAACCTAATCATCGGCGACCTGTTTGAGAATGCACCTGGAATTCAAAATTTTGGTGACATTCTTCTTGGAAGCTTTGGAAATGATCGACTTCAAGGTGGAGATGATGATGATCTATTTTTTAGCGGGCTAGGTGACGACACCATTGTTGCTGGGGCTGGCAATGATGGTGTTTTTGCAGGCTCAGGTAACGATACTGTAATGGGTCAAACGAGTAGCGATGTTGCTTTCTTGGGCAGTGGTCATGACCGCTTTATTTGGAATAATGGGGATGGCAGCGACTTCATCAACGGTGGCACTGGCTTTGATGTCACCCAAGTGAACGGCGCTGATGGGGCAGGCGATGAGTTTGACCTAGCTCATTTGCATTTGCAGTGGGTGTAGCGCCATCTGGTCTGGGTGACAACCTGATCCAGAACTTTGAAGCTGAGGACAGTATTGTGCTTGACACCAGCCTATTCGCAGCCCTGACCAGCACAGTTGATGGGGCGATCGCCACAGGCGAGTTTACAGTGGTCAGCAGTGCAGAAGAAGCTGCGCTCACCGAAGCTAAGATTGCTTATAGCTCGGCCACAGGAGCGTTGTACTACAACTCAGATGGGATGACGGATGGCTTTGGCAACGGTGCCCAGATTGCGACTATCGAAGGGGCACCTATCCTTAATATGGATAGCTTCACGGTTCAAGCCTAGTCCACTTAGACTGAGCCATCAAAGGCTCAGGGACTGCCCTTTCCGACGGGATGCTCTGAGCCTCTGGTTAAGCCTGGCGATTTATGGACTTGCCGTTGATTGTAGCCAGTGTATCAGCATAGTAAACTCAACCCTGAGCTTGTAGTGATATGGTAGCGGTGCGTTGTTTTTCCATACCCCATGGCTCGTTTTTCCAATCATGCTTCCGACGCTGAGTTAATTGAGCACTTGAGGGCTGGGCATCAAGATGCACTCAGGCTGTTGTACAAGCGTTACAGCGGTTTAGTGTATACCATTGCTCTCAAAATATTGGGTCGCGCTAGCGAAGCCGAAGATTTAACCCAAGACGTGTTTTTAAACTTTTGGAAACAGGAAAAATTTGACCCGAATCGAGCAGCGCTGGGGACATATCTCTGTGTGTTGACGCGGAGCCGAGCCCTGAACCGACTCAAGAGTCGCAGTAGCCAGCAGCGATCGCTAGAACGCTTACAGACCCTAGACCCTGCAGAATTGATAGCATCAACACCTTTAGAAAAGGCGTCCCTCATTGAACAAGAGCAAACGCTCAAGCGCGTGATGGCGCAATTGCCAGATCGTCAGCGCCAAATTCTAGAGCTAAACTTTTATCAAGGCGTCAGCCAATCTAGCATTGCCGAACAGCTTGATATGCCGCTAGGGACGGTAAAGACAAATGCACGCAAGGGACTGATGACCCTGCGGCAACTGCTTGGGCGTGCAGTCGAATGAGAGAAGATCAAATGCCACCGTCATTATCAGAGGAACATCAGGCATTAGCGGCGGGCTATGTCCTGGGTGATTTGACCGTTGAAGAAGAAGCGCAAGTTAATCATCTGCTGGAAACCAATCCGGCTATGCGGGCTGAGGTTGAAGCCCTGCAAACGAGCTTGATGCTCGTGCCCCATAGTTTAGATAAAATTGCCCCGCCCCCGCAGCTTGAGGATAGGCTTCTGGCCGCTTATGAGGCTGAGGCACAGGCCGATCCGAGGGCGGCTGCAGTTCTAGATTTGACTAGTCAAAACAGGCCCACCCCACAGCGATCGCCCCGTTCAATGCCTTGGAGCCGAATCGCAGCATTGCTAGCGATTCCAGGGCTGTTGCTGCTCGTTTTGGATAACCTTCGGATGCGGCAACAGTTTGCCCAACTGGATAACGATAATCGTCAACTGCAGCAACAGCTAGCGCAGTTAGAGGATGATAATGTTCAGCTTGGGCAACAGCTGGCGGCTCTAGAAGACACGGACGAGGTCGCCTCGATTTTGCAGCGACCCAGGAGCCGTCTAGTCTCGCTTCAGGGCGACAACTCAGCAGGCACGCTGCTGTTTACCCCTGGTCAGTGGGAGCAGGTTGTGGTCTCTATCGCAGACCTGCCGCCGCTGCCCCCCGAGCAGGTCTATCGCATGTGGCTTGCTCTCGATAACGGCGAGCCCTTCATCTGCGGGGAGTTCACCACCGATCAAGGTGGCTCTGTGTTTGTCACTCTCAACCCGCCGGAGGGTATCCCCGAGGGTGTTAAAGCCCAGGAGGTGTTCGTCACTGTAGCCGATGCGACAGCTCCCCTCACCCCAACGGGCGATCGCGTTATCGTTGGCGAGATTTAGGGGTTCAAACGCTAGCATAGTAATGAATGTGCCCATGATGCGAATCGATGATGGTTGCCACCCGCGAAAACTCACCCCAACTCACTCCTGAACAATACTTTGTCTGGGAAGAACAGCAGCTTGAAAAGTACGAATACATTGATGGCGAAGTCTACGCAATGGGGGGCGGCACGGTTAATCATGGCCGTATTGCGATTCGGTTCACGGCTATGCTTGACGCCCATCTAGAAAACAGCAGTTGCATCACAGGCAACTCAGACATCAAAGTAAATATTGCTGACTCTCAGAGCTATACATATCCAGATGTGAGTGTGACCTGTGATCAGCGAGATCAGGCAGCAACTCAGTACATTACCTATCCTTGTTTGATTGTTGAAGTCTTGTCGGATAGCACTGAAGCCTACGACCGAGGGGGCAAGTTCAGGCTATATCAAAAAAATCCGGCTCTAAAAGATTACTTATTAGTGAGTTCTACCCGGATCGAAATCGATTTGTATCACAAGAATGATGCAGGTGAATGGGTTATTACCAACTACGTTGAAGGGGATATGGTGAAACTGAACAGCGTTGGTCTTGAGTTCACTGTTGAGCAAATCTATCGCAATCTTGTTCTGGCATCAGAAACAGAATAATCTCCAGCGCCTTTGACGTTTCGCTGCGCGACAGAAAGGACAATTAGGATTGATGGTGGTGGCTGGAATGAAGGCGATCGCCCCTTACTCACAAGGGGCGATACGGGCTGCACTCAGGCAAGCCAAAGCCGAAGCAAAACCGGGATT
>CAKZMO010000570.1 GCA_937128595.1 uncultured cyanobacterium | reverse complement strand
CGTTACTCTGAACTGTGGGAACTTTGCGCTGACCCAGTCCAAAAAGGCAACATCGTCATCGCGATTGCCGCTTACCCTTCCGATAGAAATCGTATGAGGAAATTCGCCACGGACAAATCTTTCATGGAGAACTTCAAGATTTTCAACTGTTCGGTCGAACTTCAGCGACATAAGCGGTTCATATACTTCTGGCCTATGGTCATTAAGAGAAATATTGATATTGATTGGCCTTCTAGTAGACGCAAGAGACTCTATCTTTTTCTCAGATAAAGCTTGCCCATTCGTTGCAATATGAATACTTGCGTTTGGAAGCTTACCTTGAATAACATCGATCATGTCAGGTAAACGTTTTTCTAAGATTGGGTCGCTAACTTTGAATGGGCAAACTGTAAAGGGAACGTTGTTAGGAATAGCAGTCAAATCATTAACTATTTTCATGAAGAGTTCGTCCGACATGCGTTGACCTTGTCTTTCTAGTTCAACGTATGGGCAGAAGACGCACTTCGCATTGCACACTGTTTGCGTTTCAATATGGACTTGCTGCGGATAGTCTATATAATAAGAGTTTTGCCATGCTTCTACAGCCTTTTGATAGTTGGCAAAACCTCTTTTTTCTCTATCTGACAGGTGTTGAAACTCTTTAGCATCCGTTAGATTTTGAATAGTCGTTCCTGAGGATTCCATGCAGTTTCTTTTCTCCTTTATTGATAGAAAGATTGTGCCTGATAGATATAGCGCTCTATTAAACTCAATTAAGTTTAACTAAACCGAAAACAATAGTCTTTGAAAGTGCTGAGTAGATCTTGGCATCAAGATAGCGAAGCCGACATACCCTGTCAAGCAAGGTGGGCAAAGTATGTAACTAGTATCCCTTAAACATTTAACGCATTCTTAAGCTAAGGAAATGGTTGTTTTTGCCATATTGCCATTCCCGGAGTGTACCAAGAGACAAACTCGAAGTTGATTAAGTTGCCGCCGTATTCTTCTTTGATTTTATGGAGTGCCCCAAACACTCTCGGGTCTTCATCGGCATCGGCAATTTGATAAGTGTTATCGAAAATAACAATACTATCTTCGTCCAATGCCGGATAGATGATTTCAAATTCTGAAAACACGTCCTCCAGCAAGTGAGAAGCATCTAAAAAAGCCGTGCGAACCGTTCCCAGATCGGACACCAACTGCCTCAAGATCTCTTTTGAATCACCCAGGCGTGCGTCAATCAAATCGCTGACCCCTGCCTTTTCATAGTTTTTCTGAGCGATTTCATAGTTCTCAGGCAATAATTCGACTGTGTAAACACGTCCCTCACCCAAAGAATCTTTCAGGGCTTGAGCTAGCATAATTGTCGAACATCCCTGATTGGAGCCTGTTTCGACAATGTTGTTGGGCTTGTCAGGCTTGAGATGAGACAGCAAAATATAGTACATCAAGTTCCAGCCCGGATAACCGATCGTAAATCCGGTTTTTTCCTTAGCCTGATCGAGGGTTTCAACATCCTGTTCCAAACTACCTAAAAAGGCATTGGGAAGAAGATTTTGGTCGTAGTCGAAACGTCTAAAAAACTTGGGCGGTTTCATACCAATGCCATACCAGCTATAGGAGCATTCAGTTTATGGAGACAAGCTGAATCAAATTTAGTCGATAGTTATTGAGTTCATTCAAAACCACATATGACCCTTTAGAGAGATGGGCCTAGGTTTCGTCTCACTACTTTGAAGACTCCTGTTCTCCAGCTAGAACCCACAAATTCGACATAGGGATTATTTTTGACTTCTTGATCCACAAACTCGGCAACTTCAGGCCAGTGTTCCGTAGAGTAGTCGTCGAAAACAATGAACCCTCCGACATCGACCGCAGATAAATAGTGGTCAAAGTCAAATTTCACTCCGTCATAGGTATGGTCGCCGTCAATAACCAACAAGTTATATTGCTTGAGACCCGCATCTGCCAGAGTTTTAGAGTCAGTACTCAGTCCTTGAAGCAGAGTGACGTCTTCTTTAGGCACGTCCAGCTTTCGAAGATTGTGGTAGAACACATCGCGAGTAATGGGAACGTGGGTAATCGTATCCGTCAAGCGCTCGCCATAGTAGCCATCCAGCGGGTCAATGGCAGTTAGCTGAATGGATTCAAAGAAGTCACGACAGGTCTCATAGAGGATGCCGAGATTGATACCGAATAGAGAACCAATTTCTAGAATCGACAAGTCACGACTTTGAACACTGCGAGCCACCAAAATGCGTACCAGCATATCCTGCACATTGGTTGCCAGCCGACCAGAGCAAGAGTCTTCGCAGAGACAAATACGGTGGGCTAGATAACCCAACGCTCGTCGATCCATTTCCAGATTGAGCGCTGTTAACCAGTACTCAACAAAATGCTCTAGATATTCAGGGGTCAACTGTCGCTCAAATGGCTGAAACAACCCGAAATTGCTTGTGTTGCTCTTGTTCATGCGATCGACCGCAAGGGTCATATCGTTCACGTCTTTGTTGATGGTTTCAACCCACTGAGTCAGGTCAGAAAGGCCATCCTTTGCAGCGAGAGCAACATCCCGCGATGTCTGAGCGGATTGCGATGCTGCATCTGCTTTACCGATCGCCATTTCCGCCTTACCTACGCCTGTATTGGCAATGCTTAACGCAGATTTTGCCGATTGTTGAGCTTGACGAGCAAGATTCGCCGTTTGCTTCGCCTGATCCATCGCAGCTCTTGTTCGGTTCAAGGCTCGATTCGCTCGATTGATCCCGGCTTGAGTATCGTGTTGAGACTGAGCCAATATCTCGCGAGTAGAGTTGACGTTGTCGTGAGCTAAGTTTGCTCCGACCTGCGCGCGATCGCCAACTTCCAACGCATAGTCAGCCTTTGATGCAGCATGGCCAACCAAAAACAGCATCAGCGTTGTCCCTCCCCCTGAGAACGCCACTCGATAGGGCGTATCAAAAACAGCAGCCGTGTTTAATCCAATCGCTAAAACTGCCACAGCCAAAGGCCAACGACTATAGTAACGACCCATGCGAGCCATCAGCCCTCGCATTCCAGGGGTTGGTGCTGGAGGTAAGTCTAAGGGTGGCAACGGTTCAGCAATGGGAGCTTGGGCTTGCACAAGTTGAGGCACGTTTTCGGGTGTGACTTGCCCGCTGCCATTTGTCGAAGCCATGATGGCTTTACCATTACCATTTGCCTGAGCGACGTTCATGGCCTGTTGTCCTTGCTGATGGGTGCGATGAGTAGAGGATGGGTTGGAGGATGCAGGTTTCTGGGGTGACCGCAGTTTGACCAAAGTATTCACCACCTGGGCCACCTGAGCGAGATCCGGTGGCTCTCGAAAGGCTATTAGGTTTCCCCAGGCTTTGGCATCATTGAGCTGGCAGGGATAAAGACTGAGTCTGTGCCAGTCATGCTGAATGCCGTAGCGAATGACGGGATGCCATTCGCTGACCAACACCGTGTAGCCTTGTTCAACCAGGTATTGAGCTAAGTCGTCAAAGGTGTAGCCCAGGGGCACCGTCTTAAAGTCCTCAAACTCACATTCAATCATGCGAGGTCGAACCTTGTCCCAAGGAACTCCTTTCAAGACCATGAGATCATAGCCTTCGGTGTCAATTTTGAGAAAGTCAATATCGCGAATGCTGTTCTCAGTACAGAGTTCGGCCACGGTCGTTGTGGTGACTTCGCAGCGCTGGCTATGACTTTCTCGGAAGGGACTAAGAGCGCTGATGCCTGTGCTTTCTTCAGACGTGAAAAAAGGAAGAGTTTGACCAGGGCGATCGCTCACTGCCCGAATGTCGATCTTGATGTTGCTGCGACCGTTAATCCGCTGTTCAAGCTTTTGCCGATTGTCAGGATCGGGTTCACAAGCAAAGACTTGCCAGTCTCGATCCGCAAAATGCCGCAGGGCTGAACCGTGATGGGCTCCGACATCCACCATCACAGAACCAGCAGGCAGATCCTTCAGCAGATGGCTGACGACTTCTGTCTCATCGTAGTGAGCCTGGTACTCTCTTCCATAGCCTCCCGCTATGTCGCCCATCGGATCAATCAGTTGCGTGACGGCATAAGACATGGGTGTAAACGGTTCCACACGTGCTTTTTCAAAGGATATGGACGGGAATAGAGGAAGGGTTGATGCTGCATCGCACGTCTTGATTGCAATGCTCCAGTTATACAAACGCTTTTTCAAGGCAGCCCAGGCCAAGATCGAGCGGGACTGAGAGGAAAGACGATCGGAAACGGATTCGGTTTCGTTGAGACCTAGTAGATAAATTTGGCGATAGCCCAGCAACGCCGCCACCAGCGTTGCTCGGGTAGCCGGAATCGCTGGCTCACTATCCAACACAGGAAAGCGGCGCACCTGGTTTTCGACTATCCATACTCTGGGATGGTTTGTAAATTGGGGGTAATAGTCTAAGAACTGTCGCCGCAGGATAAAGAACTGAATGTCTTGAGTGTCTAGAAGCCGAGAAATTTCCTCAGCCTGCACTGGCGTTAGAGAGTCATTTAGGCAGGCGTAGTAGGTCGGAGTCCAGCCTTGGGGCTCCCAGTGATGATAGGAATCGTCCATCGCTAGGGTGGCGATCGCCTCAAACTGAGAGTTCAAGTCAGCGTTTGACCCGTCAAACCCATCTCCAATCAAGGCTAGCTTCAAGGAGGTATCAGTGTTGACCTTCAGCCCATCAAGATAATTGAAAATTCCTCGATGGTGAAAGGTCACAGCCGCATCATGAATACCATCCACGGTGTCCACAGTCTTCTGAATCTCTGCGCTCTCTCCCCCCGACTCCCAATTCTTCTTCGATGCCCAAGAGGATTGGGCATTGGAGCAGCAAAACTTTTGTGCAGACTGAATCGGACAGTGATAGCGCGCCGCCAAAATAGAGTAGATGCTCTGATCTTGGCGATGACCCAGGTAGGGGAATCGCTGGATCAGATCTTGAACGGTTGGAGCATCCTCCTGGTAGAGCTGCTGAACGGCTTCCGCATGAAGCTGGCGATTGCTCTGAGAACGATACGTGGCGGCTCCATTGTCTGCCAGTTCTGAGCCAGACGCTGGCACAGCTCGATTGAGATGCTTAGACCAACAGATAACCTTTTCATGCTGGGAGAGGCGATAGGCATCATCAATCAACGCTTGATACGCTCCGTCCCGCTTGTATCCCACCATGGCAGAACACAGATGTTCTCCAAGAACCTCCTCTGGCGTGGCCTCCATGCGCTTCAAGGCTTCAGGGTGCGTGAAATTGATGTTAAAGAAAGGCCAGATCGGAGTGTCGTCATGGTTGATGAGGAAAATTTCATCCGCAGCGATGCGTGAAAACACCGCATCCAGAGGTTCTAGCGGCGTTACCCCAGCGTCGATCCAGAGCACCTGCTGTCCAGGCTGCACAAGGGTCGCACTGTGGGCGATCGCCGCACATTTATAAGAGTAGTTCTTCGGAGACAGGTAACCCGGATAAAGCCGCCGCACCTCGTCTGGATAATCGAGCACCACCACCCGATTTAGCCGACTCAAATAGGCTCGCTCAAATGACGTGAGGCCGAGGTCGTAAATACCAATCAGATCGACGCGATCGCCATTGGTGCGATGTAAGCCTGCAATCAGATTCAGCCCTTGATTGAAGTAGTTGGAGTCAAAGGACGTGACAACGACTCGATGGGTGCTGAGAATACCGTGGTGACGCAGAGCCTTGAGAGTTCGCTGATAGGGATCGTGGTCTCGATGGTTGAGCAACACGCCCAGAGCCTCTGCATCCGCACTCCATGTCTTCAAAAGCTGAGCGACCAGCTCATCCTTTCGCTCTTTTTGCTGAACGGAGGTGTTGGCTCCATGTCGCACAATGCCATCCATCCCATCTGACAAATACTCAGCATAGCGGTTGAGCCATTGCACAGGGACGTAGCCATAATGGGATTTGACAGAGGCTAGGGTTTCCTCATACTGGGTGCCGCGACCAGAGCAGGTCTTCGACTCATCATGAAGCACCGCACAGGCTAGCACTTGGTCAAGAAAATAGAAGTTGGCTCCCGCCTGTTTTAGCCGAATCCAGTAGTCGTAGTCGAAGGCAAAGTTGTACGTCAGATCGAGCAGACCTACCGTGTCAACAAGCCGTCGCCGGAAAAAGAGGGCAGGCTGTAAGATGCCAACAGAATGCTGAAAGGCCAGATCCAGCACCTGGTCATCTTCTTGAATAAACGCTTCCCGAACCGTTTCTCCTTGAGGATCGACAAACAGCCCACGACCGTAAACAACATCAACATCGGGACGAGTGTTGAAGATATCAGCCACATCTCGAAATACGTCCGGGTTGAAATAGTAGTCATCGGAATTCAGCCACGCGATGATGTCCCCCGTCACGCGCTGAAATCCCTTGTTGAGAGCGTCGGTCTGGCCTTTGTCTTTTTCGTTGATCAGGGTCGCGTAACCTACCTCATGGCAGTACGTCTTGAAAATATCGAGACTGCCATCCGTAGAACCGGGGTCGAAGATTAGGTGTTCGGAAGGTTGCAAACTTTGCTGGCGAATGCTGTCTAGGTGACGCTGCACATAGGAAGCCTGGTTGTAGCTAGGAGTAATGACTGAGAAGCTCACCTCGGTCTGAGTGTCGGCTTTCTGTTGAACGGCGATCGCCTCTGCTGTCACCTGATCAAAATCGACCTTCGGGAAAATTTGCAGGTGTCCGCCCACCGTCGCATCAAGAATGCGTCGCCCGTCTCGCTCAAACACCTGTTTGGCAACTGTATAGGACTCTTCGGAACGTTCGAGATCAGGATATTGCCAGACAACGCCCTTACCAAAATAGTTGGGGTGGAAATGGTTGGCGTCTTCACCTGTTGCGGTCACGGCTTTGTTGGGTTCGCCGGAATCTTTGAAATAGTGATCGACACCTACCAAAATGACCTCTTCAAACCCCAGATGATAGGCCACCTGCATCGCGCAATATGTCACCGTCCAGCCTTCGTGCCAGGTGAGATCTTTCAGGTCTTCATGAAAGCGAATGGCTCCCTGAGACTGCATGAAGAAAGTATTCCAGTGGTTGTTTAGAACGTTCGCAGACTGCTTTTTGACAAATTTAATTGCATTGAGCTGGTCGATTTCGTGGCCAAACTGAGTGAGCACGTTGGTGTTGACGCAACAATAAAAGGTTGGCTCGAACCCCATGTTGGGGTAGTTCAAGTAAATACGGTTGAGGCCAAACGTATATTCCCCTTTGAGGCGGGTCAGGTCTGTTTGTTTGAGGCTAGGGCCGTTGCCAATGATGAAACAGCGCTTGCCTGCAAACTGTCCTCGCAAGTCCTCGATAGACACGGGTTCAGAATTGTCGGGGCGCAGCCCTCCAGGTTCCACCTCTTCGTTAGCTGGCACATCAACTGGGCGATCGCCCACAACTGTCGGGCACTCAAATACTCCTCCTAAAGGATAGGATTGGCGATCGCCCAATCTCCTAGACTCCACCGCTCGCAACACGGCTCGTCGAGCTGCATCGTTCTGCACGTTGCCCATGATCGGAACTTGATGCAGATAGGTGTTCACCAGATCCGTAGTCGAGACTGAAGCATCAGCCCAGGCCACCAAGTCACCTCGGCTCTCAAGCACCGATGTCGGCCAGTCGATCGGCCAACCAAGCGCCTGATCAGATCCGGTCAGCTCTTGGCAGTATCGAGCAAACACAAGGTAGGGATAGGGAACCGTGTTGCCGTTGAAGACGGTAGCTTGAGCCAAGTCAAAACCAAAACTTTCTGTTTCAGCAGGAGAGGGCGCATCCGCACCGATGAGCGATCGCCAGGGATTGTTGTTCTGAACGGTAAACAACTCCTCTGAGATGATTTCGCGCAAGGCGATACCGTCGTAGAGAGCACCAGAGGAGAAGTGAGTAATGAGCGTGCGATCGCCTATCTGCTGCCGTTGCAGTCGCCCTACAAAAGGCTGCTGTCGTTGTAAAAACGCTTCATGCAACGGCACAGCCCACTGGTTTTGCAGCATCACACAGTCAGGAGCGATCGCCAAAAAGTGCTCATGCTGCTGAATAGCGGTGAAGAGGGTGTGATTGCGAATACTAATACGGTTAGCCGTCTCATCCCTCTGTATGGATGTGAAGGTAGCCCGTTTTGTTTTGAGAAAGCGGGCTAGGGTATCTTGAATGACTATCGTGGATTCATCATCTTCGTAATAAAGGAAGTACTGAGTTTCGACACCCTCTTCTAATGCCATAAGCAGCAGCAGGAGCGTGCGAGCAGACTGCTGTTCAGCCCGGTGAAATGTGAAAACGACATTAAAACAGTCCAGACCTGACTCTGAAGATGCCGTCATGATTTACGCTCCTACACACAAAGTCGGCACCTGACAAAATTCACAACGAGACCTTTTTGAGAACTCTGCCAATGGCGCTAATATCTTACAGTAGCTCTGATCTGTTGCCTAGTCCGGCACTTCTTAAAGAATGGGCGGTTCAGCAATCAGGTCAAAGGATTAGATCGACCACACATGGATCATGGCCTAAGGATTCATGGCCTAAGGATTCATTCCCAACCTGATTCGCGCTACATTTCCGTTTAATGTTTCATTTGATCGATTCTTGTTAGTTGTATCAAGTCGTTTTATCAAATTTTTGTAATGGTTGACCTTAATGCTTCAGAGATCCTTTCACATCCGAACTTAGAGACTCTGCTAAATTCTGACGAGTTTTACAAGAAAGCTCGAAACATCGTCGGGCGCAAAATCCTGTACGAAAATCAACTGCACGACAAGAACGATGTCGAATATGAGTGCAGTCCTGAAGAGTTTTCCAAAATTCTGAAGCATATCGAGAGCGTTTGGACAGAATATGGCGTTACGGAACCTCATTGGTCAGTCGTCTCCACATCAGCTTTCAAAGCAAAAGTGATCGATCAGAATCTAAAAGCTTTCCATGGTTCTGGACGCAATGAGTTCATTAATCTAAAACGCTTGCTCGACCGTACCCATATCGATCCAGCTTCTCTAAAGGTGGCTTTGGAATATGGTTGCGGAGTTGGTCGTGTGACCCGTTGGCTAGCGGAGCTGTTTCCAAAAGTGTATGGGGTTGATATTTCTGTCAATCACTTGAAGCTGGCTCAGTCCTACTTTGACCAAGAGTCTGTTACCAACATTGAAACGATTCCCATCACCTCAGCTCAAGCCATTGATGACCTACCTAACTATGATTTTCTCTACAGCAAAATTGTGCTCCAGCACAATCCTCCTCCAGTGATTTATCTGATTCTCAATCGGCTGTGTGAAAAACTTAACTCTGGTGGAGCAGGTGTTCTGCAAATTCCGACGTATCGGCAAAACTATGCCTTCAAGGCATCTGACTATATTGCGTCTATGAATGAAATCAACAGCATGGAAATGCATGCCTTGCCGCAGCCTGTTATTTTTGACGTGCTGGCTCGCCACGGTTGCCAATGCCGTGAGGCGTCACGCGACCATCTGGTTGCGACAATGGACTTCGTTTCCACAACGTTCGTTTTCGTGAAAGCATAGCCTTGCGATCGCCAATTTCCCTCATGCTTTGTAATCACAAGATTAGGTGTTCACAGTCCTGATGACACATTCCAAATGCTCCGTGATTATTCGGTGCTACAACGAAGAACAGCATATTGGCCGTTTGCTGAGTGGGCTGATGCAGCAGACGGTGAGGGAGGTGGAAATTATCGTCGTGGATTCGGGATCGACCGACGCGACGGTGGCGATCGCCAGTCGTTACCCGATCAAGCTCGTCACCATTCGCCCCGAAGACTTTTCCTTTGGGCGATCGCTCAACCTGGGCTGTCGCCATGCGACTGGCGAATTTCTGGTGATGGCGAGTGCCCATGTCTATCCGGTCTACACTGACTGGCTCGAAAATCTGCTGAAGCCTTTTGCAGATCCCAGCATCGGCCTCACCTATGGCAAACAGCGGGGCAATACCGTCACTCAATATTCAGAACATCAGATTTTTGCGACCTGGTTTACTGAAGAGTCGGTCACCTATCAGTCTCATCCCTTCTGCAACAATGCCAACGCGGCGGTGCGTCGAGAACTCTGGGAAAAGCTGCCCTACGACGAAACCTTGACAGGATTGGAAGATTTGGACTGGGCAAAACGAGCCATGAAGCTAGGTCATCGCATTGCCTACAGTGCCGAGGCAGAGATCATTCACGTCCACGACGAACCTGCCCATCGCGTGTTCAACCGCTATCGACGGGAGGCGATCGCCCTCAAGCACATCTTTCCGCAAGAGCATTTCAACCTGTGGGACTTTGTCCGGCTATTCGCCTCCAACACCGTCAGCGACTATTACCACGCTCTCCACGATGGAGCCTTGAAGAATAGCTTCATTTCCATTCCGGTGTTTCGGTTCATGCAGTTTTGGGGAACCTATCGCGGCTTCTCACGACGAGGAGTGCTGACCAGTCAACTCAAGCAGACTTTCTACTATCCCAGAGGATTGCGGCGATCGCAGCCCGAACCCCTTGCCAACTCGGGTCACAGAGCCGTTATCGACTACACTCAGAGCGAGGCTCCAGTAGCCGAAAGCGTATCGCACCACCCCGCATCTCTAGAGCAGGTACGGTAGGTCAGTGACTCATACCGAAGATTTGTCGATATTGATGATGACGATATCGAATCCAGAAAAACCGTAGCCATCCCGTTTTCTGATAACGTTGGTGGGAATGTATTTTGGGTAACGTGAGCTGAATCTATGGCGATCGCAGCATTTGTTCCGATGCGGCACTCTAGCGAGCGAGTGCCCGGAAAAAACTACCGTCCTTTTGCGGGCAAGCCTCTCTACCACCACATTGTTGAGACCTTGTTGGCCTGTCCAGCGATTGATCAGGTGTGCATCGACACAGATAGCCCCACCATTATTGAGGAAGTGGCGGAAAAATTTCCGGCGGTAAAGGTATTGGTTCGGCCTGAGCACCTGCGAGATGGGGCGATCGCCATGAATGATGTGCTGCTCAACTCCATTTCCCAAGTCAAAGCAGATTATTACTTGCAAACCCACAGTACTAATCCTCTGCTCCAGCCAGAGACGGTATCTCGTGCTATCGATCTGTTTCTCAACCAGTCGGAACATGACAGTTTGTTTGGAGTGACACGCCTGCAAACTCGTTTGTATGATGCGGAAGGGCAGGCCATGAACCACGACCCCAGAGTGCTGCTGCGCACCCAAGATTTGCCCCCGGTGTATGAGGAAAATTCGAACCTGTACCTCTTTACAGAGTCGATTCTCAAAGAGCGAAAAAACCGGATTGGCTACAGTCCCCTCATGTTTGAGATCGATCGCGACGAAGCATGGGACATTGACGAAGAAATTGATTTTCGGGTCGCAGAATTTCTCTACACCCAGCGACACAGCTCCTAAGGTCGAAATCTCGGATTGAAGGTTAGGGTAGGAATGTTCTTGCATGTGGCTTGCGGAAACCAAAGCCTCATTTTCCTAGCGTCATGATTCGACTCAAAGGATTCAAGCTCGTATTTTTGCTATTTGGACTGTTGGCGATCGCCGGAGCGGTGACTTGGGCTGGATTCGCGCTGCGAGACCAATGGACTGAACGAGAGCGCGATCGCCAACGACTCGCCCTTCAGCAGCAGCAAATCCTACAGGCTCAAGCCCAACAGCGTCAGGCCATTTTGCAGAATTATGGAACTCAGGTCGAAACGGCGCTGAGCGCAGGATCGGATGGCGAACTTCCTTCTGAGCAGTTTGGTTTGATTCAAGCGCTGACGTTGCAAACTCTCAACCGCCTGGATGGGGAGGGACGAGGGGAAATTATTCGCTTTTTGTACCGAAAACGGCTAATCGGCTATTGCCCTGAAGCGGAATCAGAGGAAAATCCCAATTGCGAAGAGGGCTATATCCCTCCGGTGCTGCCTTTGGTGGGAGCTGATTTGCGGAGAGCGGCGTTGCGAGCTGTTCCCTTAAGCGGCGTCGATTTGCGGGGGACTGATCTGCGGGGTGCAGACCTGCGCAATGCCCAGCTTCAACATGCTCAGATGAAGCGAGCCAACCTTAGTGGAGCTGATTTGAGCAACGCCAACTTGCAGCAAGCGAATCTAGAAGCGGCCTATTTACGCGTGGCTCGTCTCAACTATGCAATTTTTGGCTGTGTCGGCTGCACTGGAGCCATTCTCACCGATGCAGATTTACAAGAGGCGCAACTGACCGCCGCAAACTTGGGCGGCGCGACCCTGGAAGGAACGAACTTTCAAGGGGCTGTACTGGTAGAAGCGGAACTAGCCGGGGCGGACTTGACCCGCGCTAACTTTTCAGATGCCGATCTGTCCGGTGCCAGCCTCAGCGCTTTTTCCCAAAGACCTGGAAGCTGTAGTGACTTCGATCGCTGGATTTATCATCTCGCTTCGGTCGAGCAAACTGACTTTAGCAACGCCAACCTGAGCGAGGCCGATCTCGTAGGTTTGAGGGCCACTGAAGGTGCGATCGATGGAGCGATCACAGCTGGAGCTAACTTGACTGATGCGAAGACTGGGCCGGGGCCTTCGTGGGATGACTGCTAAGGCGAGAGTCAGAGCACTCAATCTCATCCATCCCAAATGGTGCCGAGATTTATGCGTCTTATAATGAAGCCATGGTGAGCAGATGTTTTGTCATTCCTAAGGCTCCTGTGGCTACTATGCGATCGCCCACTGGCAGGGGCACCCGATTGGCTCATCGAAATACGCTCCGCCGATCAGCCCCCCTCAATCCAACGTTCCGGCAGAGACACAGCATGATTGCGACTCCTGAACTTCAACCGTTAATGCCTCAAGAATATTTTGCATGAGAAGCTCAGCAAGAGCTACGATACAAATATTTTGATGGCAACGTTTTTGCGATGACGGGAGGATCGTTGCGCCACGGTTGCATCGGTCTCAATGAGAGTGCGCTGTTGAAAGCTAACGTTGATAACAAACGGTGCCTCGCATTCAACTCAGATTGCAAAGTGGGCATTTCTAAAACAGGGCCATTTACCTATCCGGATGCCAGCGTCAGTTGCGACAAGCGCGATCGCACTGCTACAGAGTTCATTCAATTTCCCTGCCTGATTGTGGAAGTATTATCACCCAGCACTGAAGCCTATGACCGAGGAGAGAAATTTGCTCTGTACCGCAAATTGGCAAGCTTACAGGAATATGTTTTGGTTGGTTCTGAGACAAAGATCGTTGAAGTCTTTCGACGGGAGCAAAATGGAATGTGGTCGTTTATTCCCTATGGCGACGGAAATGAGATCCTGTTGGTCAGCGTGGGGTTAACCCTCTCAGTTGATGCAATTTACGAGAACGTGACGCTGGCTGAACCTCAAAACGAGAGTATTTCTTGATTCGAATAGGAATTGAGCCTTGTGGCGATCGCCCCCATCTCAACCTGCCAACACTTCACCTTGACTCTGAATGCGATCGCCCCACTGCCAAGCTCACGCATCGAAATCAGGCGGCGAATCCTCCCTCCGTGGCTTGATAGATTGTGTATCGAGGTTTGATAATTGTGTGTCGAGGTTTGATCATTTGCTCTAGCACAAAAGGCCAAAAAGAAAAGTTTGTCTGAGGATCATAGAGTTTGAAACCACAACCGATTGTCGTTATTGGTGGATCAGCTGGAAGTATCCATGTTCTGATTGATTTGCTGACTCAGCTATCTGAGGATCTGAGTGCGGCTATTTTTGTTGTAGTCCATCTCAATCGAACCGCTCCTAGCAACCTTGCTATGTTACTGGAACGTAAGTGTAGACTCCCGACTGCTTTTGCTAGGGATCAGCAATCAATTAAACCCGGACAAGTGTACATCGCTCCCCCGGACTACCATTTGTTTGTGAAGCCGGGAAAGATACAGCTGATTCGTGGCCCTCTAGAAAATCGGATGCGTCCTGCGATCGATGTCCTATTTCGTTCAGCGGCAGTCGCCTATCAAAACTCGGTGACAGGCATTATTCTGTCAGGCATGCTTGATGATGGAGTCGTTGGGTTGAAAGCGATCAAGCGCTGCGGTGGCATTACGATTGTTCAGTCTCCTGAAGAAGCACAGTTTCCTAGTATGCCTGAGAGCGCGATCGCCCAGGAAAATGTTGACCACATCGTGTCTGTTGAAGATATGGGAAGCTTGATAGAAAAGTACGCCTCTCAGCCGTCTAGCGAACCCTCTGCTGTACCAGAAGGTTTGCTCATAGAATCACAAATGGTTGAGCGGGTGATGTTCAACTCTGACGAAATGGCACAGATTGGTGACACGGTTGCCCAGAGCTGCCCAACCTGCAGCGGGCCTCTGTGGAAGATGAAATTTCCATCTAACAGCTTGCGATATCGCTGTCACGTCGGACATAGCTTTACGGCTCATTCGCTGCTGGATGCTCAAGATGAAGCCTCTGAAGAAGCCCTCTGGGTAGCCTTGAGAACGTTGGAAGAAAGAGGACGGCTGCTAGAGCGCATCAGTGAAGATACGAAGCAAAAAGGATCCCATGCGCTAGCTGAAACTTACCAAGCTCGGGCAGAGGAAGCGCTTAATCACGCCAATAGTATTCGACGGCTACTCTATTCTCTGGGAAGCCGCGACACCATGGCGGAAGAAACACAAGAACGGCGAGATAAGCAGATTGGGTGAGTTTGATGGGCATCCCAGACCCTAACGCCACAAGGCTCAACCCGCCAATACTTTCCCTTGACCCTAAATGCGATGGTCACGCAACCCGCCGAAGGCGATCGCCCCACTGCTGAGCCAGCATTGCAATCTAATATCTCAATTTATTGCCCTTGAACGTCACCCAAAAGGGACTGCACAATTTGGCT
>CAKZMO010000569.1 GCA_937128595.1 uncultured cyanobacterium | reverse complement strand
CGGCATTGAGTTGGCCCAGGTCGTCTCGCAAACGGGCAACATCTTCAAGGTTGAGGGTCTGGCGCTGGGTGGTGACGTTGAGCTGGCTGACGAGATCGAGAATTTCGTCGCTGTCGATGAAGTCGTTGAATTGGCGGGTGAGATCTTCTTCGAGGCTTACGAGTTCGTCGATGCGCTGCTGTTGGGTGGGGGTGCGATCGCCTTCTGGAATTTGGCGGAGTGCGGTGAGTTCTTGGCCTAGGTCGATAGCTTGCTGCTGTTGAGCATTGAAGCGTTCTAGAATTTCTTGTTCAGGCTGCCAGAAAGTGACTTCGCCAGGAGCAATATCTTCGCCTCGAACCTCATGAAGGTAGTTCTCCAGTTCCTGAACTTTTAGCAGATCAAGGATTTGCTGCGCTTCTAAAATTCGATTTTCTTGCAGTAAAAGGTCTGCTAAGCGATAGTATATGTCATTTGTAGAAGTAGCATATGCTTGTTGATCCTCAATCGAAAAATTTATTAATTCTTGCCGAAATGACTCGTTAATATAAACTGCCTTCTTCAGAAAAACAATGGCTAATTCTATTTGTTCTTGCCCCAAGAAAATGCTACTTAATCTAGTGAGCAGCAGCTTTTCATAGAGACGTTCACCGTTTCTAACAGCTACGTGAATGGCCTGTTGAATGAAATTAGTTCCTGTCTGAATATCTCTTTTAGAAAGATAACCTTCGCCAAGTTTAGCCAAAATAGTGGATTCCATCCGACAGCTATCACCATTCTGACAAACTGATAGTGCGAACTCATAATTATCTATTGCATTTTGGTAATCCTGCATTCTTAAATAAGTGTCACCTAATTCCATGAACGCCAAGACTTCACCTGAAGAAATGTTGAGTTCTTGATAGATAGCGACTGATTGCTGTAGAGATTCAATAGCTATGTTGTATTGGCTTAAATCATCTGCATACATTGATCCTAGATTGCGTAAGACATCTGCTTCACGGTGCCTATCTTGAATTTCTCTAGCAATTCCCAACGCTTCTTGCTGAAGGCTTATAGCTAGTGGATAATTCTCAAAGAAAATTCTCTGTGTGTTCGCTAAATATCTGAGAATGTGAATTTCGGTTATGCTATCGTCGGTTTCCCGAATAAGATTTAGTGCCTGCTCTAAAAGATCAACAGCCTCTAGATGCCTTCCCACGGGTATATTATCGAGACCAAGAGAACTCAGAGCAATAGCTTCCTGCCTAATAGACCCTAATTCTCTGAAGATTGAAATTGCTTCATTGCGACGATCAACCATCTCTCGATATTCACTCAATTTTCTATGAGCATCTGCTAAAGCATTTAAGGTCAAGGCTTCTGCGTAAGATTCTCCTGATGCCCGGTATTCAGTCAGAGCTTCTTGCAAAAGATTGACAGCCTCATGATATCTAGCCTGGTTGAAGTACGATTCGGCTTCCTGATAGAGGCGATCGCCCTCCTCTCTTCTCTCCTCATTAGATAATTCTTGTGCAATAGCTTGGCTAGAACTCAACAAATACCAAGCTGGAATTACTCCAGAAATAATGAGCAAAGAGCTAGAAATGACAAAGCATCGACGCATCAGTCTGTTCACAGAGATAACCCTCTTGAATGTGGCAATAAGAGTTCTAAGCTTGGGCATCTTTCCCGTTATTCCTCCGATTCACAAAGATTATTTAGAGTTTCGGCGATCGCCCCTTCTAATTCTTCAGACGGGTTAGGCACATCCAGAATCAACTGCCACGCATCGGCCCAAAGCTGTTCTCGCGCAAGAAAATCGGCTTGAGCAATAGCGATCGGTTCACGGATAGTCTGCGCTTCACGGTTGTATCCAAGAATTCGGAGAGATTCGGTGATGCGATCGCTCTCCTCGTCTTCCATCACCTGAAACGGTACAAATCGGGAAGCGCGTTCTTCCAAGCCATCGCCAACCTTGCGGTATGTCCACCATCGATAGTCTTCTCCTCGCTCCAGCGGTTCCTCCAAGGTGAGCTGATAGGTGTGGATGGGGCGATCGCCTGCCATCTCAGTTCTGACAATATGCTCGTCTGAGACTTCAAGAACGACGGGAGTTTGCTGATCATCATCAGCGCGAATTTCGACTTTGGTGATGAGTCCGGCAGGGCTTTGCCAGGTGAGTCGGGGTGTCACTCCAGACGGTTGCTGGATTCGACATGGCAGGTGCAACCACACAAAACCCGTTCTCCTCAGCAGGCCGTGAACCGCCATCGCGGCCATCTACAGGAGGTTCCACATTCCGAAAAATATTGAGAAACGCCATCCACTGTGACGATAGAGAACGTCAGTACGGGTTAAGCCGAAGAGGGTAACGCCCACTCCAAATGGAGTGCAGGCTTCTTGGGTTGGTGGCAATATGCCACCAATCCGCATATTAAATTGACCATAAAATTCGTTGGACTACGATGTCTCGAATGCTCGCCTTCGGCATGCTTCGCAAACAATCTGCGAAATATTCTTCAGTTGGTCAATGATGGTTTCGATGATGGAGCGCTTACGCGCCAATAGCTTGTCCGTGAGCCGCATCAACTTATTCTTCATATTGCGTTTGGGCGTGGCAAAAAACTCAATACCAAAGCGCTCTAAGAGCTGACGCGCTAACGGCTGAGACCCATAGCCTCGGTCTGCAAAGACTTTGCCAAACATCTCTTTGAGTAAGTCTGGCACCGGCTTACGATCATCCGTGTTGCCTGGAGTCACGGTCATATTCAACAGTTCACCAAATTCATTGACGACCAGATGGAGCTTAAAGCCAAAGAACCAATCCACGGAGGTTTTGCCGCGTGCGGCCAGAGACTCGAAGACGTGATGTTGGTTGATGCGCCGATTGTGGCAAACCTTCAACGCGGTCGCATCGATAAAACTAATGCCACTGCACTCGCCAAAACAGTGCTTCAGGTAAACGCACAGAGGAATCAGCGTTGAGGGAATCTGATCGACAAAACGTTGATAGCTCACCAGAGAGGGAAACTCCCGCTGCCAATACTCACAGACATGCTTTTGATAGAAATGTTTGAAGTTGCGATAGGACTGCTGATGGAAACTCACTACAATCGTCATGATTTCACTCAGGCTCATAGAACGACTGCGATTTCGGCGTTTCACTCCGCTATCGATGAGGCTCGCCTGCCAGTGAGGCAGGAAGGCTTGACAGAAATCGTCGATGTGACAGAAGAGAGCGTCTAAACTATCCATAGGAGGGGCCTGCTGAATGATTTTTCGTATATTCAGCTTACAGTCCCTCCTTTTCTTATCCCGTACTGACGTTAGTTAATTTGGTAGGTTGGGTTAAGCGATAGCGAACCCAACGAAAAGTTTGATATTGTTGGGTTTTCTCCCTTGGAGACGCTGCGCGTTGGCGAAGCCCGT
>CAKZMO010000568.1 GCA_937128595.1 uncultured cyanobacterium | reverse complement strand
CCGCGCGGCTTCTCCATCAATATCTGTCCTAACCTATCTGCGCATTGCTATAGAATCATTGAATAGTAGTCATCCATTACGGAAAGGCTAATGTTTTTGGTTTGTCAAGGGCGATCGCCCGCAGTCTCGATGGGCTGACTTTTTTACTGTTTGCTGGCTTTCTGCTTAAATGTGCTGATTCAGCGAGATGACTCAGTTTGGCTGGGCGATCGCTCTGTCTTCTTGGCTTCCCATCCGACTCAAAAAGTGCTGCAAGTGCCAGGCGAGGAGTCCTAAAATGATCCACTGCATCGCTAGCGTCGCCACAGAAAGCAAAATCAAAATTGCGATATTGAACTGACTGACCATTTCAGGAGCAAACAGAATCACCTGAAATCCCATTACTGCCCAGATAAACGTTGTGACAACAGGGCCTAGTGATTGCGACAAAATACTGACCACAATCAACGGCACCGCAATGATGATGATCAACGTTCCTAGTGCCCATGCCCAAGGATTTTTGACCTTGGCGGCTAAGATGCGCTGAGTCAGCACGGCGTAACACAATGCCTGACTGCTGAATCCTAGAGCCACAAAAAGTAGGGACAGCAAATTTTCTCTACCTGTTGCCGCCCAAAGCAGCAAGGGAATGACAACGACTCCTACAATCAGCAAATTGATGGCGATCGCCGCCGGGGCGGGACTTCGTTCTCCCCACATCAGTGTTGCTCCATGCGGTATCTGCGGGGATTCGTAATAGCGCCAGTCGAGCAGTGCTTGTCGGGTGGGGGATAGAGCAAAGATCAGCACAAGAAACAAGACCATGTTCAAGACATACAGCGCGACGACGGGCCCCTCTGAAAAGTCGATATCCTGAATGCCCGGAACGAAAAATCCCACGATGAGCAGCTCCAAACAGGCTGTCAGTGCATAGCTCTGACGTTTGCTAATCAGCGTTGCCGCAGGATTCTTCAATCGCCGCTTCAGCACTGTCCACATGAGCACCATGCCGACAAACAGCGTAGCGAGAGTAAACCCGTGCCCGACCCAAACATTCTGCCCTACAGGAAAATAGAACCACTGCAATTCTGGAGGTTCAGTGTACTCTTGAATGCTGGGAAAGTGGCTCCAGAGAACGGCTCGATTCCAGAATAAAACTGCTGGGCTGAAGAACATCAGCGTCAAGATCGCAAACGTAACTGAGTAGGTGGCGGGTTGAGTTTTCACAACCGATTGAGAGGCACCCACCAAGGCAAAAAGCATTGCCAAGCAAAAGATAAAAATGCCTTCCGCAATCAGCATCAAATAAAAACTCAAGATAAAACTCAGTGAAATACCTCCGATTAGAGCGGATAGTAGATGCAGCGGCACAAATAGGGCGATCGCCAAATAAAACAGTAGCGGTACACCCAGCAGCTTACCTAGCAAAATGGTTGGACTCGGTCGCGGACTCAGGCGCACAAAGTTGAGTGTTCCTCGCTGTTCCTCTGTGGTGAGGTCGTTGACCAGGCTATACCCCCCGATGAAATAGAGGCCGTAGGGTATCAGCCACATCATCAACCAAAAGAGATCCTTAAAAGGATTTGGGGTTCCGTTTTCAAAACTCTGCCAGATGCCCAAAAATATTAGTCCGTGAGCGATCACCACAACAGCCACAGTTGCAAAGATGCTTCGCGGCTTGAGGCGGCCCCGAATTTCGCGCAATAGCTGAGGATTCCAGTTTCCAATCTGAAGCAGCAACGGATTTGTCATGGTTCACCTCACGCAGTTTCTTGATAGCCCATTTTTAGGAAGATTGATTCGAGACTTTCGCGGGTGCGGCTGAAGTCTACAATCGGCAGACCTGCAGTGATGAGCGATCGCAACAGAGCCGCAATCTCGTCTTCGCTGCCCGAAAACTCGATGCCGATTCGTGAACCGACTGCCAACCTCTTGCAGGCTTGTACTCCGTCATAACTTGTCAGCGCTGCTTCCAAGTCAGCTAATTCTCCCGTCGTCCCGACAATGATATTTTGAACATTGCTGCGCTCATAGAGCGCTTGTAGCCGAGCACTTTCCACCAATCGACCTTTCTCCATCACCCCCACCGACGTGCAAAAATCTTCTAGATCGCTGAGCACATGAGATGAAATGAGAATGGTCACTCCTTCTGCTTGTAATCGCTTAATCACGTTGCGCATCTCGATGCGAGCGATGGGGTCAAGGCCAGAAACGGGTTCATCTAGCAGTAACAGGGTGGGCTGGTGAATGATGCAGCGAGCTAGGCTGAGGCGCTGGCGCATCCCTCGCGAGAGTCCTCCAATCAGGCTGTCGCGTTTGCCAGTCAGGCTGACCAGATTGAGCACAGTTTCGATGCGATCGCTCAACTGAGGCTCTTTCAGAAAATAAAGCCGCGCAAAATAATCTAGATAATCTGTGACTGTCAGGTCATCGTAGAGCGGAAAATCATCGGGCAAGAACCCAATTTGTCGCTGAATTTCAGGATTTGTGTCTCCCCGCAGCATTCGCTGGCCTTGGATGAAAATGTCGCCAACAGTCGGTTCTTCCGCCGCCGCCAACATCCGAATCAGGGTAGTTTTACCTGCTCCATTTGGCCCGATCAGACCATAGACTTCACCTGTATCGATGGTTAAATTGACTTGATCGACTGCAGCCAAATCGTCAAATTGCTTCGTAAGTTGCTGCGTCGAAACGATGGCGGGAGAGGTCATGTTTAAAATTCCTTGCGAAGCGTTCAGAATTCAATACCCCCAATCGCTTTCCTGAAGTTTCGCGTTTAGCGCGGTTTTATCAGGAGATGAGGTAAAGGCACATCAAGCGAAAATGTAGCCCCCTGCCAAAATCTACACTTGCACAAAGCTCTCTTTCGGATATCGCACTTCTGAATCTGTAACCGAAAGTGAGTCTTCAGTTCTAGAAATCATGCGCAAGGATATGGCTCGCAGTTTCTGTTACCACTGCTGCTCACGAAACGTGACGGAGAACATAACCTTCATTAAAGTCGCTGCTGTTGCGACCCATAGAGTCATTGATCAAAGTGCCCACACGTTTTATTCATCAAGGCTGTTTGTTTGAAGCTTGACTGTTAACTTTGCTGTTTAATCCAGCAATGCCTGTGCCACCTACTACCCCTGCTGCAATAGAAAGCACAGTCAGTGGAATCTTCCCTTCTGCGTCTTTGATAGCATAGGAAAATCCTAAAGATGAGATGAAAACTGCTAAGAAAATGCCAAGACCCCAGCGAACACTGCTCTGAACAAAATTACGCTCAGCGGCACGATCAGCGGCTTGATTTGCTTCTTTCTTCTCTTCTAAAGCCAGCCTTGCTTGAGCCAGTTGCAGTTGATGGGAGCGTTCTTTATCTCGATCTTGGTAGTCCAGTTCAACCCACTTATCTACATAATCCAGCGCTATATCTGGCTTGACCCTGGAAATCGTTTCAGTGATCTCGACTGGAATGCCTGATCTGCCTTGAGCTTGCAGTTCTTTCACAACTGGAATAATAGGAGCAGGAATTGCCTGAGGGGAAGTCGCCTCGTCTTTTGAAAAAGGTTCTGGATCTGGAGGGTTACTCATTACTTGCTTATGGCAGATTGAAAGGCTTGGAAGGCGTTGAACCAAAAACTCGGGCTAATGCGGGGCCAACAACTTGATTCAGGGTTTGATTCATCAGATAGGCCGAATGAGTGACGGCGTAATGTTCGTCCTTATGAATTAGGACGATTGCATCAGCTTCTCCAGGATTAGTCCGATCGTAACTGACAACCCAATCAGGGTTAATTTGTCGAATCGTTTCGACTTGTTTGGAAAAAGCGATCGCCGCTTGAGGTGAAGCTGTATCTGGGAGGGTATAGCGATAGATAACCGGTCGGATTGGGGACGAGGGTGATGCTGTGTCCGAATCGCCGGATGTTGCCGAGTCAGGACTGTCGAGACTCTCGGAAGGCTTAGGAGTTCTGTCAGATATTGATGTGGGTGTGGCTTCTTTATCCCAGGGAGACAAAAGAGGCGTGAAGGGCTGTTCGAGAGCTGGATTAACCTGTTTCAGAAAACTTTGATCGTCGGTACTCAGACGCTTGTTGCGATCGCCCTCTGTTTTGCGCAACAGCTTTCTAGCAGTTCGGTAAGCCGCACTGAGTTGAGGATATTGCTTGGCAATTTGACTCAGTTCTGCAACGTGGTCTTCTGGGGTTTGGGCGATCGCCCAAACTTCTTCGGGCAGCTCGACGCCTTCCTCACGGCAGGTTTCGAGAGCGGTGGCAAAAGCGTCAACAGCGAGTTGTTCTAGTGGTTCAAGGGATTGCATCGGTTAGCCTCCAAGTCCCGTGAGCGTAAAGGCAGCCCAGTAATAGGGATGTCGATAACGGCATTGATCTGAGTCAATTGTATCAAGGTCACTTCGTTCCTCTTCCAAAAACTCTCGTACGTTTGCCGATAAGTCAAAAGTGAGCCAGTGGTCATAGCGGGTTTTGAGTTGAGCAACGGTGAGGTCGCAGAGAGTTTGACAACTGTGGTGATAAGCAGCAACAGGCCCGAGGTGGAGGTGACTGTAAAATTCGACCATGAACACCATACTGGCAGCAGATTCTACAGTCCAAAAGGTGCTGAGGATGTGAGGAACGCCTTGAGCAAGAAAGGTACTGGTAATGCCAACGTATTCGGCAGTGATAGTTTGATTGCCACTGAGGGCAGTT
>CAKZMO010000567.1 GCA_937128595.1 uncultured cyanobacterium | reverse complement strand
GATCGCACTGCATCCCCAGCCACTATTCCAAAAGTCAAACGGTTGGACGAGGATGGACTCAAGTAACGGTTGCTGAAGTAACGGTTGGCTTAATGCTTGCTGAACACACAATGTAGCCCGTCGATCAATCCCGATTCATGTAGCAGAAACGACATGCAGCACGACTCACACCAGCATTAAGCACCGATCGCTTTCAGCACGTTTCGAGAATGCTTCAAAAAACGGGGTCAATTCTCGAATGCGGAGTTTAATGTGCGGGTGCGTCCGTTCTAGCACAGAAAATTTTTGACAATGTTCCTGATTCGGTAAGGGCATCTCGTAAGAAATGAGTGGTAGATGCACCCTGATTGATTCGTCCCTGGGCTAACCCCCAGGGATTTTTTTTGCTTAATCTGCGCGGCGATCGCCACCGCTTTCCAAAGAACGATCGCCAAGAAACCAGGACAGTCATTGCTCGTATTCAACCGCCGCAGGCGCAACGATTTATACAGCGCTATTCAGTAATGCCTCAAGTTGACCGAGAAGACGATCGATTTTTTTCTGCTTGGCGGGCGTTTCTAGCGCAGGCGATCGCTGGCTTTGTTGATACAGGCGCTTCATCCGCTGTTTGAGCGTTTGGGCAGAGGGTGTTGAGTGGGCTGCTGGGTCAATTATTTGGGATTCTGGCGCAGCCGATGCATCGGCATGTCGGACAGCCCGAATCCGTTGGCGAATGGCTGACAAACTAAGATTTTCGGTCATGGCTTGGTCAAGCAGCGATCGCCGAAATGACTCATCTTTCACACGGGCGATCGCCATCGCTTTGGTGTAGGCTAGCTTGCCTTGCCGCAGTGCCTGCAATACTTGCTCATCCAACCGTAGGAGCGGCAATCGATTGCAAGTGAACGACAACCAACTCATGCGCCCCAACTCATCAAAGACCGCATTCACTTCCTGCTCAATCGGTAAAGTTGGATTAGGAATAACGTTATTCCTAGACTCGTTATTCCTAGACTCGTTATTCCTAGACTCGTTATTCCTAGACTCGTTATTCTCAAGACTGTCACTGGCCAGACCAGTCTGTTCAATACGGCTCTCAGTCGGCTCCAGCGACGATGGCTGGAACCCGCGCCCGGATGTAGCCTTTGCAGATGGTTTTTCGATCGCATTTTTCATCTGATAGAGCAATGCGGGCACATCTTGAACATCTAGCTTTAAGCGAATCGATAGCAGTTTGAGAATGCTTTCAGTTTCATCTAGAGGGTTTAGATCGTCTCGCTGCAAATTTTCAATCAGAGAGATGTGGAGCGCTTCCGTATCATTCATCTCGCGGATGACGACCGGCACTTCAGTTAATCCGGCCGCTTTAGCAGCCCGATAACGACGCTCGCCCGCAATCAATCCATACTGATCATCATTGAGCGATCGCACAATCAACGGCTCTAAGATACCGTACTGTTTCACTGACTCAGTCAGTTGGGCGTGCTTGTCTGGATCGAAATAACGTCGCGGCTGTGGCGAGACTTGGATTTGATCGATCGCAACAAACTCCGCCGCCGAAATCGCATCATCCTGAAACAGCACATCAAGGGGCGTTACCGGACTCACATCCAAACCATAGGGGCGATCGCGTTTTCGGGACATACTGCGTATCCTCTTAAATCTCGATGATGTTGATTCGATAATATTGGCTGGATGTAGCTGACTAATGAAAAACGTTTAATTCAGTCATGAACCGATCATGAACCCGTCATAGATTGGCTCACGATGGCACTGTTATCACCATCACCTACGATCCTGAATCTAGGCAGATAGTCATAATTCTGAAACGTCAGTCTTTAGCCAGACACTTTAACCAGACACTTTAGCCAGACACTTTAACCAGAAAGCCAAAACAAAACAGTCAAAACAAGACAGTCAAAAACAGTCAAAACAAAACAGTCAAAACAAGACAGCCAAAACAAGACAGTCAAAACAAGACAGTCAAAACAAGACAGCCAAAACAAGACAGCCAAAACAAGACAGCCAAGCATTTGCACCTCAGTATTGCAGCGATCGATTCTGTCCACTGCCACTGCACCCCCATCCATAGCAGTCCTAAATGAGTTGTAAATGAAATACGGTTTTATACAATCAACCAGACTCGTATCACAGCAACTCATCCAGTTGGGTCACAATCGCATCAATACTCGCGATCGCTTTGTGGCGCTTATCGTACAATGCCAACGGTAATCGAGCCTCTGCTGCATCTGCAAATCCAGTTGACCAAGGAATCGGCTCATAAATTGGAGCCACATTCATAAACCGTTCTCGAATAGCCCGCAAGGTGCGATCGTCCTGACTGCGGCGAGCATCAAACAACGTTGGCACAAACCCAGCCACGCCAAGTTTACGGTTGGCTCGGCGCTTCACCCGAGCTAGCGTATTTAGCAGCAGGTTGGTTCCAGCAAAAGCCTTGAACTGGGTTTGAATCGGTACAAGCACATGGGTTGCAGCCACCAAGCTGATATAACTGAGCAACCCCAAACTAGGAGGGCAGTCAATCAAAATGACATCATAGCGATCGCGCACTGGTTCCAACGCATCTTTTAACCGGACATCACGCATATCTGCCGTAACAAGCACCAACTCCGCCGCCGAAAGATTGATATTTGCCGGACATAAATCCACACCATGACAATCCTCACGGATCGGAACATCCGCCACGAGACCCGTTTGTTCGTCGTCTACGAGTGCATCGTAAATAGTGGCTGCTTCTTGGTCGGGATCAAATCCCATAAATGTCGTGAGCGATGCTTGCGGATCCATATCCACTAGCAATACTCGCCGCTTCCGTTGGGCAAATTGGTGCCCCAGATTCATGGTCAGGGTACTTTTGCCTACACCGCCCGACTGATTAAACAGGGCAAGAATAATACTCATAGCTCAAGAGGTGAACCTGGCGAAATGAATGTCGTGGGATTGACGGAACGATCAGAAAACTCGTACATGAGGGTTGATCGAATTGCCTAAAACCCTGACTAACGCTGATAAGTGCTGATAAATGCTGATAAGTCAGTCTTGTGCAAACCAGGTTATATATCGGTCATCGCACGCTAGGAATAACGTTATACCTATAGCAATCCTAAATGAGTTGTAAATGAAATGGGGTGTTGTGAGAATGGGTCCTGCGGACTCATTCTCACAACCCAAATAGAATTGCTATAAGCAGATGATTGAAAAGATTGCAGCAACTCACCCACTGATTTGGAATCTCACCTCACCCATTTTGGTAAAGCAGGGCTGATTCATTCTAGGCAAAGCGACTTCGATCAAGGTTTTGTCCGAGTAGCACCAGTGACAAATCTTCCCATGACTTCCATTCCAATGAATAAAGCTGATTCATTCTAGAAAACTTGATGTAAAAGCGATAGGCTACAGCACCCTTCCCTGAGTCCCCTCCCCAAAAAGGCAGATCCAGACTCTAGTTCCCTTCGCGGAAGGGATTACTCTGCATTATGCAAAAGTCGCCAGACCTTTTGCCTCGCAACCCTTCTAACGGTTGCTCAGAATCCTTGTTTGTAAACAAAGGAATGTAGGTTTCAGCGAGATCAGCGTAGTGAATAGCTAGGAGGTTAGAGGAGAGGGAGGCAGCCCATCACGTCTTCCTTAATCCTTCTAGAATGAATCAGCCTTGACTCTTGATCAGAAAAGAAAAGAGACACATTCCTCCTGAACAAGAGGAGCCATAGGAACAAGAGAAAATTAAGAAAATCCATATCACTTGGAACCATTCCAAATGGCTTCGCAGACATCCTCTCATCAAACAGGTCAGATGGGATAGACGCACTACCAAGAATAACAAGGAAACCCACAGGACGATCGCCCTTTCTCGGCACTGCCAACTCAATCATTTCTTTGATGAACCAGAGAAATGCAGCAGAGGAATGCGGCAGACCAGCGATAGGAATAACGTTATACCTACACGACTTGGCAATTTTCTCGGTTTGGGCACGGAAGAATCGGTATTTCAACCATTGGGAATCCTCTCAATCGTTGATTGTGCCGTAAACTTTGCCAAGTCGTGTGCATACTCAGATTTATGGACGTTGTTTGCCCAAGCTTATTTGAGAACCGACTGTTGAAAGTCAGTGGGATCATCATAGATGTCAACCACACTATGAAAATCGGCTGTTTCCATCAGCATTCGGGTTTGTCCATTCAACGAGCAAACGGCTAAGCGTCCCCCTTGCTTAGCTACCCGGTTGCGGGCAATGACC
>CAKZMO010000566.1 GCA_937128595.1 uncultured cyanobacterium | reverse complement strand
CGCGCGGTGCGCGGCTTCTCCATCAATATCTGTCCTAACCTATCTGCGCATTGCTCTAGGATCTAAATCTGATTCATCCCGAGGACGGAGATTGCGACTGATCTGTTCGGTTTTAAGTCTGTTCAGAGTAAAGGTCTGTCTATTATCTTCATAGGGAAGAGTGCAAATTTTAGATGGAATCAAATCTTCCTTTCTGCATATTTAATGCTTAGCCCGGAACTCATGTCTGCATACAAGTGGTATCTTCCAACATTCGGTGAAATTATGGCGATGGAGCAACCCACTCTTCGCCCTCGTGCTACTCACCCTGAAACCCGTACTGACAGACCGCACTACAGCTCTCGTCCTCGTCGTGAGTGGTATGGAGCCGTAGCCGGACTTAACGATCTGTTAGCGCGATCGCTCGACTCATCGCCTACGCTTAGCTCTAATGGCGACGCATTACCGATGGAAGGACTGGTGATTTCTGGCCCTCTGCCTGTTTTGAGTGAGTCGCGGTTGATTTCTCAATTTTCGAGCTGGACGCTGACGGGAAGCTCTGATCCTCTTCATGCTCATACTCCCCTTCAGTTAATGCCTGCGTCTCACATCATTGAGTCGGCTCAATCGGCAAGCGCCACTCTGCCGCTGATGCCCGACGACCCGCTTGGAGCAGAGCCGTTTTGTCTGGTGCTGACAGCAGACTTCAGTCTGGTAATGGCGTTAGGAACATCAGCTTCAGCGGGGGAAGAGTCAGCTAGTTCTTCGAATCATTTTGCATCACGTTTGTCTCCTGATCTGGACAATGGGCACGAACAATTCATGTTTTCGTTTACGCCAGAAGTGGTCTGGCAATGTTGGCGAGCACTGCGATCGCGCATGGAAATGACAGTTCCTTCTGTGGTTGCGAAACTTGACACGTTAGTGCAACAGTTTGCACCGGTGACGCCAGATTATCGTTTGGTGAGTGACTTTAGTCATTTGATGCTGGCGAACCTGTCAGAACCGACGATGACCAATCGGTCGAAGCCGGGGCGTCATCATAGTCGTTCGAGTGCTAGCACTCGGCGATCGCCCACGAAAAAGCTGCTCAATCTCAATTTGCCTAAGTCTATTCACAACCACTCTAGTTTTTGGAAACCAGCTTCGGCTTCTCGCATTGATGCAGAATGGCGATCGCCCTGGAACGAAAATACTGACGCTGTCGATACAGTGGAGCCCATTCCGGGTCAGTCTCCTACTTCACAATCTATCGATGCTGAGCTATTGCGGGCGATCGCCCATGAAGTTCGCACGCCTCTCTCCACAATTCGCACCATGACTCGCTCGCTGCTGCGGCGTAAAGACTTGCCAGAGCAAGTCATAAAACGACTAGGAGTCATCGATAGAGAGTGTACGAAACAGATCGATCGGTTTGGGCTGATCTTCCGGGCTGTGGAACTAGAAACTCAGCCTTCTGATACGCCTTCAAGCCCTCTTGCAGCCATTTCACTCGATCAGGTTTTGCAGCAAAACATGATGCGCTGGCAACAACAAGCTGAGCAACATAATCTCACGCTCGATTTGGTGTTGCCCCATCGGGTTCCGCCCATACTCAGCGATCCCACCATGCTCGACCAGGTCTTGACGGGATTGATTGATCGCCTCACCCATGCGTTGCCCCCCGGTAGTCACGTTGAGATGCGCGTTATGCCTGCCGGCAGCCAGCTCAAGCTCCAGTTTTACTCTCGCTTTGGTTCCGCTTCGCAAGCGATGAATGCAGGGACAAAGGCGAGCCAGACTCAGACGGTCTGTGACTTCCCGATGTCATCTGGATATTCCATCTTTGACTCAACGTTGCAGTCTGTGGGCCAGCTACTGATGTTTCAACCTGAGACGGGTAATCTTAGCCTTAATTTGGATGTCACGAAGAACCTATTTCAAGCCTTGGGCGGCAAATTTACGGTTCGCCAATATCCTCAGCAGGGTGAAGTGCTGACTATCTTCTTGCCCGTGGATGAACCTTCGCTTACGGTGTGATTTACTGACAATTTTGAGGATAGTCTTGTGTATAGTGCTACGCGCTGATGTAAAACCAATAGTTTATGGAGATTGCCAACTGGCGAATGATTTTCGGAGGGGCATTGGCATTGCCATGCCTGTACAGCGGGCAATTGGTGGTTTAGTAGGTTCTATATCATTCGTCAATTTCGCAACGCCAATATCTGTCCTAACCTATAAAAACGCCGTAAGGATGATCTGGAAAGCATCCCTACGGCGTTTTTGTTTAGAACTAAGCTGACTACAGCTATAGATTCGACTTTAGAACCAGCTAAAGTGGAACGTTCCCTCCTGATCGACCCGCTCGAAGGTGTGGGCTCCGAAATAGTCACGCTGAGCTTGAGTTAGATTCTGAGGCAGTGATGCTCGACGATAGCTGTCGAAGTAGTCGAGAGAAGCACTAAACGCCGGAACCGGAATACCAAGCTTAGCGGCGATCGCCAAGACTTCTCGCCACGCATCCTGACGATCCAAAATCGTTTGGATAAATTCAGGAGCTAGCAACAAGTTCGGCAAATCTGGGTTTTGGTCGTAGGCTTTCTTGATCTTGTTCAGAAAAGCAGCTCGGATAATACAACCGCCTTTCCAGATACGAGCCGTCTCGCCTAAATCGAGGCTGTATCCATACTCGCTGGATGCCTTTCCAAGCAGCGCCATGCCCTGAGCATAAGAGCAGATTTTCGAGCAGTATAGAGCATCTCGCACCATGCTGATTAGGGTACTGGGATCGCCTTCATATTTGCCTGACGGGCCACTCAGTTGCTTGGATGCCGCTACCCGCTCTTGCTTGTAGGACGACGTGATGCGAGCGTTTACTGCGGCGGTAATCGTGGGAATCGGGACTCCCAAATCCAGCGCGCTGACGACTGTCCAGCGTCCGGTGCCTTTTTGTCCAGCAGAATCGAGAATCACATCCACCATGGGTAGACCTGAGCCAGAATCTGTCTTGGTAAAGATGTCTGCTGTAATTTCAATCAGGAAGGAATCCAGTTCAGGCGTTTTGTTCCACTCAGAGAACACTTCATGGAGCTGTTTTTGGTCTAAGCCCCCTACATTTTTCAGGAGGTCATAGGCTTCGGCAATGAGCTGCATGTCGCCATACTCGATGCCGTTGTGCACCATCTTGACATAGTGACCTGAACCGCCGGGGCCGATGTAGGTCACGCAGGGGCCGTCGTCCACTTGAGCCGCGATTTTGGTCACGATGGGTTCGATAGATTCATAGGCTTCTTTCGTACCACCTGGCATCAAGCTAGGGCCGTTGAGCGCGCCTTCTTCACCACCGCTAACACCCATGCCAATGAATCGGAATCCAGTCGATTCTAGAGACTGGACTCGGCGTTCTGTATCTTCATACAGCGAGTTACCGCCATCGATGATCATGTCGTCTGGGTCAAGCAATGGTCTGAGCTGGTCGATCACCATATCGACGGGCTTTCCCGCTTTGACCATGATCAGAATGCGGCGAGGACGCTCTAGAGAACTGACAAATTCTTCAAGAGAATACGTAGGCTTGACATTCTTTCCCTTCGCGCGATCAGCCATAAAGGCGTCGGTCTTCTCGCGCGATCGGTTATATACGGCGATAGAGAACCCGTTGCGCTCCACATTAAGCGCCAGATTCTCGCCCATAACTGCAAGACCGATTAAACCAAAGCTTTGTGCCATAAGACTCCCTACCTACACTCTCGTCAATGGGGGACTACTTTCACTCAGGGTAGTCAAGGTTTCTGTGATCCCCGGCTTACCCAAAGGTTTTCTTTAGGAGCAGGCGCAATTCGGGGTGTAAATCAGCAAAAAATGTAACGTACGCTACTAAAAACAACTTTGTCGGGCGATCGCCCTTCTCTCTATTCGTGTCTAGATTCGCGCCTCGATTTCAACTGCTCGACACCAATGCCCGTTAAGGTAGAACATGTCTGAAACGCGGTGATCGGAGTTGAGGAGTTGAGCGTGTCGAGTTCCAAACAGCAAGTTGTTGTCATGATCGACAGTGAACTAATGGATGTGGTAGATGCATGGAGTGACGATCGCACTCAGGCTATTGAAGAAGCGTTGTACCTTTGGTGTCAACATCAGAGCAATATGGTTTCGTCTTCTCAGCCTGTGCAATCCTCGAATCAACCTTTAGCTCAATCGTCTCAGCCAACACAACCGTCCCAGCCGCTTTCTCCGGCGGAGTATCATCGTCAGCGTCACGACGAAGACGAAACGGGTTGGTTGGTGTAGTGGGTGTGAATAGAGGCGATCGCCATGGATATTTTTTTGCAAGCCTGGGACTACGCTGTTTCCAATCCTGAACGGTTAGGCAGTGCTTTTGTTCGACATGTTGTACTGGTGGTGGTTCCTCTGGCGATCGGGATAGGGCTAGGCTTGCCCCTTGGGTTTTGGAGCGCGCGATCGCGCTTGGCCTCAACTGTTCTGATCAATGGGTTCAATGCTCTGCGAGTGATCCCCAGTTTGGCAGTGCTGTTCATTGCGATTCCTTACTTTGGGCTAAGCTTTCAGTCGGCGGCGATCGCCCTTACGTTGCTTGTGATGCCACCAATTCTGATCAGCACGGACGTTGCTTTTCGTAGTATTGACGCCAATATTCGCGAGGCCGCTGTCGGCATGGGCATGTCGAATCGTGAAATCTTACAGATGATCGAAGTGCCTCTGGCTCTGCCTGTGATTGTGGCGGGGATCAAAACCGCTACCATTGAGGTGATTGCCAGCGCCACGCTGGCAGCATTCATTGGGGCTGGGGGGCTGGGCGACTTCATTGTGCTGGGGTTCGCGTTGTATGACATCTCCGTGTTGCTTGTCGGGGCGATTCCTATTGCGTTGATGGCGCTGTTGGCAGAAATCGGTCTCAGCGGACTCCAGCGCTCCGTTCAACCTGCTGTTGCGGTTTAGCGCTGGTGATCCTGAACTGCATAACGCTTTACAACAGGTCAGCCCGTGATTTGGGTTTGAGTAGGATAATAATCACGGCTTGGTTTTACCCCAGTTGGAAGTTAGGGGTGAGGCTTATACCCAGATTGACTGGCTAAAAAAATTATCTAACTGCATAGAAATCAGGACGAGAAGAAGGAGATTCCCTTGGTTACAACACCGATCAAAACGACTAAATCAGAAGAAATTTTTTCCGCAGCCCAAACGCTCATGCCTGGTGGTGTAAGCTCTCCCGTGCGGGCATTTAAGTCTGTGGGGGGGCAGCCGATTGTATTCGACCGGGTCAAGGGAGCCTACATTTGGGATGTTGATAATAACCAATACATCGACTATGTGGGCACTTGGGGGCCTGCCATCTGTGGTCATGCTCACCCAGAAGTGATTGGTGCATTGCACGATGCTTTAGACAAAGGCACCAGCTTTGGAGCACCCTGTTATCTCGAAAATGTGTTGGCAGAAATGGTGATTGACGCCGTGCCCAGCATCGAGATGGTGCGCTTTGTCAACTCTGGCACAGAAGCCTGTATGGCTGTGTTGCGCCTCATGCGGGCCTTTACCGGACGCGAAAAAGTCATCAAATTTGAAGGCTGCTACCACGGGCACGCCGATATGTTTTTGGTGAAAGCCGGATCGGGTGTTGCCACCCTGGGACTGCCTGACTCTCCGGGTGTGCCTAAAGCTGCAACAGCCAGCACCCTCACCGCTCCCTACAACGATTTAGAGGCGGTCAAAAAGCTATTTGAAGAAAATCCGGGTGAGATTGCCGGACTGATTCTAGAGCCTGTCGTCGGTAACTCTGGGTTCATTGCGCCTCAGCCTGGATTTTTAGAAGGACTGCGGGAACTGACTCAAGCTCATGGAGCACTGCTCGTGTTCGATGAAGTCATGACCGGATTTCGGATTGCCTATGGTGGTGCGCAAGAAAAATTTGGCGTTACTCCCGACCTTACAACTCTTGGCAAGATTATTGGCGGTGGCCTGCCTGTTGGAGCCTACGGCGGACGCAAAGACATCATGGAAATGGTGGCTCCGGCTGGCCCCATGTATCAGGCTGGGACTCTGTCGGGCAATCCTTTGGCGATGACCGCAGGCATCAAGACGCTGGAACTGCTGAAGCGTCCTGGAACCTATGAGCAGCTTGACCAGATTACGAAAAAGATGGCCGATGGCATGTTGGCGATCGCCCAGGAGACAGGCCATGAGTCCTGTGGCGGACAGATCAGCGGCATGTTTGGCTTTTTCTTCAATCCTGGCCCTGTTCACAGCTATGACGATGCGAAAAAGTCGGACGGACAGAAGTTTGGCCGCTTCCATCGAGGCATGTTGGAACATGGCGTTTATCTGGCTCCGTCTCAGTTTGAGGCTGGGTTTACATCTTTGGCTCATACTGATGAGGATGTTCAGCGCACGCTTGAGGCGGCTCGCGAGGTGATGTCGGGTTTGTAAGGTCTGGTGAGGGGCGCGTAGGGTAAACACCTCGTAGGGG
>CAKZMO010000565.1 GCA_937128595.1 uncultured cyanobacterium | reverse complement strand
TTCTTTTCTTTTTTCAGTGCTTTTCGCTATTTGAGAGAAGAACTCAAGTATTTAGGGTTGCTTGGCGCGATCGGATTAATTGTCGCTATTTTAGGCATTTTGGGCGTGTTCTCCGTTTGAGTAAATCCTCATAGCTTCCTCATAGGTGAACGGTACTGTCTATTTAGAACTGCGTGATTTAGCAGCTATGGCAAACAGAATCGTCATTGATCCGGTTACGCGGATTGAGGGCCACGCCAAAATTTCTATCTATCTTGACGACCAGGGTGGAGTCAGCGATGCTCGCTTCCATGTCACTGAGTTTCGTGGCTTTGAAAAATTCTGCGAGGGGCGACCCTTCTGGGAAATGCCAGCGATCACAGCGCGAGTCTGCGGCATTTGTCCTGTCAGTCATTTGCTGGCGTCGGCTAAGGCGGGCGATCGCCTCCTAGCCATCCAAATCCCTCCCGCTGCCGAAAAGCTACGGCGGTTGATGAATTTGGGGCAAATTATTCAGTCCCATGCCCTGAGTGTCTTTCACCTCAGCGGCCCCGATCTGCTACTGGGCTGGGAGAGCGATCCGGCTCAGCGCCACGTTTTCGGGTTGATGGCAGCAGAACCTGAGTTAGCCCGAGGGGGGATTCGCCTGCGTCAATTTGGCCAAAAGGTGATCGAGCTGTTAGGCGGACGCAAAGTTCATCCATCTTGGGCAGTGCCAGGAGGGGTGCGCTCAAACCTCACGGAAGCCGGAAAAGTCGCTATTCGAGAGCAGTTGCCAGAGGCAAAGCAAACCATTCTGACGACCTTGAAGCGGTTCCAGCGACTGCTAGATAACTTAACCCAAGAAGCCCAGATCTTCGGTAACTTTCCCAGTTTATTTATGGGATTGGTTGCCCCAGACGGCACTTGGGAGCACTATGACGGTACGCTGCGTTTTGTCGATAGCGGCGGCAATATCATTCGCGATCGCCTCGACCCCAGCCGCTACCGCGACTTTATTGGCGAAGCCGTACAGCCAGACTCCTACCTCAAATCACCTTACTATAAGCCCCTCGGCTATCCTGACCAAAGCCAGCTCTGCCATTTGGAAAACGGGCTGTACCGAGTCGGGCCACTAGCGCGGTTGAATGTGTGCGATCGCATCGGTACACCTCTAGCCGAGCAAGAACTACAGGCGTTTCGGCAGCACGGCACTGTCAACAGCTCCTTCATGTATCACTATGCCCGCCTGATCGAAATCTTGACCTGCATTGAGCGGATTGAAGCGGCTTTGGATGACCCCGATCTACAGAGCGGGCATCTAAGAGCAAGAGCCGATGTGAATCAGTTGGAGGCGATCGGTGTCGGCGAAGCGCCGCGTGGCACTCTCTTTCACCACTACAAAATCGACGAGACAGGGTTGCTTACTCAAGTCAACCTCATCATTGCTACAGGGCAAAACAACCTCGCGATGAACCGTACCGTCGCCCAAATCGCCCGCCACTATATCCACGGCACCGAAATTCCCGAACCCATGCTGAATCGAGTAGAAGCGGGTATTCGCGCCTTTGATCCGTGCTTGAGCTGCTCTACTCACGCTGCCGGACAGATGCCGTTGCAGGTGCAGTTGATTGGAGCGGAGGGGGAGATTTTGCAGGAGAAATTTCGAGGATAGAGGAGGGGGAACAGAGGATATCCTCATGAGTTCCTCACATCTGTTTTCTATTTTTAGGGTGAGCGTTTCTTTGATGCGGGAGACTTGTGCAGTGACTTTTGAGAATACTTCTACCAAGTGGGCGACTCAGTGCTCTTTTCTCATCATTGGCTATGGCAACGAATTGCGGGGGGATGATGGGGTGGGTCCGATGGTAGCGATGACGGTGGCCGATTGGCAACTACCGTCGGTTAAATCTCTGGGGGTGCAGCAACTCACGCCAGAACTTGCGGCTGAGATTGTTCAAGCTGACTATGTAATTTTTGTGGATGCCTGTGGTCAAAGCTGTGCGCCAACGATTCAGCTCAATCCAATCGTGATCCGCCAAGAGTCTTTGCAGTCATCCACAGCAGCATTACTCAGCCATACCTGCGAACCGGCAACACTCGTGAGTTTGACCCAAAGGCTCTACGGTCGCCATCCTCAGGCTTGGCTGCTGCAGATTCCGACTGAGCAGCACGATTTGGGAATGCACTTCTCAAAAACGGCACAGCGGGGAGTTGACAAGGCTTTGAGAAAGATTGAGCAGTTTTTTATCACCTATCTGCGGCCTACGCTGACTCGCTCTGAATCATGCATGAACTCAGTTTGATGGAGGCGACTTTGGCGATCGCACTAACACAGACCCAAGCTGCTGGTGCAAGCACCATCCACTCATTAGAACTGCAGGTGGGAACTCTGTCGGGAATTGTGCCCGAAGCGCTGGCCTTTGCCTTTGATGTGGCCAGTGCGGGGACGGCAGCAGAGGGAGCAGAACTGCGGCTCAAAACAGTTCCAACTCGGTGTTACTGCGGGGATTGTCAACAGGAGTTTCAGCCCCGAGACTGGATTTATGAATGTCCCCATTGTCATCGCCTCAGCACCGATATTTGTCAAGGTCAAGACTTAATACTCGCATCATTGGAGGTATCGTGACATGTGCGGACAGTGTGGCTGTGAAACTGAGTCTCAGAGCGCAGAAAAGAATGTCTCGACACCCCGAAGAGTAGAACTGCGTCAAAATGTGCTGGACAAGAACGATCGCCTTGCTGAGCATAATCGTGCATTGTTCCGTCACTTGCTAGTGCTCAACTTCTTGTCTTCACCAGGGGCAGGTAAGACAACGCTGGTGAAGCGACTGCTGCGCGATCGCGATTTGACAACCAGTGTCGGCCCGCTCCATCAGTATGTAGATCCGTTGCGGGCTGGGGTAATTGTAGGAGATTTGGCGAGCGATCGCGACGCTGAACGATTGCGTCAAACTGGTGTTCCCGTTGTGCAAATCAATACGGGTAATCTCTGCCATTTAGAAGCAGAAATGGTGGCTAAAGCCGCTCAACAGCTCGATTTAGCTTCCTTTGATCTATTGATTATTGAAAACGTGGGGAATCTGGTTTGTCCTGCCGCTTTTGACCTGGGTGAAGACTTGCGGCTAGTGCTGATGTCTGTCACTGAGGGCGAAGATAAGCCGCTGAAATATCCCACCATGTTCAAATCAGCCCACGCGGTCATCATCAGCAAAATTGATTTGGCAACGATGGTGGGTTTTAACCGGGAGGCAGCGCTGCACCATCTGCATTTGATTGCGCCTCAAGCCTTGATATTCGAGCTATCCGCCATTACCGGCGAAGGACTTGCCAGCTATTACACCTACCTGAGCGAGCATATTTTTCAGTGCTGCGACAAGGGCATCATAACTTCCTCATAGTTTTGCTCTACGGTCAAATGTGAGCGTCTTACTTGACCAAAAAGAGGAGCTGTGGAAGGCGTAATTCTATCTCTTCCTTTTCTTTTCGGCGGTCGCATGTTCTGTAAGAACAGTTTCGCTACAGGTATTCTCTTTCAAGTTGGCAATGCGCTAGTTGCTATTCATCAAGCAGGCTGAAATGGAACTTGACCTTGTTAGGCTAAAACAATTGCCCGATAGCAATCTCATCCTCGGGCAGAGTCACTTCATTAAGACCGTGGAAGACTTGTATGAGGCAATCGCCACCGCGTCGAGCCAGATTCAGTTTGGCTTGGCGTTTTGTGAGGCGTCGGGTCCTTGTCTAATTCGCGCGACGGGCAATAGCGAGGCGCTGGAAAGAGTGGCTATTGAAAACGCTCAAGCGATCGCGTCGGGGCATAGCTTCATCATTTTGATGCAGCAAGGTTTTCCGATTAACGTACTGAACGCCATCAAGCAGTGTCCTGAAGTCTGCCGCATCTATTGTGCGACGGCGAATCCGGTGCAGGTGGTCATTGCAACGAGTGAGCAAGGACGCGGCATTTTGGGCGTCATTGACGGTTCATCGCCTCAGGGAGTTGAGGGGTCGGATGATGTGCGCGATCGCCAACAGTTTCTCCGACAAATCGGTTATAAGCTCTGAATCATGACGCTTTTCAGCCTGTACTCACAACGCCGCCGATTGACTGTGCAGGGCACTGTGCAGGGGGTAGGATTCCGTCCATTAGTGTACCAACTGGCAACGACATTGAATCTGATGGGCGGCGTTAAGAATACTCCTCAAGGCGTCGTGATTGATATTGAAGGCAAACCAGCTTTACTAGAACTCTTCTTGCAGCAGCTACAGCGAGAATTACCGCCTCATGCAGCCATTCAATCACTGATGCAGGAGGTACTACCGACGCGGGGCTTATCGCAGTTTCAGATCTGGCCATCGGAGAGCAATGGAAAGGCGATGGCAATCCAGATCTTGCCAGATTTGGCAACCTGTCCCATTTGCTTGGGGGAAGTTCTTGATATGCGCGATCGCCGTTACCAGTATCCCTTTACCAACTGTACCCACTGCGGGCCGCGCTTCAGCATTATGATGGGGCTGCCCTACGATCGCCCCCGCACCACAATGGCAGGCTTTGCAATGTGTCCAGATTGTGATGCTGAGTATGGCAATCCAGGCGATCGCCGCTTTCACGCCCAGCCGATTGCCTGTCCCCGCTGTGGGCCGCATTTGGAGTATTGGATGGGTGGGCAAAGGCAATTAGGGAATCCTTTACAGCAGGCGATCGCCGTCCTGCGGCAGGGTGAGATTGTCGC
>CAKZMO010000564.1 GCA_937128595.1 uncultured cyanobacterium | reverse complement strand
GAAACCGATCGCCCCCGATCTAGACATCCTGAATACTATCTATCAGCAGGCTGCACCAAAAAATCAGGGCTGGTGCGATCGCCATTCCTCTATCTGGCAGCAAAAAGTTCATCCAGACAAGGACTCGCCGCTGTACGCCTATCGAGTGGGTTCAGAAAAAGACCCTCAAGGGTATCTGCTATTTGTCCAATATCAAGAGCAGGGGCGGGGAATTTTGAGAGTGGTCGATTGGGCTGCTTGCTCGGCAGAGGCGGGGCTAACCCTTTGGACATTTTTACAAGGTCACCGCTCCCAGATTGATCAGATCCGTTGGCGGGGTGGCCTGTTGGAACCAATGGTGAATCTACTACCAGAGCAGACCGCAACTCTGACCGATGTCGAGCGGTGGATGACGCGGATTGTTAACGTGCCCCTAGCATTAGAATCGAGGGGGTATCCACTAGCAGCCGCCGCTGATTTGCACTTACAGGTTCATGATCCGCTCATCTCTGAGAACTCAGGCCGTTTTGTTCTGACGGTCAAAGCAGGACGAGGCAAAGCTACACCAGGAGGCTCTGGCGATGTAACGCTCTCGATTAGCAGTCTCGCCTCGCTGTACACTAGCTTTTTGACCCCACAGCAACTGTTATGGTTGGGACATATCGTCGGTTCAAATGAAGGATTGGCGATCGCCAGCCAACTCTTTTCGGGTTCATCACCAGCCTTGATCGATTTCTTCTAGCGCGACATCATTTCCTTATAGGCTTTCTGATATTAGTTCTTCTGACTATGAGTTCAGCTATTTTTCAGTGATACAAACGATCCAGCAAGCTCGTCGATGGGCAACCCAGCATCCTAAAACGATGGCGATCGCCATTATGGTTGTCGCGTCTTGGACAAGCGGCATTGCCTTGTGGACTGAAGCAATCACGAAAACGGTAGAAACTTTAGACGATTATCAAACGGCCAAACAAAACGCTGAAGCGCATCGTACTGCACAACGACAGGCTCAATCCGTCCTTCAAAGACAGGCTTCGTCTCCAATTCCGGCACAGGTTCAACCGATAGCCGTGATAACCTCGTCGGTGGCTCGTTCTGTTCGACCTGAATGGATTTTTCCTGAACTGTTTCGGGTTGACTTTCCTTCATTGGGGAGTCCCCGACTTAATATTCAAGTGCGCCTCTATGCTGCTTATCTCGCACTCTTTGGCCCGCCAGATATCCTCATTGTAGGCAGTTCTCGCTCCCTTCAAGGGATTGATCCGGCGACTCTTCAGGCCGAACTATCGCAGCAAGGATATGACGATGTCCGCGTGTACAACTTCAGCGTCAACGGCGCAACCGCCCAGGTTGTCGATGTCATGGTTCGACAGGTGCTGCATCCTGATCAGCTCCCTGATTTGGTCATCTGGGGCGACGGGTCACGAGCCTTCAATAGCGGTCGCAACGATTCAACCTATGAACAGATCATTGCTTCCCCCGGCTATCAACAAATCCTAACGGGCGATCGCCCCATTTCTTACAAAACCTTTGATGCTGACCTGTTTTCCGATTGTTCAGCACCAGATCCTACGCTGGATCGTCCGTCGAGTTCCAGCATTGAGGAAGGAGTCGCCTACTACGATTTCGCACCCAATCCACCGGGGCAAGAGTGCGATCGCCTGATTGAATTCTCGACTCCTCTACGCCGCTGGGAGCGCGATCGCCTGGTGTTACAGCGACGCTGGGTCGATCAATATGGTGGTGGACTCAACTCCCTCGGATTTCAGTCCATCCTCGACCAGTTTGAGCCGAGGCTCTACTACCAGCGCTATTCTCGCGTTCCTGGAGCCTACGATTCGAGCTACGTTCCCTTTCAGCTCGACGGGGAGCAAACGAGCGCAGCAGTGCGTCTAGCTGAATATCTTCAACGTCAGGACATTCCTCTCGTTGCAGTCAACCTACCGTTATCTTCTGATTATCTCGACTACTCGCGGCAACGATGGGAACGCGAATTCCGCGAATACATGACGAAGCTTGCTCAGCAGCACGGTTTTGCCTTTCACGATCTCGATCAGGCCGAATTGAGAAACAACAGCTATTTTGCTGATCCGAGTCATCTCAATGCCACAGGAGCACGAGTCGTAGCCCGAATTTTGGCGCAGGATGAGACGATTCCTTGGTCAACTGTTCTAGAGTGACAGGAATTTGGTCGAGCCTCAGATCGGTTGCGGGGGCGATCGCCATCTTTGCAAAGGGACTTATCGGGAGTACACTTCACCAAGATCGACATAGGTTCCGTAAATTCACGGTTGATCCCTCTAAAAGATGAGTAGAAGTCGGGGAAATTCTTGCTTCAGCAAAGATGTTAGAAACACAGTTCTCTAACGTTCAACATCCCTTACGTCAAGCCATTGAGCAGATGCCCACAGATCGATTTTACATCTGCACAGAAAGTTTGCTGATTTGCATTTAGTCTCCGGGTAAATACGAATGTTTCCTCCCATTTGCCCCTGTAGGCTAGAAGCAAATATCACGAATTAAAGCAAAAGGTAACAATTTCTTTTGCAATATGTTCGCTAATGTATCGAAACATTATTCATTTGTTGCTTTAGGCATTAAACCCCGCCATGAATATGTCTGGCTTTGCCCCTTCTTCCAACTTTCATTTTCCAAGTCTGTATTTATCAGACTGGGATTTTCTGGATGTTCAAGATTTTGACGGCAATTCTATTGATAGTTGGATGAGCGATCGCTCGACATTGCCAGACACAAAGTCCCCCAGTCAAGCTGCAAAAACAGCCAAGCCGCTTCCTTCTGAAACTCCAACTCCAGAACATCAGCTATTTTTGGCAGAATTTTCCGATCCGGAGACGGCAGAGCTGGCAGGTGAGCTATTCATTGATGCAACATCGGTTCAAGATGCTCTGGATATTGCTCAAGACTATGCTCATCAGTGGGGAATTGCTATTTTTTCACTTGTCGCTGCAACGGAAAAACAGATTCGCCTCCATCGTTTGCGCACGGCATTTTAGGCAGAGAGGCTTGCCAAATTACTCCGCTCGTAAGGCTCGAACGGGATCGAGTTGACTCGCTTGTAGGGCGGGAAAAAAGCTTGCGCTAATCCCCACTACAACGGCTGAACTAAGAGCGATCGCCGCAATCTCAGTCTCAAATTGGTAGGGCAGGTCAAACTGTTGTGATACTGTGCTGGCTAGGGCATGGACAGTGGCGATCGCCCCCACTCCTCCAATCGTGCTGAGCAACACAGCTTCGAGAATAAATTGCACCAAAATTTCTTGCTGCGTAGCGCCAATTGCCCGCCGTAGGCCAATTTCAGAAGTGCGCTCAGTAACCGACGCCACCATGATATTAGCAATCCCAACTCCACCCACCAACAAAGTAATTGCACCCACTGCTGTCAACGCCCGTGAAGCAAGACTTAAAGTCGTTCGCTGCTGCAAAATATCTTCAACATTGTTCCAGACCCAAAATTTTTGCCCTGGAAACCGCTGAGTTAGAAGCTGTTCAGCTTGAGTTCCGAGTTCTTCGATTTGCTCTAGTTTTTGAGGACGCAGACTAAACACACCGAACTGATTTTGACCCCAGAGTGCCTGAGCCATCGCTGTGGTCAGAATCAACTGTCCATCGCCAGAACTGTCATCGTCGGGAGGGGCAGACAAAACACCGACCACAATAAACGGTTGTCGTCTGATATAAAGCCGATGTCCGATGGGAGATTGAGACAGAAAGAGCTGAGCTGCGAGCTGCTCGTCGATCACCACGACAGGGCGAAAGTTGGCATAGTCGGTAGACGAAAAAAATCGACCCTGGACAATCGATTTCCCAGTTGTTTGGATGTAGTGTTCTGTGACTGCCAACATGGACGGATAGGCTTCTCGATCTTGAAACAGCGCGACATCAGAATCCACCCATGTCAGAGAACTCATCGATTCCAAGCCAACAAGTCGCTCTTCCAAGAAGTCCAATTCGGCTTGAGTCAGACGAACTCGTTGATGAGGTTCTGGGCCTCGTTGAGGAAAAATGCGAATTTGAGGGGCTTCTCGTTCAGCCAGTCGTTGGGCAATCACGACTCGACTGATGCTGCCCACCTGGAGAGTCGCAGTCACGGCTGTAACCCCCATAAACACACCCAAGGTCGTTAGAGTTGAGCGCAGAGGGTTGGTATACAACGCTCTCCAAGTGAGACCCAAAAGATCGAGCGGTTTTAGTCCCATAACATCGTTTTGACTCTGGTTTACGCTGGTGGGGTTGGCAATACTTCTGTTGGAGGTTGCTCGTCAAGGATGACTGCATCTCCTTCTTTTAACGTCATATCAGGAGGCGGAACAACAATGCGATCGCCCGGACTTAATCCCTCTACAACTTCGACCTGAGTTAACGCTTCTAACCCAGTCTCTACAGGCTGACGATAGACCTCTCCCGTATCATCCACTTGCCAAACGAACCAGCGGGATGACTGATTTTGCAACCCCTCAACGTCAAGCACGACAACATTTTGACGCTGCTCTAAAATGATTTCTACATTCACCTGGCTTCCAGGGATCAGGCTTTGGGTCGGTTGATCCAGTCGGATTAAGGTTGGAACCCGAGGCTGGCCTGTGTTCCCTGAATTGTTGCCCCCACCGTTCGCATTGTTTGAAACGATAGCCTGAGGATAGAGTGCCACCACTCGACCTTGATAAATTTGCGGGTCTGGGCCAATGATGCTGATACGGGCTTGCTGATTAAGCTGCACTCCTTCTGCATTTAAGGTTGATAGCTCTAACTCAATGATTTCTTGGGTCGAGTCTCCTAAGGTCAGTAGGTCGGTACGAATTTCAACTCCATCTCCGGCTTTGACAGGCACATCAAGAACGATGCCGCTAATCGGTGCTTTGATCAGCGTATCGTTCAGTTCCTGTTCGATGCGCTGACGTTCGAGCTGGAGTTCTTGAAGGGTTAGTTGGGTACTGGTTGCTTCCGATTCCGCATCGCGGACTGCAATTTGGGCTTGACGAACGGCATCGGCTTGTCTGCTCACTTCTGACGCGGCGATCGCCCCATCCGCTGCCAACTGTTCTAAATTTTCCAGTTCCTCTCTATCTGCTTCTAGCTGGGCTTTGGCTTCTCCCACTCGCTGGCGATTGCGCGCTATCAAGCTTTGCTGCTGCTGAATTTTGACTTGTTGTGTAGCCAGAGCCGTTTGCCGGGTGGGATTGCGCAGCGTCATCAACACCTGCCCTGCAGTCACGCGATCGCTAGGTCGCACAAAAACTTCCTCAACCGCCCCTTCCGAGGGTGATTTAAGAGTTTGTTGATTGCCCAGTTTAACAATGCCGCCCTCGTTGAGCGTAATTTCAAGAGTATCTTGCTGAGCCTCGATGAATCGAACGGGCACCGGAGCCGCAGCAGAATGGAGCGTCTTCCAGTAAATGCCAATTCCTCCCAGGGTGAGCAGGGCAAGCACGCCAGAAAATCCAATCAGCAATCGACCGATCGGCGATCGCTTTTTGTCCTGTTTGAGATTAGTCATTTACACCGAATCCTGCTGAATACGAGTGTTCATTGCATTCAGCCATATATGGAGAGCGGAAGGCAGTTGTCTTTCCGCTCTAGGATATCCGAATCAAACCAAAGATGTCCGCTGTCAGATCACATGAAGCGTGCGATCGCAAGGGGGTAAAGGGACACAGGGGATAGACCCTCTATCAAGTTCAGTTCTCAATCTCAAATTTCTGGTTGCGGATATTGAAGCAATCGGCCAAGAGGGAAATCGAGTTTAGCTTTTATGTTTGTATCGTTTATTCAAAACAAGTTCTCTGGAAACCACAGGGTAAGATGCGGTCAAGAGGTCGCAAGCACCTTTTCATAGGCGCGCCCTACCTGTTCCCAGGTATAGGTGGTTTCGACGAGCGATCGCCCTTCTGTTGAGAGTTTTGCTCTCAATTCCGGTGACTCAAACAGGCGGCAAATAGCCGCCACATACTCCTGTGGTTGATTTGCCCGTAGGGCGCGGAGAGGACAGTGCGGTTCGTCAGCGCTGAGTCCTTCGAGACCGCGATCGCTCCCTACCACTGGAACTCCGGCTGCCATTGCCTCTAGGGTTTTGTTCTTGATTCCAAATCCGGCTCGTAATGGCACGACGCATATCACAGCCTCATGTAAATATTGAGCCATAGAGTCCACCTTTCCCGTGACTTGCACACCAGGATATCGCGCGAGTTCCAGGACTTCCGCAGAGGGACGCGCTCCTACAATCGTGAATGTCGTTTGAGGATAGTCTGCTTGTAATGCAGGCATCACGTCGCGGACGAAAAAGCGCACGGCATCAACGTTGTGAGAACTATCCATTGCCCCAACAAAGACGAGCTTGTACCCATTCGGATCGCGCTGGCGAAGAGGGAAGAGATTTAGGTCAACGCCATTTGAGACAATAGTGCTGGTGACATCAGGACAAATTCGTTGGAGCGCGACTTGGTCATCAGAGGTCGTGACGACGACATTAGAAAACTGCGCCGCGTAGCGTTTTTCATAGCGCTCAATCGTAGATAAATATAAGCGATCGCGCCATGCATAGTCAGACGCATTCATGTCTAGATGGTTGATCACCCAGTTGTAGATTAGGCTGTGGGCATTGAGTACAGTGCGGACACTGCGCTGATAGGACGGACGGATATACACCGCATTCACACTATGCTCACAGGTGATGGCATCAAAAGTATTGGCTTCGACCTGCTGATCGATCCAGTGCTGCATGGCTGGAGAATATCGATGCAGTACGTTGGGTGGTGTTCCGGAAGCTAGTGATGCGGCAAATCGCCGAACTTTGCCAACCGGGGCAAGCAGCCCAGATTGAGATGGATCGGGGGCAAGGTCGAATAGTCGCAAGTCATAGACGCGATCGCCAAGCGCATTCACCTCTTCTTCGCTCACATCCTTGTGTCGCTGAGTTGCAACTGTGACCTGATGGTTGGACTGGAGATGCTGCAATAGATTAAAGGTTCGAATTTCCGTCCCTCCCCGACTTGGGGGATAGGGGAAAGTCGAGGAAATCATCAAGATTCGCATGGTGCTTGACTCAAAGAATGATGCCCAAGAACTATTCTCACCCCTTACAGTCCTTGTTCACCATACCCACGGATATGACCGAGAGGCTACTCTCTCCGCGCAAACCCTCTCCGCGCTCCATCACTCCAACTCAAAACCCATTCGCTGAAGCTCAACTAATTCTGATTTCCCAGAGTAGGAGAGTCCAAAAACAAATCGTCAAGCATCTGAGGAGACTCTGGCTCTGGCGAGCCAGAAACCGCATCGGCATCATTAGCGTCGGCGTAGTTGTCGCGCAGGGTATCTTGCGATCGCTCTCGCTTTCTTCTCGCAGATAACAGAGCCGGATCAGGCCGGGGGGCGATCGCCCAGAAGTCTTCTTGTGAGTCAGATTCTGAGCGAATGGCACTCATGAAATCTGCCAACGTCTGGACTCCGATTTGCTGATTGTCGGCTTCTTCAGAACGACGGCCATGGGAAGCTGTTGGAGCCTGTGAAGGATCACTCTTTCCGTTTTTGTCGTTATCGCGATCGCTGTTGGGTTCAACCGTAGCCGCATCAGAGCCGCCAAAATCACGACTCAGCTGGTCAGGGGTCATCGAAGAGGTCGAGCCTGAGACCGATGGTGAAGACTCAGAAGAACCCTCGTTGTTGTCAGTATTTGCAACATCAGCAACTAGAGAGATTGGGGCGTCATCCTCAAAAGCTTCGAACCAATTGCCCATCGTGTCAGGATCTGATTGATCTGCTTCTGCTTCTGGTTCTGGTTCAGTGGCGGCTGATACATCGCTGTCCTTAGATCCCTCAGACTCGTTCTCGGAAGGTGTGTCAACTTCTGCTGAATCCGCAGGCGGACTTTCTTCTTGCTCAACAGCCAGTTGCTCAGCAGATTCTGAGTCACCATCAGAGAACCAGTTAGAGAAGGTGATTTCCTCTGTTTCCTCAATTGAGGAGTCATCCTCTGGTGCCTCTGGTGCCTCTGGTGTCTCTGGTGTCCCTGCGGAAGATGTGTCTTCAGGGAACCATGCCTGGTCAGCAACGGGTTGCTCAGCGGCAGATGAGGGAGCTTCGTCGTCCGATAGCCAATTGGAAAAGGTGATTTCCTCTGTTGCTTCGGAAGGGGCGATCGCCTCACTCTCCTCCACATCAGAACCTGGAACCTCTGGAGACTGAGCCCATTCTGCTAACGTGATCTCAGGTTCGTCATCACTAAGTGCATCATCAGAATTATCGTCAAACTGAGTATCGAGCGCAATGCCCTCAGAATCGTTCGATCCACTCTCAATGTTGTCATCAACAACAGGTTCATCCTTTAAGCCATCGCCGGACTCAAAGTCAGTGAACCAACTGCCGACATTATCTTCTCCGAAACTTTCTTCAAATATTGGCTCCGGTTCCTCGTCAGAGGACAAAACAGGGGCAGCTTCGTTCTCAAGATCATCGTCCAATCCAGTTTCACTGGCTGAGTCATCGTCAGAGTCGAAAGCCGCAAACAACCCGCCAACGTTTTCTTCCGCCGAAGCTGATTCAGCCTCTGGTTCCAGCGGTGGAGAAGAAACTAACTCATCGCTCTCTTCTGACCCAGCCTGTAGCTCCGATTCAGAAGCTTCGGAGTCACGCCAAAATAAATCATCAAGCGTGCTGTCTTCTTCGACAGAGCCAACGATAGTAGGGCCCTCTAAGCTTGATGTCGAGTCCGGGAAAATGGGTTCGGGAGAACCGACTTCTTCAGTTTCGACCTCATTTGCGTCTATTTCCTCTTCGACAGGAGTCAACCCTGCCGACTCCTCGGAAAATTCAGCCTCTTCTGCGACTGGAAAAAGCAAGATGGGTTCTTCCGAGCGCTCATCCTCCGATCTTTCATCCAGAGACTGATTCGTGGGGTCTTCTGCGTAGTTAAACGAATCAACAGCAGCTTCGCCAAACTCTTCTGAAGTCGGTGCTTCGTCCGATACATTGACTGTATCTGCTGCGTCGCTCAGCGAATCGTCAGAATCATCAGCAGGTGTGGACTTAGCACTAGGCTGAGGAGTGATCTCCAAAATAGCAGTGGGTTCGTCATACCAGTCCTGTCTTTCCTCTTCCCAACGGTCAGAGAATGGCTCTCGGTTCCATTGGTTAGATTCTGTCTCCTTAACAGTGGAGTCGGAATCGTTGAGAGAAACGTCAGAAGAAAGCTTTGTGGAAGGTTCGGTAGATGAGGACTGATTCTCAGTGCCAAAAACCTCCAAAATAGCTGTATCTTCGAAGCTAGAGACATTTTGACCCAAGTCGAAAACGACGGATTGCGCAGATTGTTCAGACTGGGCAGATTGCCAAAGCTCATCTTGCTGTTGGGTGGCGTTGGCTTGCCTGGGCGTAGCCCGTATCACCGAATCGTCGTCTGCAGATGTGCGTCCGGCAGGTTCTACTTCGTCAGAGGCTACGTCTGACGTTAGGTTTTCTATCAGAGCCTCTTCAGTCCACGCTTCCTCTGCATCGAGACGTTCGATAGGCTCTTCCTCCCCAGACGCATCGGCTAGGCTGAGATGCTCAGTCAGTTCTTCTTCGCTCCAGCTATTCTCTGCGGTGAGGCTCTCGAAAGTCTCCTCTTCGCTAGACTCATTCGCTGAAGTGGAAGATTCAGTGGGATCATCTTCACTCCAGGCTGCCTCTAGGGTGAGATTTTCTGGGAACTCCTCTTCGCTAAACTCATCGCCTGAATTGAGATTTTCGGTGAGGTCTTCTTCGCTCCAGCGCTCCTCTGCCGTGAGATTTTCTGGGAACTCCTCTTCACTAAATTCATCAACCCAATCTAGCGCTTGGGGCATCTCGTTAGACTCCGGATCGGCTGCATCGAAGGGGCGATCGCTGCCTAGCTCTCCTTCCGAAAAGAGCGTCATCGTCTCAAATGTCGCTTCGTCATCGTCTGCTGGCTCTAGTCCTTCAGATCCCTCGTCAGCGGATGCCTCGTCGTAGGTGAAATCTGACGCTTCGAAACTACCCTCTTCTTCCCTGAACAGATTGTCGAACGCGTCGGATGTGTCGGATAACTTATCCTCAACTGCATTGCCCTCAACGGCATCGCCCTCGACCGAGTCAACCTGTGCAAACTCTGAATGTTCCAAATCAGGACTCTCAGAATCTGTCGGTTCAAAATCTAAACTCTCTTCATTTGAACCCTCAACGACTTGATTCTCGACACGTGGAAGAGGAACAGCGGCATTCTCATCTGAGTCTGTCTCTGAGTCTCTCTCTGGCAACGTTTCAGATAAGGAGGCGGAATCAGCCTCTTCAGACTGCTCTTCTGGATTTGCCGTCTCAGTGTCATCAGGAAACGGAATTTCAGCTCCGAACTCAGCCTCGGAAGATTCCGATTCTAAGGATTCTGGGTCCCAAAATTCTGCTTCTGAGGATGCAGTATCTAAAGATTCCGTTTCGGACGGTGCGGATGCAGACATTTCCGGCTGCGGTGTCTCGTCAGAGAAATCCATCAAGGCAGCGTCGCTCATTGCCGCTTCGAAGAATTCATCAGAGGCTCGGAAATCAGAAAAATCCTCTACTCCGTCGGTATTCTCGTCAAAATACTCTTCAGCGTCTGGCTGGCTTTCCGTTTCGCCCTGGATGTCTAACCCCAGTTCGGCATTAGATTCAACTTCAGACTCAACATCAATCACTGGAGCTGGATGCTCCATCGGTGGCAATGGAGGAGGGGGCGATGATGGCTCAGTTGCAGCAATTTCCTGAACTTGTGTAAGAACCTGGGCTGCCGTTTGGGCATTTTTGGCCTGCCCTTTTTCGGTAAAGAGAGGAACCGCAGACTCCAAGTCAGCGATCGCCTCTGTATAGCATCCCAGCTCTCGATAGATTTGTCCTCGTTCGTAAAAGGTGACTGCACTATCAGCAGCATAATCGAGAGCTGCTGAGTAATCTCGCAATGCTGCGTCTAACCGCTCAGATTTTTGATAGGCAACAGCGCGATAGAAATAAGCGATCGCAGAATCAGGACGAGCATCAAGAGCGGTGTCAAAATCAGTGATTGCCGCAGCTTGGTCGCCAGACTCAGATTGAATATATCCTCGGTTGCAGTAGGCCGAAAACTGATCGGGGCAAAGCCGAATCGATAGATTTAGATCTTCGATGGCTCCGGTGACATCTTTTTGGTCATAGCGAATGATGCCCCGCAGGTTGTATACGACGGCCTCGTCTAGTCCCTCGTCTGACGCAACGCCCAAAATCGAGTTGAGATCTTGAATTGCCCCTCCCTTGTCGCCTAAGTCATATCGAGTGACCGCACGGTTCCAGTAAGCCTCGGTGTCTTCAGGGGCAGGATTTTCTTGGTCAAATCGCTGAGTCAGTTGCTGAATGATCTGATCATCCGTGGTGCGCAGCTTCAAATCAACATCTTGCAGCACCGTTTGTGTCTTGAGCCGATCCTGAATACCCAGCACCGCAAATGTGGAGTCTGAAATCAGGAAGTTTTCGACCATGCCCAAAATCTTGAAGCGGAAATAGTCAGGATATCGGCGTTTGAGCGCTAGCAAACGCTTGAGCGTGCCCTGTAACTCTCCCTCGCTTAGGGGGTTGATTGCCCAGCGACGATTGATTTTAGACAACAGTCGATCGGAGTGACGATCGCTCAAATGACACCAACCCACTTCCAGCATCTTCTGCTGTCGCAGATATCCCTCCATTCGGCTCAAAAGCCCATGATCAAGCGCGGCATAGTTCGACCAGGGCCAGATGAGAATAAGTCGATTTTGGCTTTTCTCAAGAGCTTCTTCTAACACGAGGCGACTGCCTGCGATCGCCTGATGCATCTCACCAAACGCCTGATTGGCGGACAGATCAAAGACTAAATCGTAGGGGCTGTTACTCAGTTGCTCAGACAGCTGTTGATAAACCGTTGCCAGTTCTTCTTTCAGCACCTCCTCAATGCGAGCCCGCATCGAAGGGGAGTTATGAAGTGTTCGCAATTGATGGTTGATGGCTCGAATTTCGTGGGTGAAAGACTCTTCGAGCTGCGATCGCAACTGGGGTACATCGGGCAGAGACTGGAGCCGCTGCCGCACCGCTTGAATATCTTGCCGCAGTCCTTCATCCGTTTGAGAACGAGAAGCCTGCCACTCTTGTATCGTGCGCAAATCAGCAACAACGTTGTTGAGGTCGCGTTTGGGAACCAAATCGGCGACCACCCGCACCAACTCACTCAGATCGCGCTTCAGCGGAGCTGCATCCACAGGAGGCGGCAGTGACTTCACTTGGCGGTTGACCTGATTGACTTGCTCTTGCAAGCTTGCGATGGAGTGCTTGTTGTGGTCATCCAAAGTTTGCAGAGTTGTCTGGAGCCGTTCGGACTGCCTGCTGAGAGAGGCGATCGCCTGATCGACTTCATCAACTCGGTGAGTGGTTGCAGCCTGCTTCAGAGATGAAGAAATATCTTCTAAAGAACTATAAACTTTTGCGTATTCCTGTCGAAGCTGAGTAACATCTTGACGCGTTTTATCCAGGGTTTCCTGATCAAATAGCTTCAACCTCTCTTCGAGATCTTCCCGCACTTCTACAATATGTGCAGAGAGCCGCTTCATATCTTCTCGACCGTGCCGCAGGATAGACTGCCGCACTTCCCCAATCATTTCTGGGGTAGGCAAATTCTGAACCTGCTGATCCACGAGCTTAATACTCTTGGACAGCTTCCGGTCAAGCACAGAGAGGGAGTCAATCAGCTTTTGCTCTTGGGCTTGCTCGACTCGGCGGCGATTGGCAAATCCGACCAGTAGAGCAAAGGATAGGGGCGTTGAGGCAAATAAAGCTTGTTTGGAAACAATCGACAGGACTGATCCCGCTCCCAATCCGACGAGGGAGAAATATTCAATGAAGTCGAACCAATGATGCTTTTTCAAGGCACACTCTGGATAAAGCTAGCGGTAGATTCAAAGCTCAAGACCGGCCGCGTACTTATGAAGAGCGGACAGCCTCCGCAGATTTTGCGGTTACTCGTCTCTTCTCACAAAAACAAAGAGCATCAGGAAATCCTCTGCTTGCGAAATAATTATTTATGTACTGGGCGATCGCTCAAATCTACCCTTGTCTTGACTTAGAGTGCTCATCGTCAGAATTCAAAACTCTCAATGATTTGTATGGCGAATTAGGCTGTTGAATGAGCGAGTTTCAATCCATGTTTGATACATTAAGGCGAGGATTGTTCTTGCAAATCACAAACGATGTTCTTGGGGAGATTGACGTAGAGTGATCACGCGATTGAACGGAACTCTGCAACGACTCGCGCCGCTCATGGCAGTGTTGACCCGTCCAGAAAAAGAGCGTCGGTTGGCGATCGCGCTTGCATGTTCAGGGGTTCTCGTGCCGGGGCTCCACAAGTTTTATCTGCGACAGTGGGGTTGGGGGGTGTTCTACCTGCTTCTGTTGCCGACCCATATTCCTCAAGTTGCGAGTCTGATAGAAGGGCTTTGGTATAGCTCCCTTGACTCTGAAGAATTTGAGCACAACTTCAATTCTTCGTCAGGTGTTCTCGCTGCCCCAGCCACACCCTCACCCTCACCCTCACCCTCAACGTCAGGGAAAACTCTCAATCGGGGTTCCAATTCTCTAACAACCACAGACACGACCAAATTCGCAGTGCAATCTGATCTGTCTTACTTTGTAAAACAAAAAGTAGGACAAAAAGCAGGACAAAAAGTGAGCCGCAAAAATACGGCCTCTGTTTCCAAAGGAGAAAACGGATCGGTTGGCTGGGCAACGTCTGATGTTAGCCGTTCAGGACATCCGAGCGCTGAGAATAATTCGTCCACACAAGTCCCCCTTGATGTGAATCGAGCAACGCTAGAAGACTGGCTGAGAGTTCCAGGTTTAACAGTAGAGCAGGGGCGATCGCTCGTCGCCCTCCAAGCGCAAGGAGTACAGTTCCACTGTCTAGAAGACTTAGCCGCAGCACTCAGCTTGCCTATCGAGCAGCTTCGAGCTAGTGAACCGCTATTGGCCTTCTACTATTACGAGCCTACAGGCTTCAATGTTGACGACATTCCTCCCATCCAGAGCGTCAACCCAAATCAAGCCTCCATCGCTTCGCTGATCAAGCTTCCGGGCGTCGATACCGCTCTAGCGCTGCAGATTGCCCACCATCGCACTCGCCCCTATTTGCATCTGGCCGACCTGCAACAACGTCTACGCCTGACAGCTCAACAGGTTGAGCACCTGATGCATTATTTACACTTTTGATGGGAACGTTGAAAACATCGTCACTTCCGCGAAGGGACACAAGACTCTCCTCGCCATGATTCTAAAGTTACTGCAACGTCACTCTCGCCCTTCAGATAGCGTTTCATCATCTCATTCTCTGCCTCAACCCGACACCTTGCAAAAAAAGTTTGCCCTGCAATGGGTTCTCATCGTTCCATTTTTGGTTCAGATTTTGGTTGCAGTTGGGCTCACGAGCTATATTTCTATCCGCAACGGACAAGAAGCCATTACGGCTCTAGCAGAGGATTTGATTTCGCAAACTAAGGAGTTGGTCAACCAGCACCTAAACGACTATCTTGCCTCACCTCACCAAATCAACCAGATCAATGCCAACTTAATTGAGCAAGGGATCTTCAGTCCCAGAGATTTTGATGCGCTGAGCCAACACTTTTGGCAACAGGCACAGACCTACTCTGACGTTGGCTACATCGGCTTCGGATTGCCTAATGGTGAATATGTAGGAGCTGGAGACTGGTACGAAGCCCCTGGCATTGAGATCGATCGCACATTTGCTGACAGCACGCACTTCACCTATTCATCAAACGAGAGCGGCAGACCTACGGCAATTATCGACCGCTGGAACTATTACCCTGCCCAAGAAGAGTGGTTCGTTGAGACCGCTGCGGCGGCTGAATCTCTTTGGGTCGTGGCGTTTGAAGATGTCGCTGAAGGGGTCTACGTTGCAGCCACCGCAAACTATCCGATCTACGACGAAGAGAGCAATCTAATCGGGGTGTTGGGTGTTGATTTGCGAATTTCGGATATCAGCAGCTCTCTGAGAAGGTTGAAGCCGACTGAGTCGAGTTCGATCTTCATCCTCGGCCAGGATGGCACTCTGCTTGCGGCCTCAGAGCCTAAGGCAGGTCGAGTTGCGACACACTCGAACGCTGAGCCTGAAGCTCGGTCGGAGAACGACTTAGATGCAGCAGAATCTGTTGCAGACGCCATTGTTAAAGATGATGCAACTGACAGCAGCAGCACATCTGGCACCACAGCACTGAATGAAACGATTAACTCTGGAGCTGAAACTGAGGAAGCAAGCGAGCAGACCGCATCTGACGAAGCACTAGATGCAGGAATCCGACTCAATACTCCTGACCCAGCAGCACAGGATGGCAGTGTCATCCCTTCCTTACCCAGCACTGAAGAATATATTGATGGAGGTACCGAAGTCCCATCTTCTCCATCAGAAACAGAACCATCTCCAGCCGATGTCCGTGCCGAGCAGCGTTACAACATTCGCGATAGCCAAGACCCAGAAATCCTAGCGATGGCGACGGCTTTGTACGACGCTGATGGTCAGATGATGGACTCTGACCAAATTTTGTCAGTCAATGTTGAAGGCGATCGCCACTATCTCCAAGTCATGCCTTGGCAAGATGAGGTGGGTCTCGATTGGCGTGTGGTGGTAATGGTACCCGAGTCCGAATTTACGGCTCAGATTCGAGAAAATACCCGCAATACTTTACTGTTGTGTCTGTTGGCAGTGGCGGGTGCTTCGCTACTGGGCATTCTTACGTCGCGCTGGATTGCTCACCCGATTTTGCAAATCAACAAAGCCGCAGAGGCGATCGCCACCGGACATCTAGACCAGCGAATTCCTGCTTCCAACATTCGAGAGCTGTCAACTCTGGCAGACTCCTTTAACCACATGGCCGAGCAGGTCAAGAGGTCGCTGAGTCAGTATGCTCAAGATAACGAGACCTTGGAAGAGCGAGTTAAAGACCGAACCCAAGAATTGACTCAAATCTTAGAAGAGCTAAGACAAACCCAAGCCCAACTAGTTCACAACGAGAAAATGTCTAGTCTGGGGCAGCTAGTCGCGGGCATTGCCCACGAACTCAACAACCCCATCAATTTTATCTACGGCAACTTACCTTATGCTTCGGTGTATGTGGAGAATTTGCTGAACCTGCTCAACCAATATCAGGCCGAATATCCCCATCCGCCTCAATCGATTCAAGACCTGACCGAAGAAATCGAGTTTTATTTTCTACAGGAAGATTTACCCCGACTGCTCAACTCTCTCAATCTTGGGGCAAGACGTATTCAGGAAATTATTCGGTCGCTCCGCACCTTTTCTCGGGTTGATGAATCGACATTGAAAACCGTCGATATCCACGAGGGAATCGAGAGCACCATCATGATGCTCAACAGCCGCATCAAAGCACAACCCAATCGGGGTGAGATCACGATTGTTCGAAACTATGGCAACATTCCCCTGGTTGACTGCTCGCCGGGACAGCTCAACCAGGTAGTGATGAATATTCTCAGCAACGCTATTGATGCCCTAGACTCTGCCCTAGAAACGCAGCCATCGCTAAACCCTAAAATTTCAATTCGCACCTACGTTGATCACGCTCAGCGAACCAGTGGACTTCTTGTCCGTTCTTCCGCTGCTCCCGAATCCAATCCACATCGTTACTCCAATGGTCTTTCCCCTGAGCCGGATCTAGAGAATTCAGCCCTTGATACTAATCCACACCGCGATCGCCCCCCCGCAACTGCACCAGCAGAAGGCACCTGCGAGAACGGTGAAGGAAGGTCAGAAGAGCAAGTGAGCTGTGTCACGATTGCGATCGCCGACAATGGCTCCGGCATTTTAGAAGAAGCTCGTCAACGCATTTTCGATCCCTTTTTTACAACGAAACCGATTGGCAAAGGAACAGGGCTAGGACTTTCTATCAGCTATAAAATCATCACCGAAAAACACCACGGAATGCTAACCTGTCGCTCTACTCCCAATCAAGGCACAGAGTTTCAAATTACTCTTCCGGTTCATGCAAAAACGGCGAACTCATGACGATAGGTTCCACAGCATTTTTCTAGACCTCATCCAAGACTCAACCTCATTCCTTTACCTCACTTCTCTCGATCGCCACAGCTTCGCGCAGCAATCGAGAGAGCCTGATTTATGAAGAAGGCCGCTGTTCAGGATTTTCACCCGTTGACCAGCGGTAGTCAAACGGAATTTGGGCTCGCCCACAGCTCTGTTCTAGCTGTTTTTGCTGGGAGAGAGCTTTTCTTAGGGTGCCAATGAGTTCAGATACCTGCTGCCGCTGAGGCGATTTGTTGCCTACGGCAAAAAGCGTTTGACGCTCCAAAATTTGCAAAATGAGTTCGTAATGCACATGCGATGGTAGCGGAATTTGCTCCATGACAAGCCTTGTTTAGGATAGTGGGTTTGGATATTTGAAAATAGACGTGTGAGGAGTAAAACGCTAAGAGGGCGAGGCAAAAAGCGAGGTAATCGCTTGCCCTGGGTCTTCCTGTCGCATGAAAGACTCGCCAATCAGTACTGCCGCAGATCCAGCATCGGACACCGTTTTCAAATCGGTAGGTGTGTGAAGTCCCGATTCGCTCACGACTAGAATGCCACGCTCTTGAAGCTGATGTTGGCGATCGCTCAAAATTTTACATGTGGTTTGCAAATCAACGAAGAAATCTTCAAGATTACGATTGTTGATCCCGATGAGGCTAACTCCATCGATCATCAGAACGCGATCGAGTTCTTCTAGGGTATGAACCTCAATCAGGGGAGTGAGGCCAATCGCTTGAGCAATCTTGACAAAATACCGCAAATCTTTATCTGACAAAATGGCAGCAATGAGCAGAACAGCGTCGGCTCCTCGAACCCGTGCCAAGTACATTTGATAGGGATAAATGACAAACTCTTTACAGAGTAGTGGAATGCTCACAGCTTTCCGAATGTCGCTGAGGTAGTCAAAGCTTCCCTGAAAAAATTTCCGATCCGTCAAGACAGAAATACAAGATGCGCCTGCCGCTTCATATTGTTTGGCGATCGCCACAGGGTCAAAGTCCTCGCGAATCACCCCCTTGCTGGGAGAAGCTTTTTTCACTTCCGCAATCAGAGCTGGCGAGGTTTTACCCTGGCGTAATGCGTTTAGAAAATTGAGGCTTGGGGGCATTCCAGCCAGCTTTTGCTGAAGTTCTGCCAGCGAGATCCGATTGCGGAGTTTGCTGACTTCTGATTCTTTGTGCCAAACGATTTCTTCCAGGATATGGCGAGGCTCGTCATCTGCGGTTCTAATCATGAACTCCAGATTGTTAACTTCGACTTTTGGATTAGGTGGACGACGGCGGATTTTCATAGCTCAGCGGTAAACCAATGCATCACAGATCGTGAGAGTGAATTGAGTCCCCATCAAATTGGGACTCTTCCTCTCGCAGATATTCATAACGTCTCTTGAGAACTTCTAGACTTCCAACGCTCTTTTGTATGCATCGTCCAAAACTTCAGACAGCGTCGGATGAGCGTGAACTAGGAACGCCAGTTCGTGGACTGTGCGACGTTCGGCGATCGCATTGGCGGCTTCTTGAATGAGGTCAGAGGCATGGAGTCCCATAATATGAGCCCCGAGCACTTCGCCCGAATCTTTGCGATAGACGACCTTTGCAATTCCGTCTGTTTCTCCTTCGGCGATCGCCTTAGAATTCCCCTTGAAGTATGAGCGCACTGTGGCGACCTCAAACCCTTGCTCTTGAGCATATTCAGCCGCAGCGGGTTCGGTCATTCCGACGAAGCTAATTTCAGGGTGGGTAAAGGCTGCCGCAGGAATGCTACGGTAGTCTACCTCGCGCGATCGCCCGATGATATTTTCAACCGCAGCAATACCCTGAGCCGAAGCGGCGTGAGCCAGCATCATGCGTCCCGTGGCATCTCCGATCGCCCAAAGGTTGGAGACCACTTCTCCATCGCGCAAAACTTCCATCTTGCCATTGACCGCGATAAAGCCTCGTCGATCGGTTTCAACCCCAACGGATTCTAGGCCAATATCTTTGGTGACAGGAATGCGTCCAGTGGCGACCAAACAGGCATCAACCTCTAGCACATCCACAATTTCCTTGGTCTTTGCATCAGCCAACTCAATCACAACTGGAGAACCGGGCTTCACCGACTTTGCCAACGTCCCCACATAAGTTTCGATGTCGCGAGGAGCAATCAGAACGCGCTGGGCTTGCTTTGCGATATCGGGATCAAACCCAGGCATCAGCTGATCGAGGGCTTCGATCATGCTCACCTCACTTCCGAGTGCGGTGTAGATATCGGAAAACTCAAGCCCGATATAGCCGCTGCCTACAATAGCAATCCAGTCGGGAACCCAATCGAGCTTGATGCCATCATCGCTGGTAAAAACGGTTTTGCCATCTAGCTCAATGCCCGGTGGAACAAAGGGAACCGATCCCGGAGCGAGAATGATGTCCTTCGCCGTGACGACTTTCTCCCCACTGTCAGTGGCGATCGCCACTTTTTGAGGGCCAGCCACTTTTCCCCAGCCCCGGATGACATCTACCTTGAGTCGCTTGAGGCTATTGGTCAGGTCGCCCCGCAATTTGTTCACGATCGTGCTGGCATGGTCGGCGATCGCCCGATCTTCGTAGGTCACACCATCGACATGGATACCCAGAGCTTTGAGGTGTTCAGCGTTTCGTAATTCTCGAACCCGTCCAGAGGCAGCTAACAACGCTTTGGAAGGAATACAGCCACGATTGACACAGGTTCCTCCCATGTCTCCGCCTTCGATAATTGCGGTTTTGAGACCGCAAGCAACAGCGTGGAGAGCGGCTCCATGACCGCCGACTCCAGCACCAATAATGACCAGATCGTAATCAAATGCTTGACTCACTGCGGGTTCCTTGACTGACTAGACGTTCTCTCAACGGATTCAAACTAAAACAGGTTCAATATCAATAAGTTAAGTATCCTATGGCTTGGGTATCAACCTCGATGCATTCAATCTACAGAGAAGCCTTTCAATTCTCAACTGCACTTGCCCCTTTCGGCAACCGATTTGTCCAGATTTTGCAGTGATGGATGAATCGAGCGGGCAGATCCGGACAGTTTCCCCAGTGCAGATGAACATAGGATGCATGGAGATTGCGCCAGCGCCATCCTTCGTTAAATTCAGTACTACCCGGATCAAATCCGCGCAGACGATACAGCCTATCAGGATTACAAACATCACGATACTGAGCAGGGCGCTGTCCCAAAGGCTGTTCTAATGACAGGTCAGATACCACTTGGTTATCTAAGGCCCTCTCCTTTGAATCAATTGATTCAAGCTGCGAACTGTTAGGGAATACAGCTGCATTTTGGTGTTCAGAACCGGGGACAGCGCTTAAAACTGAGCGATGAAACTCGTGTCCCCAAACGGTCTCTCCTTGCTTCATCAAAGGCGTGTCATGCTGGGCGATCGCCCGCCGATATCCCAACGTGAGGCGTTGCCCCATACGAACAGTGAAGGGGAGCGTTCCGACCATCGGCCAAGGGTGATTTTCAAAGTCTATGAGCGTTTCACACAGATACATCAAGCCACCACACTCGGCATAGGTCGGAATGCCAGCAGCGATCGCCCGATGCACCTGACGACGAGCCGATGGGTTGTCCGCCAAGTCCGCCGCAAACACCTCAGGGAAGCCGCCGCCAAAGTAGAGACCGCTGATGTCAGAGGGCAGATGAGAATCCTGCATGGGACTCCACTCAACCAGTTCGGCTCCCAATTCTTGCAACAGATCCAAATTATCTGCGTAGTAGAAGCTAAAAGCGCGATCGCGGGCGATCGCAATCCGAGGACGAGAACCAGGGGATGGAGAATGCCGTGTGAAAAGATTGGTGTTGGAAGAATTGGTGTTGGAAGGAGATGGTGATCCCTCTGTGGAGTTGGCCTTCTCTTGGTTTTCCAAACGCCCCGAAGACTGAAGTAGCGGATGCAGGATTTCCCAGTCAAAGCAGGTGCGCCCGAGCTGAGCGAGCTGTTCAACAATGCGGTTGAGTTCTGGCAATTCGTCGGTGGGGATCAGTCCCAAATGGCGATCGGGCAGCGTGACGACCTGATTTCTGCGAATCACTCCCACAACGTCCAGATCCAACGGGTCGAGCGCCTGTCGCAACATCTGCTCGTGGCGATCGCTGCCCACTTGATTGAGCACAACCCCCACGATTTGAACGCGGGGATCAAAGGATTGGTAGCCAAGGGCGATCGCCCCTACAGAGCGAGACAGGCGGCGGCAGTCGAGCACCAATAGGACAGGAATATTGAGGATTCGAGCAATGTGAGCCGTGCTGCCAATCTCTTCTTGACCTGAGGCTCCATCGAACAAGCCCATCACGCCTTCTACTAGCGTGCAGGAAGCGGTTTGACTATGGGTTGCAAAGCACTGCCGCACATAGGTTTCTGACGTTAGAATCGGATCGAGATTTCGGCAAGGGCGACCCGTCACATAGCGGTGAAACATCGGATCGATGTAGTCGGGGCCAACCTTAAACGACTGCACCCCGTGATCTCCATCTGCCAGCGGAAACCCCTGAGCCGCCTCTGAGCGACAAAGAGCAGCTAGTAGAGCAAGAGTTACCGTTGTTTTGCCAACCCCACTGCGCTCTCCCGCAATTATCAGTGCCATATCAATCCTCGCCTCACGTCATGCAGAATTGTTGCGAAACATTACCATCTGTTTCAAGATGTCCCTCTCTTCTAGACCCTGACCCTCTCTCAGATTCCTCGCTGCTTTACACTGAAAAGTCAGAAACGCCCACAGCTCACACAAATGCTGCCGTTGGCGATCGCCCCTACGAGGGGAATCCGTTAGCGTTTTAGAGGATGTTTGAGAAGTCGTCAATGCGACTTCAGATCCCCCCTA